>CAMDGH010000005.1 GCA_945897755.1 Chryseobacterium gleum | reverse complement strand
ACTTCACAGCACAATTGGATGCAACAGGAAACGCTGTTATTACTGCTGCTCAAATCAACAAATCAACAACAGACAACTGTGATGCTACTTCAGCGATGACTTTTGAATTAGATAAAACTACTTTCAACTGTACGAACATTGGTCAAAACACGATCATCTTTACAGCAACGGATTCAAAAGGAAACAAAGTTTCTAAATCAGTTACCGTTATTATCGAAGACAAAATTGCTCCAATCGTTGTAACACAAAACTTCACTGCTCAATTAGATGCAACTGGTAATGCAACAATCACAACTGCAAACATCAACAATGGCTCTTCTGACAACTGTTCTATTAAAACACTTGGCTTAGACAAAACTACTTTCAACTGTGCTAACATCGGAGTAAATACCGTAACGTTGACAGTAGAGGATGTAAATGGCAATGTTGCTTCTAAAACTGCAACGGTAACAGTTCAAGATAAAATCGCTCCAGATGTAAAAGCTAAAGACATTACAATCGAGTTGAACGATTTAGGAAAAGCTAGTATTACTGCTAGTCAAATTGATAATGGATCGTCAGATGCATGTGGAGTTCAATCTATCAGTATTGATAAGTTAGATTTTGATTGCTCTAAGTTAGGAGCGAATACCATAAAACTTATTGTTTTTGACAACAACGATAACTTTTCATTTAAAACAGCGATTGTTACTGTTAAAGATGTTTCTAAACCAATTGCAAAAGCAAAACCGTTCACTTTATATTTAAATACTTCAGGAAAAGCAATTTTGTTAGCTACAGATATTGATAATGGTTCTTCCGATTTGTGTGGTCCCGTTTCACTTACAATCAATAAGTCTGTTTTTGATTGTAGTATGGTTGGAGATCAAGAAGTTGAGTTAACAGTTACTGATCAAAGTGGAAATCAATCTAAAATATCAACAGTTGTAAGAGTAACAGATAATATACCATCTGGAGTAAAAACAAAAGACATATCAATTCAGCTAAGTGCTGATGGAAAGGCTTCCATTACTCCTTCAATGGTTGATAACAATTCGTTTGACGCTTGTGGTATTAAATCAATGACTTTATCAAAAACAGATTTTAATTGCTCAGAAGTAGGAATAAATAAGGTATTATTAAAAATAGTAGACATAAATGGGAATGAATCATCTGAATCTGCATCCGTAACTATTGAAGATAAAAGTCCTCCTGTTGTTATTGTAAAAAACATATCGATATCATTACCAGTTTCTGGCTCAGTAACAATTACACCAGCGGACATAAATAATGGTTCTTATGATATTTGTGATCCTTCACCGATTTACACGATTGATAAATCTATATTTACATGTGATTTAATTGGTGAAAACAAAGTTGTACTTTCAGGAAAAGATAAATATGGTAATAGCGCTTCTCAATTAGCTATAGTAACAGTGATAGACAAAACAGCTCCGGTTGTATTGACTAAAAACATTTCAGTACAGTTATCTTCTTCTGGAACTATTACAATCCTTCCAAAAGATGTTGACAATGGAACTAAAGACTTATGCGGTACATTTGTTTTAACGCTTAATAAATCAAACTTTTCTTGTGAAAATTTAGGGTTAAATACGGTTACTTTGTTTGCAACTGACTTAATTGGTAATGTAAGTTCAAAAGAAGCTTTAGTTACTGTGGTAGATAAGATCTTACCTGTAGTCAAAACTAAAAACATCAATTTATGGCTAAATGCTAATGGAGTCGCAAAACTTAGCCCTGATATGATTGATAATGGTTCTTCCGATAATTGTTCAATTAAATCTAAAGTAATCGATAAGACAGATTTTACCTGCGCTAATTTTGGAGCAAACACTGTTAAACTGTCTGTTTATGACCCATCTGGAAACACAGTTTCTGCAACCTCAGTCGTTACAGTTATAGATACTGTTAAACCAAAATCAATCGCTAAAGATATCACGTTAACTTTATCCACAACGAGTTTAATAATTACTGCGAGTCAAATTAACAATGGAAGTACAGATAATTGTGGAATTAAAACGCTTTCAGTTTCTCCGAGTACTTTTAATTGCTCTCATGTGGGTAAACAAATAGTCACACTTACTGTGACTGATAATAGCGGAAATATTTCAAGTGCAATAGCTACACTTACCATAGTGAAAAATCCTCCAGTAGTTAAAACAAAAAACATAACAGTATTCTTGAATAGTGCCAGTACGGTTTCAATTTTACCTGCGGATGTAAATAATGCAACTACTGATTTTTGTGGTGCACTTACTTTTACACTTGATAAATCATCATTTAATTGTAGCAATACAGGAGCCAACACTGTCATTTTAAAAGCAACAGATATTTTTGGCATATCAAGTACAGCTACCGCGATTGTAACAGTTCAAGAAAAAATTGCTCCAATTGTTAAATTAAAGAATATTTCACTTCCTCTTAACCAATCAGGTACTGCATTAATTTCATTTGAGAACATTGACAATGGAACATCTGACAATTGTGGAATTAAAACATGTGTGCTAGATAAAACTCAATTTTATTGTTCAAATATTGGTGCAAATACAGTTAAGGTAACAGTCACTGATGGATCTGGCAATGTAGCTACTGCAACATGTATCGTAACAATAGTAGACAATATTGCTCCATTAGCACAAGCGAAGGATATAACAGCATCTCTTATAAATGGTTCTTATACTTTATTGGCCGCTACAATTAATAATGCTAGCTCAGATAATTGCGGTATTAAAACGATGACTGTTTCCCCTTCTACTTTTAATTGTTCTCAAATTGGTGTTCATACTATTACTTTAACTGTTACGGATAATTCAGGAAATGTTAGCTCAACTTTAGCAAAACTTACATTACTAGGATCAATACCTTCGTGCAGTATTAAGTTAAGCGCTGATACACCCCCATTGAATAATGATTTCAATACTGTTTATTTAGGATTTGGGAATCAAACAATTAATTTAACTTGTAATGCATTAAACGGATCAAGCTTCACTTATGCTTGGACTGGTCCAAATTTAAGCAGTCTAGTAGCTCAAAAAGTGACATTCAAACCGACAGCATCAGGTAAATACATAATTACATGTACAAGTAAAAATCAATTTGGATGTGAAACAAAATGTAATGTTGAAATATGTGTAATAGATGTTCGTTCAACAGATATTTCTGGAATGGTCTTTATTTGCCATACTTCTTCCGATGGATTAAAAAGAACTTTATCAGTTTCACCAACTAATGCCGCTAAAATGTTAGTTCAATATCCAAATGATCGTATTGGAGTTTGTAATATTGATTGTAATTCAGCACCTATAACTCGCAAAATTGTAAATATATCAAATGCTAAATCTTTATTTTCAGTTCCTGGATATGTAGTTGCTCAAAATCCATTCACTAATGGTACTGGTTGGTCAGCAGCGATTTATACACCGTCTGAAATGACAAATAAAGGGACTATAAAAGGAGTGAATGTCTTGAGTAGTTTACGTTGGAGAGTTGATCGAGATATGAATTACGGTAGTCAACATCGTATATACAAAGGTGTAAATATTTATATTTATCATGCTGGAACTGCTTTATCATTTCCAAATACAAATAAACCGACACTTCCTGCAGGCGCTGTAAAAGTATTTTCAGGTAATCTAGATTTTGTATTACCTGACTTAGCGTGGTGTTTTATGGATGTACCATTTAATTTGAACAATTTCTACTATAATGGTGTTAGTTCGGTTGTGGTTTATATTGAAAAAACAGCTTCAATCGTTGGTTCTTCAGTAAGTGATCCTTGGGTTTCTTATAATGAAGATTCAGATGCTAAAAAAATCAGATTTGTTGGAAATTGGAGTGGGTTATCTTTTACAACATCGAATTATAATAGTGTTTTGAAACCGAATAGATATCCTCAAGTTATTTTTAATGAAACAAAAACACTAGAATTGTGCGATAAGAGTATTTTTGCAGTAAACAATACGGTAATTGTTACTAAATCATTACAACAAGTTATACCGGTAGAAGGCACTTCAAACGAAATTGTCGTATACCCTAATCCAAGTCAGAATGAATTCAATCTCAGATTTGATTCTCCGAGTGATGCTCCTGTAGAGATTCGTGTTTATGATCTTAGCGGTTCTTTACTATTACATAAAACAGGTTTGACTCCAAATGAAATAATATCTTTTGGATTAGAGTTAACTACAGGTATGTTTATAGCAGAGATTCAACAAGCTGGTTTCCGCAAGTCAATTAAGATTTATAAGACTAATTAAGGATTTAATCAACTTTTTCAGGTGAATAGGATTTTATATATTATTAGTATTTTTTCGGCTACTTTAAATGTATTTAGCCAAGATAAAGATGTGAAAAAAGCAGAATCTTTTTATGAATCACATCGTTACGAAGACGCTTTTAAAAAGTACATTGTTTTAATTGATAATGGACTATCTATTACAGAATATTCTGATGTGTATAGAAAGGCGATTAATTGTGGTCTAAAACTAAGGAAATACGATAAAGTTGATGATATATATTTCTTGCTTAGTGAATCTGATCAGTTTATTTTTGATGATGCTTACTTTTATATTAAATTTTTGATATTTAGAAATGATGTAAAAAAAGCTGCTTTAATTTATGGTCATAAAGTCGTAATTGATTCGGAAGACAAAAGAAATGAAGAATTAGATTTGTATTTTACTACTTCTTTTTGGAAAGGTTTGATGAAAGATTCATTAAAGTATATTATTAAACCTGCTTCATTTAATTCTAATGTAGGTGATTTTTCACCTACATTTCATCCAAAAGGGATTGCATTTACATCTGCAAGGGATGATGAAGGATATACAAATTCTTTTGGAAAAGAAGGGACTTCTTATTTAAGTCAATTTATTTTTGATTCATTATCAGGAAAGGTGAGTCAAATTAAAGCGGTTAAAGGTAAAAAACATGATGGTGTTGCATGTTATGATAGTATTGATAAAGTGTGGTATTATTCTAAAAACATCTTGTCGGGTAAGAAAAAAAAGATATCTTCTATTGGAATTTTTACATACAATGAAATTCAGAAAAAAGAAGTTGCTTTCAATTATAATGAAGAAAATTGTTTTGTTGCACATCCTTGTTTGTCAGAAGATCGATCATTATTATGGTTCAGTTCAAACAGAAAAGGGGGATTGGGGGGTGTCGATATTTGGTATAGTGTTTTAAGCGATCAAGGTTGGGGAGAACCAATAAATGCAGGAAATCTAATCAATAGCCCGGGCGATGAAATGTTTCCTTATGAACGAAATAAGAAATTGTATTTTTCGAGTAATGGTCATCCTGGTTTTGGTGGTTTAGACATTTACACTGCTGTTTTAAATAATAAAGTAGCACTATCTGTTTCTAATATTGGTTATCCTATGAATAGTTTTGGGGATGATTTTTCGTTGATTATGGATACATCTTCGACAACGGGTTATTTTTCTAGTAATAGAACTGATTTTACAGATAGAATATACTCTTTTCAAAGCAATCGGAGTATTATTCCGCTTCAAGCAACCTTGCAATCGATCTCTACTGGAGAAGTGATTCATTCAGCGTCAATTGTCGTTACAAACTCGAATGGAGTTATCTTAGATACGATTTATGCTGATGAAAATGGATTTCAATTTAATGGAAAACCAAATGATAATTATTCTTTTCAATTGAAGAGTGAAGATTATGAAGATAAAACAGAACATTTTAATACGGTAGATAAAAAAAGCTTGGAAAAAGTGAATGTTATTTATAAAATGACTCCTTCATTTATTTCTGTTAATCTAGAAGTAACAGACAATGCTACGGGTGAAGCTATTTCTGAAGCGGAGGTAGAATTTAAAAATATTGTTTCTGGGGATGTCTTAAATGCTAAATCGGATCAAAAAGGCAATGTTCCATTTAAATTAAAACGGGGAAAAGAATTTCAAGTAATGACTTTAAAAGAGGGATACAATCCTGCGATTATTTCAATAAACACCTTAAAAGATTCGGTTTCATTTAACTCTAAAATCAAATTAATGAAATCGAGTGAAGAGATTAGTATTATGATTTCTGATATACTCTATGAATCTGGCAGTGTATCGATTAGCGAAAATGGAAAAAAAGAGCTAGATACGGTTGCCTTATTTTTGAAAGAAAATGAAAGTGTTATGATTATTATCAGTTCTCATACCGATTCTAGAGGTTCTCATAATGCTAATATGCAACTTTCAGTAAGCCGAAGTAATTCGTGTATTCAACATTTAATTTCGAGAGGACTTTCACGAAAACGTTTTATTGTGAAAAATTTTGGTGAATTGCAATTACTTAACCATTGTAAAGATGGTGTTGATTGTTCTGTTGATTTACATAGCGTAAATAGAAGGACTGAGTTTATTTTGTTATTACCCGGTCTTTAGTATATATTGCCACTTAATTTTAACAAAATATCTTTTTTTTAATTATATTTGCTTACTGTTAAATGCCCAGGTGGCGGAATTGGTAGACGCGCTGGATTCAAAATCCAGTTCCTCTGGAGTGCGGGTTCGATTCCCGCCCTGGGTACACTTATGAGCGCTTCCAGTTCAGAAGTATGTTTAATCCTCGATATTCTTTTGAGTATCGAGGATTTTCTTTTGTATTATAACATCTACTTAATTTTTTTTTATAAATTGTAATATGAAAAATACATGTTCAATTATACACTTCATTTTATTTATTTTTATTAGCTATTTTTCTTTTTCTCAAAAGGGAATAAAATATCCCCCACTTATTTTTTTAAAAGATTCAACAAGTACTTTATCACTGGAAGATTGGGCTATAGATTCGAATAATAAGGTAAGTAAGAGTTCTGATTTTTATAAAGTGGGTATCTCATATGGTGAAAAAAAAGCGGTGTTCTTTGCAACAAAAAAACAAAAAAAAGCACTTCTTAAAAAAAGAAACTTTCATTTTTTTTTAAATGATAGCGCATGTGATTTAACATGGAAAACAATCAATGATAGTGTTTTTCAATTAACCATACCTAAACTATATCAAAACACTTCTTTAAAAATTACTGAATCAAATCAAGTTATTGGATCTTTACTTATTGTAGTGTTCCCCAAAATTACGATCAATATTGTGATTGTCCCTTGTGCAATTTTTAAGTGGTCCATTGATTCATTGAGTCGAGAAATAAATCAATTTTATAATACGTTTAATACTCAAATCAATTTTATCGTAAAATCGAATTTTAAAAGTAAATTGATTAACTATAAAGAAAGCTTTGATAATCCAATTTCAGGCAACGATCGATATACGAAACAAATGATTTTACTTCGTGATGAATATTTTTCTCAATTTCCTGATAAAGAAAAAAAGTCATATTATTTATTCATTACTCCAGATTTTAATGACACTGACTTAAAGTCGTACATGATCAATAAGGGCATGATTTGTTTTGCCAACGCTTCTAATTCTCCATTTATTTATTCGTTAATTAAAAAAGAACTAACCAGAGGAATTATAGGGGGAGATTTAGTGATCGATAAAGTAACTAAATCTCAAAAAAAAATGCTAACTCGGACAGAATGGGAGTCTTTTTTGTCTCATTATAATCGATTCAATTTTTATGACAATTATGAAGATGTAAGAACTAATAGTGGTATTGTTGCTTATTATTTTTGGGAGCAAGATGATAAAGGGAATATTAAATTAAAGAATAATTCATTTTTAAATTCAATTTATCGACCATTTAAAAAAAACCATGAATCTTACTATTTAAATGTGACTAATTTCCTTTTCTATGACCTATTTACTGTTTATTATAAAAGTTTTAATCTGCTTCACATATTCTTTTTTTTAATTATCATTTTATCATTCTATTTGTTTTACCGCAAAATAAAATCTAGTTTAGGATCATTAGGGATTATTAAATTTTCTGTTAAGACAGTCCTTATTGTTATTTCAATTTACGTATCTTTTTTATGTTATTCATTCGTAAATAAGGGCTATCATTTTTTTGAATTGAAAAATGGAATTGTGAGTGGATTATATAATTATAATCTCTTTAAAACGATATACGCTGTTGGTCTAAATGTAAATTCCTTTTCGATTGCAGATAAAAAGAATTGTTCAGAATCATTTATAAAAATTAAAAAAAAGTGGTTCAAAAAAAGAATTGATAATGTTCTGTTTTTCGAAGGGATAATCAATACTAAAAATAAACTAATCTCTTTAAATTATAAAAGAAGTTCGGTGAATATAAAATTGAATGATAGGCAGAGCAGAATCGCTCATGGTCATTATATGATTCTTGATTTAAAAAAGCAAAACGGCATTCTGGTTGGTCGTAAGATTTATAATCATATGGGTGTTGATCTTACCTCAAAATTAGAATTAAAAGATCCTGTAAAAAGGGTTTTGTTATTTGTTAATGGTTATAGACCTACATCATTGGGTGGTGATTTTGAGAATATGTTTGCTGACATAAAGCTCAATGGCGTTGAATTTCCAAATTCGAATAACTTAGTTTATGGCTTTGATCGTTTTAATTATTGGCATCCTTGGAAACAAATAGATGAGCTATTTAGAAAAAGGATTAATCCAAATGATATCTATTTTTTAGATGGTCATTTTTCTGTTGCTACATCTAATCATAAAAGTGTTCTAAATTTTTCAACATTATCTGGGATATATCCTAAAAGATGTTCAAACAGTAAGAAGCATATTTGTTATCATACCTTGGGTAAAAGTTCTTTTTTAATTGGAAAAAAACAAACAAATACGATTGATTTATTAGCAAAAAAACCCAACAGAGAAGGGTTTAATTTTAGAGCTGAAAATGGAAAAATAGCAGGAAGAAATCTAATTCAAATGTTGAATGAATTACCTAATAAATCTGACAATGATACTGTTTTTATAGTGTCTCATAGTATGGGATATGCGTATTCACAAGGATTATTAAGTGTGATTAGAGGGAAAATAAATTTTGGTGGATTTTATATTATTTCCCCTGAAAATGGAGAGTCTGGTTATGTTAACTCAAAAGAATGGAAACAAATATGGCAATATGGGGGTAATTTATCATCCCTAAATCCAGACCCGCCATGTCTTCAAGATGGTGTTGCTGCTCAAACTAAGGTGAGCGGTTTACCGATTAAAAATCATATTTATATCCCAGAAAAGTATTATAAAAGAAAAGGGTTTTTTGAATCTCATTTTATTGGAAATTACACCTGGATTTTTGATATTCCCAAGAATCAAAATGGATATATAAAACAAAACTAAAATACAATAAACGGATCGACTATTTCCCATACCACGCCTCAACCTCTTCGATCAACAAGGCTGGAATTTCTAATTTGTTTTTCTTTCTGTAACCGTTTAATTTTTGGTGAACTGCTGTTGGTTTAGCCTCTAACAATTCGTCAACGCTCGAGAAACCTGCTTTCGCCATATGTTCTGCCCAAGTCCCAGGAACTCCAAGCGATTGGAATGCTTTCAAATCTGGTCCTGTTTGGAATTTCTCCGGACGCATTTGTGGAAAGAATAATACTTCTTGAATCGATGAATTGTTGGTTAATAACATTACCAAACGATCGATACCAATTCCCATACCCGATGTTGGTGGCATACCATACTCTAAAGCACGTAAGAAATCTTGATCAATAAACATCGCCTCGTCGTCTCCTTTTTCTGACAAACGTAATTGCTCTTCAAAACGCTCGCGTTGGTCGATTGGGTCGTTTAACTCGGAATACGCATTAGCTACTTCTTTTCCGTTGATCATCAACTCAAAACGCTCCGTTAATTCTGGGTTATCGCGGTGTTTTTTACACAAAGGAGACATTTCAATTGGATAATCTATAATGAACGTTGGTTGGATGTACTTTCCTTCACATTTTTCTCCAAAGATTTCATCGATTAATTTCCCTTTTCCCATGGATTCCGTTACTTCGATACCCATTCCTTTTGCCGCTGTACGTAATGCATCTTCGTCTTTTCCGTAGATGTCAAATCCAGTATATTCCAAAATCGAATCACGCATGGAAATACGTTTGAATGGTGCTTTTAACGATATTTTATTTGTTCCCACAGTGATTTCAGTATCTCCACAAACATCCAACGCTACCTTCTCAATCATTTGTTCGGTGAAATCCATCATCCAATTGTAGTCTTTGTAGGCTACGTAAATTTCCATTACAGTAAACTCTGGATTGTGTGTTCTGTCCATCCCTTCGTTACGGAAATCTTTTGCGAATTCATACACACCATCAAATCCACCAACGATCAAACGTTTTAAATATAATTCATTTGCAATACGTAAGTACAATGGAATGTCTAATGCATTGTGGTGACTCATAAATGGACGTGCAGAAGCTCCACCAGGAATTGGCTGTAAGATCGGAGTTTCTACTTCTAAATACCCTTTATCGTTGAAGAAATTACGCATCGAAGTCATTGCTTTCGTACGCTTGATGAAGGTATCTTTTACGTGTGGGTTAACCACTAAATCTACATAACGTTGTCTGTAACGCAATTCAGGATCGGTAAAAGCATCGTGTGTATTTCCTTCTGCATCCGTTTTTGGAAGTGGAAGTGGTTTCAATGCTTTTGATAACAAGGTAAATTCTTGTACGTGTACTGAAATTTCGCCTACTTGAGTTTTGAAAACATATCCTTTAACACCGATGAAGTCACCAAGGTCTAACAATTTTTTAAAAACCTCGTTGTATAATGTTTTATCTTCTCCCGGACACAATTCATCGCGGTTGAAGTAAACTTGTACGCGACCAGTACTGTCCAATAATTCAGCAAAAGAAGCTTTTCCCATGATGCGTTGACTCATCAAACGACCTGCGATGCAAACTATTTTTCCGTCTTCGAAGTTTTCAGTAATAGCACTTGCTCTGTCTGTTACAGGGTACAAGTCTGCTGGATACGGATTGATTCCTAAGGCACGTAATTTATCTAATTTATCTCTACGTTGAATTTCTTGTTCTGAAAGTTCGATTGCACTCATGGTTTTTTTGCTAAAATTTTGTCAAAGATACGCAAACTATTGTTTAATTAAGAGCGAAACAACAAAGTCGCTTGTTGGTTTTTTATTCGCATTTTGATTTTTTATGTTTAAGAAAAATTGATTTTATAAGTTTCTTTTTAAATTAATTTAACTTTACCTATTATATGATGCTTATTTGTTTTTACATTCAAATCTAATGCAAAAAAAGTTTTTACAGAATTTGATTGTAATGGTAGTTCTTAATCTACTCATTAAACCCTATTCTATTTTTTTTATCGATGCAGAAGTTCAAAATAGGGTAGGTACATCTGAGTATGGTTTTTATTTTACCTTATTAAACTTTTCTTATTTATTTAACATATTATTGGATATAGGTACCACTAATTATAATGTTAAAAACATTGCTCAATTTCCGCATTTAGTTCACCGTTATATTGGTAAAATGATATCGTTAAGACTCGTTTTATTTTTAATTTATACGATTACTTCTTTTTTTATTGCGTTTTTATTTGGGTATAGTCAGCGTCAATTTTTATTTGTTGGAGTCTTAGTTTTCAATCAGTTCTTGATTGGGTTTATTCTATATTTAAGGAGTTATTTTGCTGGTTTATTATCATTTAAAATTGAGATTTTCTTGTCTGTTTTTGATCGTATATTGTTGATTTTATTTGTTTCCTATCTCTTTTATTTTCCAATCAGTGAAGGGTCTTTTCAGATAAAATGGTTTGTACTAGCTCAAACATTTTCATATTTATTATCTGCTTGCGTTGCGTTGACCTTACTTTATATTAATGTTTCTAAGCCAAAATTGTCATGGTCATCTTCTTTTAATTGGGTTATTTTAAAGAAAAGTATTCCTTATGCTTTATTGATTTTAACCATGATGGCTTACACAAAATCCGATGTGTTATTATTGGAACGATTGCATCCTTTCGGACTTCGTCAGGTGGGTATTTATGCTGAAGCATATCGTGTGATTGACGCAAGCTATATGTTTATTATGTTATTCGCGAATCTTTTATTCCCAATGTTCTCAGCCCTACTGAAACGGAATGAATCAGTCAGTGCATTGCTTTCTATCTCAGTAAGAATTGCAATCGCATTTTCTTTTGTTATTGTTTCTGTGGGTGTGTGTTATTCCGAATTCTTAATAAACATGATTTATCAAGCAAATATTAAAGAGGCGGCTGAAGTATTTAATTGGCTAATATGCAGTATTGTTCCGATTTCAGTGATCTTAGTTTTAGGAACATTATTGACTGCTAATGGTAATCTTAAAGTATTGATTCGTATATCGATTCTGGGTCTTATTTTTAATGTTATTTTAAATGTTATTTTAGCCCCTGTTTATGGCGCTTTAGGAACGGCAATATCTTCCGTTTTTACTCAGTTTTTAGTAGCCGTATTTCACGTGTATTTTACGTTCAAGTATTTTCCGGTTAGAATTTTACCTAAAACAATTATCAGGTATTGTGTGTTTGTTTTATTGGCTTTTGGAGCTTATTTTTTGTTAGATAAATCAACATTATCAGAATTATTAAAAGTAGCAACTTATATGGTCTTTATATGTTCTTCATTATTTCTATTGGGTTTAATAAATGTACGTTCGGTACTAAGTCAACTAAAAGTAAGTAAAGATGAGTTATAGTATTTCTTTTGTTCGTTTGAATTGGATTACCTTGGTATTTATTTATTTAGTAGTAGTAGCAGGAAGTTTTGTTCGTATTACAGGGAGTGGTATGGGTTGTCCTGATTGGCCTAAGTGCTTTGGTCAATGGGTTCCACCGACAAGTGAAAAAGCATTACCACAAGGGTATAAAGATATTTACATTATTAAAAGAACTGAAAAAGTAAATAAATTTACTCGTTTATTAAATACAATTGGATTTGGAGAAATTGCCAAAAAAATAAGAAGTGATCGATCTTTATTGGTAGAACAAGATTTTAATGCACGTAAAACATGGACTGAATACATCAATCGTGTTTTTGGTGTATTTGCTGGATTTGGTGTTTTATTTGTTTTTATTCAGGTATTACGTAAATTTAGGAATAAGAAATTAGTCATTTTAGCTTCTTTTAATTTAGTTTTTTTAATTATACAAGCTTGGTTTGGTTCTATTGTTGTTGCCACGAACTTGTTGCCATGGACGATTACACTTCATATGTTTTTAGCATTGCTAATTATCGTTTTACAGCTTTCGATATTGCTGGAAGTTAGTCCAAGATTAAAATCAAGAGTTCAAATTTCAGGCCTTATGATATGGATTGTATGGATCGTCTTTGGAATTACATTTTTACAAATGTTTTTAGGAACTCAAGTCCGGGAAGCAATAGATGTATTGACAAAACAAGGATTTACAAGGATGTACTGGGTAGATCATTTAGGTATTATTTACCTGATTCATCGAAGTTTTTCATGGATTGTATTAGGCTTAATGTTTTTTTTGTTCTGGAAGAATCAGATTTCTGTAAAAAGATCTATTATTCGAAATGCTTTTCTTGTTTTAGTGATTGAATTATGTTCTGGTGTACTTTTAGCATATGCCGATATGCCGGGGCTAGTTCAAACTTCTCATTTAGTTTTTGCTTGTATTTTATTCGGGATGTTATATGTCGTTGGAATGAGGTCAACTTTATCTTCTTAATGTTTGAAGCATTTATCAGTTTGACCTAAACGAATACTGAACGTCACTCCATAGCTTGCATACCAGTCTTTTGTCATTGGATTTCCCCTTACACCGTAAGGGGATTTATTTAAGTTTCGATTTGAGAGTGCCAGACCAATTGGATTGCTATAAGCTGAAAACGCTGTTGGATTTATAAATCGATTACTTTTTACGTCATCTAAGTAATCTGTAAATGTTTTTCTAATTCCATATTCAATTCCAATACAACCCCAGTTTCCAAGTGGATGCTTAAAGCCAATTCCAAGTGGTATGCTAAGTTGGTTTAGTGAATAGTATGTATCTTTTGATAAGGGTGTGTTTTGTCCCTCTGTTCCAATTCCCCTGAGCGATATTTTTTGTCCGTTATAATCTGTATTTGGATCCATTGAAAAGTAGCTTATTTCAGCAAATAAGTATCCAGTTCCTCTATACCTTACATTTCCAATCTGAAAAGGAAAGTAGTTGAATTCAACGCCTGCACCAAATTCTTTTATTTTACTTGAAAAGGATAGATTTCTGTTTTTTTCTACTTCATAACTCGCATTTTCGTCTGATGCTCCAATCGTTCCAGTCAAAGCAGTAACTTTAAATGCGATTCTACTATTGTAATTAAAGCGAAAAAATAATCCCTCTGCTGCTTGAGAGTAAGTAAAGTGAGATTGGTTTAAATCACCGATATAATAAATCCCCCCACCATAAAAACCTATTTCACTTCGAGAGCGCATATTTTGTCGCTGAGCACTTACCTGAATAAGTAGTGTCAAAAAGATAAAAATAAGAAATTGAATCTTATTGAATTTCAACGTGTTATATTTAAATTTCAAACTATTTTCCACAAAAAAACCTGTCGTTTGACAGGTTTTTGAAAGTAGATTTTATTTTATGCTAATTTGTTTTACACTCATTAGCTCATTAGAATCATTTGTTAAATAAATGAAATAGTTTCCATTCTTTAACTTGGTTTTTAATTCAATGTTTGTGTGGTTTGGACATGCTTGTTTCCACAATACTTTTCCGTTTACATCAATGAATGAAGCATAAATAGGGGAGTTTATTCCATGATCTATGGTTATACTTTCTGATGTTGGGTTTGGGTAAATTGAAAAAAGAGTGTTGTCGTATTGAACACCTAATGTAGATGATATGTGAATTGATGTACTTGATTTACATCCAAATTCATTAGTAACCGTTACCGTATAATGCCCCGCTTTTTTAACCCTTAAGGTGTCTTGTTGTTGCGATGTATTCCAGGAATACGTTTTTCCTCCTAAAGCGGTTAATAAAATACTTTCCCCTTCGTTATAGCTTGTTTTATTATTTGGTGTAGTAATTTTTGCTATTGGATTTTCGTTTACAGTTATTTTAATAGGATCACTAATCACGCTACAAATATCATTCGTTACAGTAACGGTCAGATTCTCACTTGTTTTCGCGTAAATTGTTTTTGTTTTTAATTGATTAGACCACAGGAAATCCCCATCCCCATCTGCTGTAATAGCCACACTGTCCCCTTTACAAAAAGAACTTGATCCAGCTAATTTGGTTGATTTGAGTGGATATTCAATTACTGAGATAGCAATATTTTTCTTAATTAATCCACATGAAACACTAGAAACTTCTACGCGATAATCACCACTTTCAGTTACATTGAGTGTAGGTACACCATTATTTAAATTAACATCGTTTTTAAACCATTCGTAGCTTGTATTTTCTTGAATAACCATATTCTTAATGGTTAACTTTAAGTCACCAGTCTCTTTATTTGTAAAGACAGTCGATGTTATTTTAAGTTTAGGAGTTATTTTGTATTCAATTTTGTTAGAATCGCCTAATACACCGGCAGAAAAATCAACTTCGCTATTTGATAAATCGATGGTTTTTGTAAAAGTTTCTTTTCCTGAAGTGGATGTTGGTTTAATCAAAATTGAATCTTTTAAAACAATACCTTGTTTTTTAAAATAAGGTAATTCGAGAACTACTGTCAATTCTTGTTTTAAGTCTGTGGTTATGCTAATTTCTAATGTTCCAGAAGAAATAGTTGCTTTTGTCAACTTTGGTCCGCCAGTAGTATAATCAATTTTGTTTGATATTGGAGCTAATGGATATTTAACTCCCATTACCGCTCCTCCATTTATTAATTGAATCACCGTTGGGTCTAATTTTAAATCAGAGATGTTAAATAAGTTTTGTTCATTAATAAAATCAGGTAGTACTGATGAATTAGTTGGTAAAGCTTGGAGATTAGTTGATTCCCCTTTGCAAATTTTTTGTTTTTCTGCAGTTAAATTTACTGAATATCCAGTGCAGTTTTGCGCCTTTACTGAATTCATTGAAATTAGCAATAAGAGTAGTAATAGTGTTTTGGTCTTTTTCATGTTTTTTTACCAAATATACAATAATTTTAATTTAGTTTAAAAATACATGTTCTCTTTTTTTTCCGTTAGATTCAACAACTTAATTAGCTCGTTTTTTTGACTAAATTTAATTGTAATTAATCTTTCATTGTAAATTACTTTGCTTATTTTGATAATATTGAATTTTATTAATTAATTTTATTTTTTTTAATTAATTACATATGAAATATTTATATATTTTATCTTTTTCATTTCTTTTATTAGGGTGCAAAAAACTCGATTTTGATAAACTATCTAAATCTAGTTTATGGAATCCTAAGTTAGCTGCCCCATTAGCGTCAGCTTCTTTTACGATAGGTCAAATTCTTGATCAAGTTGATACAGCAGATATTTTGTCTGCTGATAATAATGGATTGCTTTCATTCTCTTACAAAAGTAATTTTAAAGGATATGCAGTTTCGGATCTCGTTAAACTTCCTGATTTTCCGTCTATTCCATCGGATACCATTTTTGATTTTGCTTTCTTTAATCAATTAGAATTAGACAAATTAAATAACATCACTGGTTTTGCAGCTGGTAGCAAAGGGTTGCGTCTTGACAAGATTTTAAAAATTGTTGACCCCAAGATAAGCTTTGATGATCAAATTTTCCCGATTGATTTTTCGAGTTCACCAGATTTGAGTAAAGACTTTAGGATTGATGAGTTAGTTCTTTCATCTGGAGTGATTGAAGTTGAATTAACTTCACAAATTCCTCACAGTATTGATTTGTTTTGTGGTTTAAATGAAATTAAAAAAGACGGTAAAGTTTTACGTGAAAAAATAAGTTATACACCTTCATCATCAAACATCAAACAAATTGACCTATCTGGGTGTTCTGCTTTTTTGAGTGGAGGGAATCTTGTTTTTGCAATAGACAGTATTTTAATTGATCCTGTAGCAGGTAATATAAATAATAATGAAATTATTTTGATGTCTGTATCTATTAAAAATTTAGTGTTTAAGTCAATTGTTGGTTATTTTGGGGATTTAAAAACTCCGACGATTAAAGATTCAATTACACTCGATGAGTTTACTTCAACTAAAGGTTCCTTTGGTATCACAGATCCTTCTGTATCTCTTTCGGTTTCTAATTCGTTTGGCTTTCCATTACATTTTAATTTAGATCAAATGTATATGAGACGTTTAAAAACAGGAGAAAAAATTCAATTAGGGGCTGTAAAACAGGCATTAAATTACCCTGGAATCAATGAAATGAATTCAATTAAAAAGACTAAAATCCTTTTTTCTCCTGCTACTGTTTCTAATATGGATCAATTAATTACATCAGATCCAACTACTTTTGTTATTGGAGCGAATGCATCTGTAAATAGCGGAAGTCTTCCCTTAGTTACAAAAAATTTCATAACGGATTCAAGTAAGATTTTTATTGATTGTGATATTAATATTCCCTTAAAAGGGTACGTGAACAATTTCACTTTTTGTGATACTCAATCTTTTAGTTTACCATCAAAAATAGAAAAAGAAGTTCTCTCAATTATGATTCGTTTACTTGCAAACAATTATTTGCCAGTCAATGTCAAGTCTCAAGTGATCTTTTTAGATGAGTTTAATAAAGTAGTCCTGAATAGTGTTGGAGATACGCTTAAATTATGCGATTTTTCATCTAATTTATTGATTTCAGGTCCTGTTAATGCTCAAGGCTTTGTTCCGAAAGGGCAATCTACCTCTACAATTAATGATTTTATTATAAAAAAGGAAGACTTCCCATTTTTCACTAAAGCAAAAAAAGTGGTTTTTAGTGGTTTTTTTGAAACATTTGGAGGTAAAACTAAATCCCCAGTAACTTTCTATGATTATTATGGCTTATCGATTAAATTGGCTGTATCTACTCAATTAAACTTATCTGGAAGTATAAAAAAATAATTTTAACATCATGCGGTATATTCTTTTTTTAATTTTTTATTTTATTTCATTTTCTCATATTAAAGCACAGCGAAATTTCACTTTGGGAGATTTAAAAACACCTTATTCTTATAGGGTAAACCCAGCTATAAGTCCTACTTGTAAATTTTATTTAAGTATGCCTTTATTGGGTTTTCAAAGCATTCAATTTACGAATAGCGCTTTTTCACTCAATAATCTTTTTGTTTCTAATGCAGATGATTCTCTTATTTTAAATACATCAAATGATTTTTTTGATCGGATTGGAAAAAAATCATATATTTCTTTTGAATCTACAAATCAAATATTAGCTTTTGGTTTTAAAGTAAATGACAATTATTTCTCATTTGACATCAATAATCGTATTTGTTCAGAGTTTTCATTTAGCTCCGATTTTATCCGTTATGCTATCACCGGTAACGGAGGTGATCTATCTGGAAAACGCGCTTCATTTGATCGACTTGGGTTATTTTTTAATGATTATATTGAATACGGTTTAGGCTATTCAAGACAATTAAGTGAATCTATTTCTTTTGGGGGTAGGATTAAATTATTATCCGGCATAGCTAATTTATCTGCATATGACACAAAACTTGGCATAACAACTAATCCAGGTAATTTTGATTTAAATTTTGATGCTTCTGCCTCCATTAAATCTGCAACAACATTAAATGCGATTGATTCAATTTTTAACTCTAAATTAAACTTTTTGGATATATTAAAAAAATCATATGGTTTTTCAAATCTTGGTTTAGGGATTGATTTTGGAGGTTCATATAAGTTGAATGAACGTATTACAGTTAATGCAAGTGTAATTGATTTTGGATTTATTAATTGGAAAAGTGAGATAAAAAATTATGAACTTAAACCTGTCTCTTATCAATTTTCCGGTTTTGATTTAAGTAATGTTTTGAAAGATTCTTCTCGTTTTATGGATGACTTTTTGGATACACTTAACTTAATAACTAAGACAAATCAATCAAAAAGTTCTTATTCTACTATATTACCTACACGGGTTTATTTGTCTGGTTCATATAAATGGAATGATTATTTTAGTTCTAGCGTATTGTTTTACAATGAGTTTGCACGTAAATCATATCGCCCTGGGTTGGTTTTTTCATCTTCATTTTCTATAAATCACTGGTTTACTACTAGTTTGAATTATGGTATATACGGAGGCTCCTTTTCAAATATTGGATTTGGTTTAAAAATAAGAGGATTTTTTCTATTTACGGATAATTTATGTGCTTTTATAAATCCTTATTCACAAAAAACGGCATCTATTAATTTTGGGTTTTCACTTGTTGTTGGTAATGCGAACGATCAAACTCGAAGTCCAAAACCTTAATTTCCGATTGTTTTTTCCTTGTTGTAGGAAGAAAAAAGATTCATCCATATCATTCTACTTATCCTGAAGTTTATTGGAGTGACTAAAATTACAATACTTGATATTATGATAATGTATCCCCATGCACTCATATCGGGATATATTAAAAAAGTCAATAAGAATACGATTAATGCGTAAGATACAGATACAGCATAACTCACATACATAGCTCCTTGCCAAAATCCGCCTTCTATTTCAAATTTATGGTTGCAATTTGAACATCTTTCTAATGTTTTGTCAAATTTTTTAAGGTCATATTTTTTCTTTGTAAAGAAAACTTCACCTTCATGGCATACTGGGCATTTTTCTTTTAGTATACTATACAATTTTGAACCCTTTTTCATAGCTCAATTTTAATAAAATAAGCACCCTGATTTATGAGGGTGCTTCAAAAAGCGTTTATTTCATTTTTACTTTAATGATGAGAATAAAAATTCTCTATTCATTCGGGCTATATTATCTAATGATATTCCTTTTGGACATTCGATTTCACAGGCACCCGTATTTGTACAATTTCCGAATCCTTCTTCATCCATTTGGTTAACCATATTTATTACACGTTGTTTTGCTTCCACTTTTCCTTGAGGTAGTAATGCATATTGTGATACTTTAGCTCCAACGAAAAGCATTGCTGATCCATTTTTACATGTTGCAACACAGGCACCACAACCTATGCATGTAGCTGCTTCAAAAGCTTTGTCAGCATCTTCTTTTGGAATTGGAATAGCGTTAGCATCCATTGTTTTTCCAGATGTATTTACAGATACGAAACCTCCAGCTTGTTGAATACGATCAAATGCACTTCTGTCTACAACTAAATCTTTAACGACTGGAAAAGCTTTAGACCTCCACGGCTCAACATATATCGTGTCTCCGTCATTAAATTTACGCATATGTAATTGACATGTCGTTGTCCCAGTATCTGGTCCATGTGCACGTCCATTTATGTAGAGTGAACACATTCCACATATTCCTTCACGACAATCATGATCAAAGGCGATTGTTTCTTTCTGTTCATTAATTAATTGTTCGTTTAATTGGTCTAACATTTCTAAAAATGAGCTATCCGTGGATACTTTATCTAAAGAATACGTTTCCATTTGCCCTTTTGCATTGCAATTTTTCTGTCTCCAGATTTTAAGGGTTAAATTGATGTATTTTGAAGCCATAATATTATTTTTTTTAATTCGATTTCGATTACTTATATGGTGTTTTCTTAGGCATGTGCTTTAACTCTTTTTAGTAGAGTTAAAGTGTTTAATTTTTCCTATTTATAGTTCCTATCAGCAATTTTTATGAATTCGTAATTTAGTTCTTCCTTATGTAGTTGTTCCATTTTGATGTCTTCACCTTTATATTCCCAAGCACTTGCAAATTTAAAATTGGTATCATCTCGAAGTGTTTCCCCTTCAGAGTCTTGGTATTCTTCTCTAAAGTGACCTCCACAGGATTCGTTTCGTTGCATTGCATCTTGAGCCATTAATTGTCCTAGTTCAAGAAAATCAGCAACTCGCATTGCTTTTTCTAACTCTTGGTTTAGTTCGTCTGAACTACCAGGTACAAATACGTCTTTGTAAAATTCGGCTCTTAGTTCTTCAATCTCTAAAATTGCTTCTTTCAATTGATTCTCGTTTCTTCCCATTCCTACTTTGTTCCACATGATTAAACCTAATCTTTTATGGAAAAAGTCGACTGATTTTGTTCCTTTGTTATTAATGAATCTATCAATTTGAGATTTCACATTATTTTCTGCTGAGTCAAATTCTGGAGAATCAGTTGTTATTTTTCCAGTTCGAATTTCGTTAGCTAAGTAATCAGATAGTGTGTATGGAAGCACAAAATAGCCATCTGCTAAACCTTGCATCAATGCTGATGCACCTAATCGATTAGCTCCGTGATCAGAAAAATTTGCTTCTCCAGCAACAAAACATCCTGGAATTGTAGACTGTAGATTGTAATCAACCCAAACACCTCCCATTGTATAGTGAACTGCAGGATAAATTTTCATTGGAGTTTCATACGGGTTTTCATCTGTAATCTTTTGATACATTTGGAAAAGATTTCCGTATTTTTCTTCCAACCATTTTTTACCTAATGCAACTGTTTTTTCATCTGATGGATTTTGATCTCCAGCCGCATATGCTACTTGCTTCCCTTTTGTTATGATTTCTGATGAAAAATCTAAGTAAACACCTTCGTTAGTGTCATTTGCTTCGATTCCGAATCCTTCATCACATCTTTCTTTAGCAGCTCTTGAAGCAACATCACGAGGCACTAAATTTCCAAATGCAGGATATCTCCTTTCTAAGAAATAATCCCTATCTTCTTCTGTAATTTGAGTTGGCTTTAATTTACCTGCTCTAATTGCCTCAGCGTCTTCTTTCTTCCTTGGAACCCATATGCGTCCAGAGTTCCTTAATGATTCAGACATTAAAGTTAATTTTGACTGATTTACTCCATGAACTGGAACACAAGTAGGGTGAATTTGGACAAAACAGGGATTAGCAAATAAAGCACCTTGTTTATGCGCCTTCCATGTTGCTGTTACATTACTTCCCATTGCATTTGTTGATAGGAAATATACATTTCCGTAACCTCCCGTTGCAAGAACAACAGCGTGAGCTGAGTGACGTTCTAATTGTCCTGTAATTAAATCCCTAGCGATAATTCCCCGTGCTTTTCCATCTACTTTGACTAATTCAAGCATTTCATGTCGCTTAAACATTTTTACACGTCCTAAGCCTATTTGTCTAGATAAGGCAGAATAAGCTCCTAAAAGAAGTTGCTGTCCTGTTTGACCAGCTGCATAAAATGTACGCTGAACCTGAGTCCCACCAAAAGAACGGTTATCTAACAATCCTCCGTATTCACGTGCAAAAGGTACACCTTGAGCTACACATTGATCAATTATATTTCCAGAAACCTCTGCTAAACGGTGCACATTTGCTTCTCGTGCTCTGTAATCCCCACCTTTAATGGTGTCATAAAATAAACGATAGATACTGTCTCCATCGTTTTGATAATTTTTTGCAGCATTTATTCCTCCTTGTGCAGCGATTGAATGGGCTCTTCGGGGAGAGTCTTGAAAACAAAACACTTTAACATTGTATCCCATTTCACCTAAGGAAGCAGCAGCAGCTGAACCAGCAAGTCCTGTTCCAACAACGATAATGTCAATTTTAGGTCTATTGTTGGGTGCAACCAACTTTAAATGGTTTTTATAATTTGTCCATTTGTCAGAAATAGGTCCTTCCGGTATTTTAGAGTCTAATTTCATAGTTGTTTGTTTATTTAGTAAGGTAAATAAAAATAGGTATTATAGCAAAACCAGCAGGAATTATGACTGCGAATAAATTTCCTATTTTTTTTATTAATTCGGTATATTTTGGATGTCTCACACCCAATGATTGAAATGAAGAAGCAAATCCGTGACTTAAGTGATATCCCATTACTACCATTGATACAACGTAAAAAATCACTGCAATTAAGGCATATGGATTAGCAGGAACGCCTTGTTCGGTTTTGTCGTGACCGAAAAATGCCATTACAACTGAGTGTAAGTCTTTATATGCTTCTCCGATTTTAAGATTGACACCTTGAGCATACAATTCTGTTTGGTTTTTAACTTCAACACCATTTACTGGAAGATAAGTTCCAGTTGTTGTTAAATAAATTTCTTGCATCTCTTGTCCAGGTGTTTGTTGTTGTGCTTCAATTTTTATTTTGTGTAATAACATTGTGTCACCTAGTTTTGCTTTTGCCCAAAAGTTAATCATGTGCGTAGCAATAAAAATAAGAATCAAACTGCCTAACAATGCCATGTTTCTTGACGCCCATTTAGAGCTTTTTTCTGGTTTGTTGTAAGCATAGCTTATTGGTCTTGCTTTTTTATTTTCAATTGTCAGTAAAATACCGTCAACAATATGAAACAAAATCGATATGTACGTTACATAGGATAATAGTTTAATTAATGGGTTATGAGCCATGAAATAAGCATATTCATTAAATGCGCGCCTTCCTTCTTCTCCGCCAGAGAACAACTGTAAATTACCTAATAGATGGCCAATTAAAAAGGTGCATAGGAACAATCCCGTAGCAGCCATCCAATATTTTTTCGCGAGTGAGGATTTTAATAGTACTGATTTACTCATGTGATTATTTTAATTTTAATTTGTTTACAAATTTAATAGTTAGAACAAATAAGTGCTCCATTAGTTCTTATTTATATTGAATTTAATTAGCATGCTCAATTTATTGTTTATTCAAAATCTAGACCCTGTTTTTTAAGCACTCTTTTTACTAAGATAGCAAAGAATATAAGGTACATGAAACATATTGTTCCGATGATAAAAGATTTTTGAATTCCGATTAAATCACTTAATTTTCCTTGAAGTGGAGGGATGATTGCACCTCCTAATATCATCATAATTAAAAAAGCGGATCCTTGAGATTGGTATTTTCCAAGTCCTGCAAGGGATAGCGAAAATATACACGGCCACATGATTGAACAAAATAACCCAACACTTAAAAATGCATAGATGGCAATTTTACCATCTGTTGTAAGTCCAATTACGGTTGCAATTACTCCAAGTATACTAAATAGCAGTAGGGTTTTAGCGGGTTTGTTTTTGCCAATATAAAAGCCAATAATTTGAACAAAAACACAGATTACATATGGGAAAAGCCATTTGATTTCATTTATATTATGTCCAGCTAAATAAGTTAAAAACAACACAACTCCAAAAGCAAATAATGGAACGATGAATGTGAGCATATTTTTTA
Organism: Chryseobacterium gleum; assembly: GCA_945897755.1. Taxonomy (GTDB): domain Bacteria; phylum Bacteroidota; class Bacteroidia; order Flavobacteriales_D; family Crocinitomicaceae; genus CANHVK01. The sequence goes on along the minus strand of CAMDGH010000005.1, from coordinate 31,610 downwards.
TTTTCTCTTTTAATTCAAACGCATGGATTGCACTTGCCCAACGTCCAATCATTAGACTTCCCCAATACAATGCAATAAATGGAGCTATTTCGGAAGATGAGTAAGCTCCAAACTTTTCTTGTTTTAGTAATTCTCCCAAATTACTTCCTACTGCTACTTCTACACCAACATATATAAATATTGCGAGCATGCCTAATATCAATTGTGGATACTTCATGGCTCCCCATCCCTCATTATTTTTTTTCGCTTTTTTATATGAAACTACTAGACCTCCAACAATTACGGCTAATCCTAATGTTAGCCATGCCATTCTTTTTTTTTCGAGTGGAACTCTCAATTCATGTATTTCATTTTCTAAAACATCAATTGATTTTTTGTTAGAAATAAAGTGCTCCATTCGTTTTATTTCTTCTGTTTTAAATTTGATTATTTCAGCTGTTTCACTTCGATAACTTGAGAATACAGGAGCGAAACAGCCAATTAGTAGTCCTGTTATAATTACTAAGGAAGCCAATGCTTTTGTTGCTTTTTCAGTTTCTTCATTGTTTTTTCCGCTTGGTAATGTTTTTGAAAATCCAAATAAACCAGCTATTAATATAAATAAGATTCCAACTCCCAAATACAATAGAATCACTTTATCTAAACTGAGATTTTGAATAAGGTCATCATTTATTGTTCCAGACCCAAACAGCAGTAGTGCAACTACGAGAGGCCCTATTGTTGTGCCTAGACTATTTATACCTCCCCCTAAGCTAATTCTATTTGAACCAGTTGTTTCATCTCCAAGTGAGATCATAAATGGATTTGCTGCTGTTTGTTGAAGTGAAAATCCCAAAGCAACAACAAATAACCCCAATAACATTCCGCTAAACACATTTACATACACTGAAATAATCATTGCACCTGCTCCTATTGCTGAGAATAACAAGCCATAAATGATACTATTTTTATATCCCCATTTACTAACAGGATTTTGTCCTTTGTAGAGTCCAACAATAAATAACAGCAATGCACCAATATAATATGCAAAATAGAATGCAAAATCAATTAATTGGCTTTGGAATTGGTCTAATTTAAAATAATGTTTACAAAAGGGTATAAATACACTGTTTCCTGCAGCGATAAAACCCCAAAAAAAGAAAACGGTAACTAATGTTGTTAGTGCGCTGTAATTCGTTTTTACAAGTGTCATAGTTTTGGTTTTGTACAAAAATAGATTTTAATCAATCTTTTTGTTTATCATCACTTTATTTTTATGATTGTTTAATTGTTAATTAGTTGTTATATTCTCTCAAAAGTATGGTCTATTATTAATTGATTTACCCTCTTTTTTCAAAAAAAGCGATTAGTTTATTAAGAGTTAAGCTAATTTTTTTGGGATTAATTTAGGTTTAGCCTGAATTTCAATGTGAGCCAAATAAGTTAGTAACTTGGTTGCTAATTTTGGGAATTAGACTTTTTGAATAACTCAAAGTCATTCTATAAAACACTAATTTCAAAGGATTTAAACAATAAAAATTGATTTAATGTATTAATAATCAGTATTTTTTTTTTGTTATGTAGTTAAAAAAGTAACTAAAGGAATAATTCGTAAATTAGCTAAAAAAAAATGGAAACATTCTTAGGTAAAATTGCAAAATTCATAAAAGAATCTGATACACAACTTGAAAATTGGACAATCATTTTACCCTCACAGCGAGCTGTAAATTATTTGCAAAAAGAGATCTATACAGCGTATGAAAGACCCGTTTTTTCTCCAAAAACGTTTACCATAAATCAATGGGTTAAGGAGTTAACGCCTCAAACAATCTTAGATAAAACAAGATTACTACTTGCATTATTTGAAATTCATAAAAAAAACGGAACTGAATCCATAGACCAACAATTTGATGAATTTTTATCATGGGGCACCACACTTTTAAGTGACTTTGATGAAATAGACCGTTATTTGGTTGACTCAAAAGACCTATTTAAAAACCTAAGAGACATAAAAGGAATCGAAAATTGGAGTTTCGGTGAAGATCAAGTACTCACTGAGAGGCAGACAAGATTTATGGAGTTTTGGGATCGTCTTCCAAATTATTACATGCAATTTAACGAACATATCGCTAGTAAAAACATAATTTATACAGGTAAAGCATATGCACAGCTAGCAACACATATTGACCGCGTGTTCACTAAGAATAAAGACGCTAAATTTATATTTGCTGGATTTAATGCTTTATCAAAAGCGGAAATTAGTATAATAAAGCAGCTCCACCAACTAGGGAAAGCTGTCCTTTTTATAGATTCAGATCGCTATTATTATGATGATAAAAACCATGAAGCCGGAGAATTCTTAAGAAGAATTAATACTGAATTAAAAATTAAAAACCCTTCCTTTATTGAAACTAATTTAGCAGTATCAACTAAAAAGATAGATATAATAAATTGCGCTCAAACATCAGGACAGACTAAAGTGATGAGCACGATAATCAATAAATTAACGGAGGAAGAACTTGATAAAACACTTGTGCTATTAGCAGATGAGGGACTCATAATACCGGTTATTCATGCATTACCCAAAAAAATTGGAAAAGCCAATATCACAATGGGATTACCATTAAAAAACACTTCAATTAAAACGTGGATTGAACTTATCTTTAAAATTCAAGAGGGATTCTTAAAATACGATAGGGTAGTAGCTTATCATAAAGACATCGAAAATGTATGGAATCATCCATTCATAAGCTCGATGTCTGATAAGACAGCAATCCGTAAAATAAGAGAGAAAGAAAAAGTAATGCGAAAAAACAACACTGTTTTTCAGCAACCGAAAAATATAGATATCGCTCCTTTGATAAATGAAATAATTCAAGAAATATATACCCCTTGGAAAAACAACTGGAAAACCGCCGTTGAACAATTTAGAAAAATAAACAGTTCTATTTTTAAAGGACTAGATACTAACTATGCATTAGAAAAGATTATAATTGAAGCCTTCGATACACAATTGATTGATTTTCAAAACTGTGTAAACGATAACTTCCCTAGTATGTCACTCAGAACATTCTCAGTTTTATTTCAACAAACGTGGAACAAAGAAAGTATTGCATTTTATGGAAATCCATTAAAAGGAATACAAATCATGGGACTATTAGAAACCCGTTTGATTGATTTTAAAACAATTATTATACTGGGAATGAATGAAGGAAAACTTCCATCGACAAATTCAATTCAATCAATCATTCCAATGGATTTAAGGAGGCACGTTGGACTTCCTCTTCCAAGAGACAAGCAGGGATTATTTGCGCATCATTTTTACCGCTTACTTCACCATTGTGATCACATGTACATTACCTATGCATCTTCTTCAGAAGGAGTAAATTCTTCAGAACCGAGTCGGTATTTACTTCAACTAGAATTAGAACTAGCTCGATTAAACCCAAACATTTTAATCACAAAAAAAGACTATACGCTTCAAAACAATATCGCTAAAACTCAGCTCAAAACTATTTCAAAAACACCTGAAATAATGCAACGATTAGATGAATTACTTGAAGGAGGCATTTCAGCAAGTGCAATAAAAACATATATTAATTGTCCGCTTGATTTTTACTACAAATACATCCTAAAGTTTGGAGAAGAAACGAAAGTAGACGAGTCCATTGAAAGTAATCAGCTTGGCACATTTATTCATGCTGTTCTTGAAGATTTCTATGCACCATATTGTCAAAAAGAGGGTGTTAAACAAAAGTTAATTTTAGTTGAGGATATCATTGAAATGAAAAATGCGTGTGAACTAAAAATGCGGGAAAAATTCAGCATCTTTTTTGATCATAATCCAGCTGCATTTGAAACAGGGAAGAATTTTTTGAGTTTTAAAATGGCTTTAGAATTAACGCAACGGTTTTTAGATTATGAGAAAAAAATATTAAATTCAAATGGTAATAAAGGAATCAAAATTATTTCTCTTGAAGCGGCTATTAGCTTCACTTTAGAGCTAGAAATACATGGTGTAATGAAACAGGTTAAACTGAAAGGATTTATCGATAGAATAGATTCTATCGATGGTAAAGTCAGGATTATTGATTACAAATCTGGAAAAGTAAAAAATGAAGATGTTGGAAGTAAAATCAAAAAATCTTCTCCTACAGATCCGGTTGACCTATTAGTTGATTTATCACTTAATTCTAAGCATTTCTTTCAGCTTATGCTTTACACTTTTATCTATGCAAAAACAGCTGGCGAAACTCCAAGTAGTAGCTGTATTATATCACTTGTAAATCTAAATGAAAGTCCTTTCGAGTTACTCCCCGGAGATCTATCAATGGATAAATTAGTTGAACTATTTCCGTCGGTATTAAAGTTGATTCTAAATGAGATTTATTCTGATGAATCTTCCTTTGAGCACAAGGAATTGTTCAAGAGTTACTGTAATTATTGCAGTTAATAAACTAAATTCTCTTTCTGTCCAAAAAACAAATCTTCCTTAAGATTATGTATTATAACACTGGGGAAATAGTAGTTTGCAATTTGCTTAAAATTATATCCATATCGTGCCATTCGCATAGCGCCTTCTTGACACAAGCCAACACCATGACCATATCCTCTGCCTCTTAAAACCACTTCGTTATTTTCTAAATAAACATTAAAAAAAGTAGATTTCAGTTTAAATTCTTGACGAATATCGCGAAGGGGAATGCCTAAAATAGGACTATGATAAAAAGCCAAACGTTCTGACTGATTAAAAGAAAATAATAAAGGAGCATAAATAGAATCATAAATTGGGAAATCATATTTTTTCACCATAAAGTCCATCCACTGCGTCTTAGGTATTTTTTTCTCCCAAGTTGCCTGTTTAGTGTAAATGCAAAATGTATCTATAAATGAGTTTAAATAAGGTATACTTGAATTCCAAATATAATCCGCTTCACTAGTTTGACCACCGCAATTTGCATGAAAATAAGAATCAACCAAATTTCCTTGAATGTCTTTTATCACATTATCTTCAGTAGCTTTAACAGCATCCTTGATCGTTGAAGTATAACGCAACATAGAGTGATATGCCTGGCAATGAACACCATCACATAGATCAAATCCATCTTTAATGTGTTTCCGTTTGTATTTTAAAGCATATGTTCTACTCATTAAGGCTTGAACCTTGTAATAATCAAGTTCTTTTCCCAAGCCTCCTTCAGATTCCAATACACCGCATAAATAGTTATTCATCGATACAGAATTAACGAGGGTTAAACACTTATCATTTGAGGTGATGTTAAAATCATTCATGTAACGATGTTCTTTCACAATAGGATCAGAAGCGCTTAATGAAATAGCACTGTTATTCTTTGTTTCTATAAGAGATACCGAAGAAAACATTCCTTTATCGATAACCCCAATTAGCAATTTAACTTTTCGATTAGGAGCAAAAGAAACCTGAACAAATTCATTTTGTAAAATTGCCCCAAAATCAATTGAATCCGCAAAAATAGAATAACTACCATCCAAATAAGAAAGTGATACTTTCTTTACAGCAACATCACGAAGTACACCAATCTTCATCGTTTGTGTATATCCAATTACTTGAATAAAAAAAAGATAAAAAGATAAAAAGAAAAATTTCACGCTACAAAAATAAAAGAACAAGCAATTTAAACTAATTTGTAATCAGAAATTAATTGATTGGCCACTTTTTCACTTGTTTTCCCGTCTCCTAATAACAATTGTAGTTCATTATACTTAGCAAGTTGAAATTGTCTTTTATCACCGCCCGATAAAATCAAAGACAATTCGTGTTTTATCTTTTCAACAGAACAATCAGATTGAACCAATTCCTTGACTACTTCCTCATCAAAAATTAAATTGACTAATGAAATATATTTAATCGTGATTAATCGTTTAGCAATTGCAAATGAAATAGGAGATGCAATATAACAAACGACTTGTGGGATTTTTAATAAAGCAGTCTCTAGTGTTGCTGTACCAGAGGTAACAATAGCACACTCTGAAGACTCTAGAATCGAATAGGTAGCATCAAAAACGAGTGTAACGTCAAAACCAACAATAAATGGATTGTAAAAAGCGGCATCTAACGAAGGTGCACCAGCAATTACAATTTGATAAGATCGAAATGATGCAGCAGCAGCCAACATTAATGGTAATTTAGTGCGTACTTCTTGTTCTCTACTACCCGGTAAAATTGCGATAATCGGTTTTAGACCTAAGCCATAATGTTCTCTCAAAGAAAATCCAGATTTAAGAGAGCGATAATGTAAGATTTCATCCAACAAAGGATTGCCAACATAGCTTACCTCATACCCAAAATTTCTAAAGAACTCTGTCTCAAAAGGGAATATTGTAAATAATCGATCTACATATTTTTTAAGCGTATGTACACGCGATTTCTTCCAAGCCCATGCTTTAGGTGAGATGTAATAATCCGTTCGATACCCGTTCTTCTTACTCCATTTAGCCAAACGCAAATTAAATCCAGGGTAATCAATAAAAACAACTACATCCGGATTGAAAAGCGTAATGTCTTTCTTACAAAAGTTAAACAACTTGTAAATAGAAGGCAAATGCTTTACTACCTCAATAAAGCCCATAAAAGACATTGATCGATAATGTACTACAGGTGCTAAACCGGCTGACTTAGACATTAATTCGCCTCCCCAAAACCGGAGTTGAACTGAAGGCATTTGTTGTTGCAATGCTTTTATTAGATTACTCCCGTGAAGATCTCCTGAAGGTTCACCAGCTACAATATAGACTTTCATTATAGGTATTGTAAAAATAGGATGTAAGGAATAAATGAAAAGGACGCTAAAATGATTCCCATTGAAAAATTATACACCTTTTTATTTAATGAGATGTAAAACCAGATAAGATTAGGAATTACTGCCAAACTAAGCGCTTTTCCAGTAAAAACATCATTTGAAAAAAGCATTTCTGTGTAATAGTCAAAAGGAAGCATTGAAGAATTATCTGACAAAGTATAATAATAACATACTGCAGGTAAAAATAATAAGACCGAAAAAAAACCTGTAATCAATCCATAGGTATGGAATTTATCCCAATATCGCAAATTCATACGTTGAAAATTAAGTTGTTAATTGATTTAATAAAGCATAATCAGTAAGGTCAAATTGTGTTGGAACCACTGAAACAAAGCCATTGTTTACTGCCCAAATATCTGTGCCCTCTGTTGCTTCACTTTTATCAAAAGTACCAGACATCCAAAAATAAGGTATTCCATATTGATCTATTCGTTTGACAAAAGCATCATCCCAATGAAGATCAGCTTGCTTACAAAATTTAATGCCACGAATAACACCTTGTGAAATAGGCGGGAAATTTACATTCAAGCTCACATTGTTAGGTATTTTATGATTCAAACGGAGCTTTACGAGTTCTAAAATAGATGGTCCACAATGAGAAAAATCGGCATCGAAACTAAAATCAGCAAGTGAAAAACCAATAGAAGGGATTAAGCACATCGAAGCCTCAATTGCAGCACCCATCGTACCAGAATAAAGTACATTAGTACTTGTATTTTCCCCATGATTTATTCCAGAAAGTATCAAGTCAGGTTTTTGATGTAAAATTTCAGAGATCGCTAATTTAACACAATCTACGGGAGTTCCAGAGCAAGTATAGGATAAAACACCCGGAAAAATAGCTATCTCGTTTAAACGAATAATGCCATTTATCGTAATTGCATGACTCATACCTGATTGAGGTTTGTCTGGAGCAACTACAATAATTTCAGCAGAAGAACGAAGTGTATCAACAAGCATTTTAATCCCCTTAGAATAAATTCCATCATCATTTACTATTAATACTAAAGGAAGTTTTTCCATCATAAAAAATACAAATTTACACTTTAACAATAAAAAGCGGACTATTAAAAAAGGTCTTTAATGGTAAATAAATATAAAAATAGGGTATGATTATAAAAAATAGTGTTAAGAATCAAATAAAGAAGTCACATTAGCAAGCAAATTTATACATTTGTCGTATGTTGGACGAACGATTTGGGAAAGAATATAAATTATGCTCAAAAAAGATAATCCAGCTTATATTTGATGCTAAACAAAATGTAAAACAATATCCATTTTCATTAAATTTCGTCATAACTGAAGTTCCAAGTAATAAAAAATTTCAAATTGTAATTTCAGCACCAAAACGGATTTTTAAAAAAGCTCATGATAGAAATAGGATAAAAAGAGTTTGTAAAGAAACATTTAGAAGGAACAAAGAACCATTAGAACAAGTATTAACAAGAAATAATATTCAATTGGCTCTCTTTTTAAATTATACGCAACAAGAAGAATTTCCACATGCGCTTTTGATGAGTAAAATGGAAAAATTAATTGAAAAACTGAATACGCAACTGGAAAAAATAATTAACAATTAAACGCATGCTTAAGGTCATCAAAAATTTTACAATTGGAATTAAAAAAGCAACTTTTATTTTATTGCTTTTCATAAATGCATCATGCTTTTCACAATCAAATGGTTTTGAACAAATCAAAGGATTAGAGTTGATGGATTTAATTTATCAGCAATTGGACATGCATTACGTTGATGAGCCAAAGCCCGGAAAACTTTCGAAAATTGCTATTGATGCAATGCTAAAAGACTTAGACCCGTATACCGTTTATTACCATGAAGCAAATATGGAAGATTACAAAATGTTAACTACGGGTCAGTACGGTGGAATTGGCTCTCTGATAAGGAAAATCGGCGATTACGTATATATATCTGAACCATTTGAGGATACTCCAGCTCAAAAATCTGGTCTTAAAGCGGGTGATAGAATAATTAGTATCGATGGAAGAGACATGATTAAAAAATCCACAGAAGCAGTTTCATCATTATTGAAGGGACCTAAGGGAACTTCAATCAATATCAAAGTTATTAGAGATCAAACTGAGTTAACTATACCCGTTACTCGCGATGAGATTAAGATAAAAGATGTTCCATATGCATCAATTTTAAAGGAAAATATAGGATACATTAAACTGACTAGTTTTTCCCAAACTGCATTTGACGAAGTGAAAAAAGCATTCATAGACCTCAAATCACAAGGAATGAAAAAACTAATTATCGACCTTAGAGATAATGGGGGAGGATTATTAATGGAAGCAGTAAAAATCGTAAATCTATTTGTTCCAAAAAACAAGATTATTGTAACTACAAAAGGAAGAATTCAGGATGAAAATAAAATTTACAAAACACTGGAAGAACCACTCGATTTAAAAATTCCATTGATTATTTTAATTGATGAAGGATCGGCGTCAGCAAGCGAAATTGTATCTGGAAGTTTACAAGATTTAGATAGAGCAGTAATAATAGGCAAGAACTCATACGGAAAAGGGCTTGTTCAACGCACATTTGATTTAAAATACGGATCTAAAATTAAATTGACAATCGCTAAGTACTATACCCCTTCAGGAAGATGCGTTCAAAAGCTAGAATACTATGATAAAAAAGACGATGATAAACCAAGTATGATAGCAGATTCTTTAATAAAATCATTTAAAACAAATAATGGAAGAACTGTAATTGATGGTCGTGGAATAGAACCAGACATAAAAATCAAAGAACGAAATGTAAGCAGACTTACTGAAATGATCCTTGGAAAAAATATTTTGTTCAATTATGTAACGAAATACGAACAAACACATCCTAAAATTATCGATGCAAAAGAATTTACATTAACGAATAGCGAATTTGAAACCTTTAAAGAACTTGTTATTAAAGACACTTTTGATTATACAACAGCATCCGAAGAAATTCTAAAGAAAATTAAAAAGACAGTAGAAGATGATGGGTATTACGAAGACGCTAAAATAGAATATCAAGCATTGGTTAAAAAATTAACACCGTCTAAAGAACGTGATTTAGACAAATTTAAACCTGAAATTAAAGAACTCATAGAAAATGAAATTATTTCAAGGTATTATTATCAAAAGGGAAGAACTATGCATGCACTATTAAATGATGAGTTTGTAAACGAATCAACATCAATACTGATTAATGAATCTCAATACAATTCTATTCTAAACCCTAAGACAACTAAATAATGTTTTTTATGCTCCAAAAAATAAGAGCTAAAGAAATTGAACTAATACATCTAGGATTTTTATGTTCACTCATAGGACTTGTTTTTAGCAAAGCACTCCTATCCCTTTCAACTGCATACTTAGTTTTAATAATCCTGTTATCTTGTGATCTAAAAAAGAGGATTATACGATTAAAAGAAAATAAAATTGCAATTAGTATAATCGTATTATTCGGTTGGATAAGTTTAAGTATTATTTGGTCGATCAATTTAAATGAGGGGATTATCGGAATAACATCCAAATTAAACTTGATTTTACTTCCTATTTGCTGGGTTACTGCACCGCAATTAAACGCAATTAAACGAAAACAAATCCTTTTCTTTTTTTGTATTTTAGTAGTAGGGGCAACACTATTCAATATCATACATTATAGTGTATATGAAACAGACAACTTTGATAGAAGGTCTCTATCTTATTTTATCTCTCACATAAGATTCTCAATACTTGTTGCTTTATCAGTTTTTATCTTACTTATTAAACTTCCAGACACAAAATTCAAAATCATCACTTTATTAACAGTCGCATGGCTTATATTTTATAGCATTTATTCATTAGTTGGAACAGGCTTAGCGGTATTAGTGGTTGGATTTGCTATTCTAGGATTAAATCTCATTATTAAATATAAGTTTTCAAAAACATACTTGATAATAGGATTATTAAGCGTTTTATTGCTAGTGACATTTTACTTCATATCCTTATTTAAAGACATAAATACAGCACCAAAAAGAATAAATGAAAAAGTAAAGACAAGTTTAGGTAATCCATATGATTTGAACCCGATAAATATAGAATTAGAAAATGGCAATTATATTTATAAATCAATTTGTAAAAAAGAAATAGATGAAAATTGGATCAAATATTCAAAAGTTTCTTTAGAACAAATTAACCAAAACGGATACACAAACCGTCATATCCTTTATCGTTACTTAACTTCAAAGGGATTACGAAAAGATTCAGAGGGATTAAAGAAATTAGATAAAATAGATATTGAGAATATCGAAAAAGGAATACCTTCTACTCTTGAAACATCAACCATTGAAAACAAGGTGAAAAACATCATAAGAGAATTACTAACAGATTCAGCAAACCCAAATGGACATTCAATACTGCAAAGAAAAGAGTATTGGAAGACAAGTTTAGAATTGATAAAAGAGAATATGTTAATAGGAACTGGTATTGGTGATTACAGAGATGAATTTGATCGAAAATACGAAAAAAACAATTCATTATTACATGAAAAAAATCGCTTTCAAAGCCATAATCAATGGTTGAGCATCTTTGTAATGAGTGGATTAATAGGGTTTACACTGTTTTTTAGACACTTAATTTTATTCTTTTTGTTTTTATTCAATGAAAAAAACTTACTCGGAATAATCTTTTTTTTAATTTCAGTAACATCTTTTATCGTTGAAGATACCTTATTTACACTTACGGGAATGAGTTTTTACGGCTTCTTTATTGGTTACTTTATAACAGAAAACAAAAAGTAAAAAAAAAACTGCAAAATCTAATTTGTATTCGAAACAAAATTTATATTTCGAATTAGCCCTTGCTTCTTAGTCCGTTTAATAGGGCTTTTTTTAAACAAAGTTGAAAAAACGTCATCAGTTAAATCTAACCAATCAGATTTAGTAAACGAAACAAGGGATGAAGATGGTTGAAATAATGGTTCAGAATGAGGAGATGAAAACCGATTCCATGGGCACACATCTTGACATACATCACACCCAAAAATCCAATCGTCCATTTTACCTTTAAATTCTGAAGGAATAATTGCATCCTTCAATTCAATTGTTAGATGAGAAATACATTTAGAACCATCAACAACATAAGGTTGTACAATTGCATCTGTGGGACAAGCATCTATGCAACGTGTGCATGTTCCACAATAATCTTTAATTGGCCCATCTTCTTCCAGTGCTAAATCACAAATAAGTTCAGCAATAAAAAAGAATGATCCTTTTTTTGGATGAATAAGATTAGCATGTTTACCAATCCATCCTAATCCAGCCTTTTTAGCCCAAGCCTTATCCATCACAGGAGCAGAGTCTACAAAAATACGTCCTTCAAATGAACCTAATTTAGCTTGTAAATCAATCACAAGCTCATTTAATTTAGATTTAATAATGTGATGATAATCTTCACCGTAAGCATACTTAGATATCTTAAAAGTGTCTGTTCGCTGAAATTCAGAAGGATAATAATTAAACAAAAAAGATACAACTGATTTCGCACCAGGTACTAAAACACGAGGGTCTAAACGCATATCATAATGATTTTCCATGTATTTCATAGATCCATTCATATTATCCTTCAGCCATGAATCAAGACGTGGTGCTTCCTCGTTTAAAAAAGATGCCTTAGAAATACCACAAAAAGAAAAACCAGCATCTAGAGAAAGCTTTTTAATGATAAGAGAACGATCAGAATTAGTCATTTTAAAACAAACCTCCTTGTATAAAGCCTAGATCACGGCCAAGATGCTTAAATGCTTTTTCTGTAGCTTTTCTGCCACGTTGTGTACGAATTAAAAACCCTTCTTGTATTAAAAAAGGTTCATACACTTCTTCTAAAGTCCCTGCATTTTCTCCTATAGCAGTTGCAATGGTAGTTAAACCAACTGGCCCACCTTTAAACTTATCTATGATTGCTAATAAAATACGATTGTCCATCTCATCTAAACCATAAGCATCTACATTTAAAGCTTCTAGAGCAATATTCGTGATTTTAATATCAATTGTGCCATCACCTTTGATTTGAGCAAAGTCTCTTACCCTTCTAAGTAAAGCATTGGCAATTCTCGGAGTACCCCTACTGCGACTCGCAATGGAAAAAGCAGCTTGCTCGTTAATAGGGATTTTTAATAAATCTGAAGAACGTTCAACAATTGATGTTAATGTTTTAGAATCATAATAATTTAAACGCGCATTAATCCCAAAACGAGCTCTTAACGGTGATGTCAACAGTCCCGATCGAGTTGTCGCTCCAATTAATGTAAAGGGATTTAAGGAGATCTGAACTGATCGCGCATTAGGGCCACTGTCAATCAAAATATCTATTACATAATCTTCCATAGCAGAATATAAATACTCTTCAACGACAGGACTTAAACGATGTATTTCATCAATGAAAAGCACATCTCCATTCTCAAGATTGGTAAGAAGTCCAGCTAAATCTCCTGGTTTATCCAATACTGGACCACTAGTAACTTTAAAACCAACACCTAATTCATTTGCTATGATATTAGCTAATGTAGTTTTCCCAAGGCCTGGAGGTCCATGAAGTAAAACATGGTCAAGTGGTTCGCCACGTTGTTTTGCTGCTTTTACAAAGATTGAAAGATTATCTACTACCTGAGGTTGACCTGCAAAATCATGTAATTTTTTAGGGCGTAAGACCTTATCATATTCATTTTCAGCGCCTTTTGTTACTTCTTCTTTGTAATCAAATGATTCGTCTTCCACTTAAAGCATGTTAAATTTAGAATTGTACACAAAAATAAAAAAAGCCTTCTAACAAATATTAGAAGGCTTACAAAAATATAAAAGAGATTAATGAGACTCTTCTTCGTTTTCACCTAAAGGAGTAGTCTGTAGAATAAAATCTTCTTCAAATCCTGGCTTCGAATAATCGTATGGCCATCTATGAACCTCAGGTAAAGCTCCAGGCCAATTACCGTGGATATGCTCTACAGGAGTAGTCCATTCTAAGGTATTAGACCTCCAAGGATTTACTGTAGCTATAGGTCCACGGAAAATACTATAGAAAAAATTAAATAAGAATATCAATTGACCAAAAGCAGCTATGATAGCAAAAATGGTAATAAGAACATTTAAATCCATGATCATTTGATATGAATTAGTATCAAATTCACCATAAACAGAAGAATCGTAGTATCTTCTAGGGGCACCAGCTAGACCAACAAAGTGCATTGGGAAAAATACACCATATGCTCCGACAATAGTTACCCAAAAATGAGCAAAACCTAAACGTGTATTCATCATTTTTCCATATAATTTAGGAAACCAATGATAGACACCAGCAAACATTCCAAATACCGCTGACATTCCCATTACAATATGAAAGTGAGCAACAACAAAATAGGTGTCATGAATAGCAATATCTAAAGCAGAATCGGCTAAAATAATACCTGTAACACCACCGGAAATAAATGTAGATACTAAACCAATAGCAAAAAGCATAGCAGGAGTTAAAACAATGCTACCTCTCCACAAAGTAGTTAAGTAATTAAAAACTTTAACAGCTGAAGGAATTGCAATAAGTAGCGTAGTAAAAACAAACACACTACCAATAAAGGGATTCATTCCAGTAATAAACATATGATGTCCCCATACAATGAATGATAAAAATCCAATTGCTAAAATTGATCCTATCATTGCTTTGTAACCAAATATAGGTTTTCGAGAATTTGTTGCAATAATTTCAGATGATAAACCTAAAGCAGGTAATAATACGATATATACTTCAGGATGACCTAAGAACCAAAACAAATGTTGATATAATAAAGGCGAACCTCCATGATTCTCTAGCATTTCACCACCAACAATAATATCTGACAAATAAAAACTTGTACCAGCCAATCGATCCATCATTAACAACAATGCAGCAGACAAAAGAACAGGGAATGATAATACACCAAGTATAGCAGTCACAAAGAAAGCCCAAATTGTTAAAGGCATTCTTGTCATAGTCATACCTTTAGTTCTAAGATTTAAAACGGTTACAATGTAATTCAAAGAACCCATTAAAGAACCAGCAATAAAAAAAGTCATAGAAACTAACCAAAGAGTCATACCAGTTCCTGAACCTTCAATCGCCTGAGGTAATGCAGACAATGGTGGGTATATTGTCCAACCTGCCATCGCTGGACCTGTTTCAATAAATAAGGAAATCAACATGATAACAGATGAAACCAAAAACAACCAATATGAAATCATATTTAAGAAACCAGATGCCATATCACGTGCACCTAATTGAAGGGGAATTAAAAGGTTAGAAAATGTACCAGATAAACCACCAGTTAGCAAAAAGAAAACCATAATAGTTCCATGAATGGTTACCAAACCAAGGTACATGTTTTCCTTTAGAACTCCACCAGGAGCCCAAGTTTCACCTAAAAACAAAGATAAAAAATCAGACCTTTCACCAGGCCAAGCCAATTGAATTCTAAATAAAATAGAAAGCAACATTGCAACGATACCCATAAAAACTGCAGTTATCAAAAACTGCTTTCCAATCATTTTATGATCTTGACTAAAAATATACTTTGAGATAAAACTTTCTTCATGGTGGTCATGATGTGCATCATGATGTCCGTGTGAGTCGTGAGATAATGCTGACATTGTTTTTAATTTATATATAGTAAATAATTAAATCATTTTATTAGAAATAGAATCTGATTTTGCAGCTGGAGCAATAGCAGGAACTAAACTTTCTTTAAAAGTAGCTTTAGAATTCATCCAAGATTTGTATTGTTTCGGCGAATCAATAACTACAATCATTTTCATTTTATAATGTGCACCTCCACAAATTTTATTGCACATTAAAACATAATTAAACATAGGATTTTTCATTCTCTGACGCATTTCATCTGTTGTAATTGAAGGAGTAACTTTAAGTCGTGTCGTTAAACCAGGAACAGTATTCATTTGAGCTCTTAAGTGAGGGAAATAAGCAGAATGGATTACATCTTTAGCTCTAAAAGTCATTTCGTATTCTTTATTTACAACTAAGTGCAAGGTATCCTTTTGAATAATATCATCATAAGCTAATGCATCTAATTTTTTGTTATGCCTTTGTTTAATTTGATATAATAATCTTAACAATCTCGTTTTACGATCAAGATCTGTTTCCATTTTTTCAAGATCTTCAGGTATAAAAATTGATTTTGGATTATTTAATTTATTTTCTAGTAACTTAATACCTAAAACAGTGCTATCAGATTTTCCAAATTCCATATAACGAATAGCAGAATCTAATGTTTCAGTTGTTAATAAAGCTAACTCATTTTCAGTAGTTGTTAACTTATAATCAAATTTACCTAATTTATTATCTTTCCCAGCATAGCGCGCAGTCCAGTCAAATTGCTTTGAAAACAATTCAAGTTTAATTGCTTCCTTACCTGAATCAGAAGTAACATCATTCCATACTTTCAATCCAAGGATAATTATTACAGTTAGAACTATAGCAGGAACTACTGTCCAAATTAACTCCAATTTATTGTCATGTGGAAAGAAATGTGCTTTTACACCTGGTTTACGTATATATTTCCATGAGAAATAAAATAAAAGTGTATTTGTAATAAGGAAAACAAAGATGATAATGAAAAAATTTAAATTTAATAACCAATCTGTTTCAACACCATGAACAGAAGCGGCATCACCTCTACCAGTCCAACCGTAAACTAAAACCAAATAAATAAATAAGCCATAGAAAAAAGCCGTAAAAGCGAGTAACAAATTAGCATTTAATTTATTATCTCTATTTGTAATATCTTCTTCTTTTCTATTTCTAAGCTTAGTAGAAAGTTCGTACAATCTCATTAATTGCGTTAAAGCAATGATACCTAAGACGATTACTAATAATATGATTAATTTAGAACTCATTTTTTTTAATATATCAATGAATAAATACTACTAATTAAATTTCATGATGAATAGATTCATCTAGATAAGGGTGATTAACAACAGACAAAGGAGCTTTTGTTAAGTTTTTCAGGATTACGCGCAAGAAAATACCTAAAACAGTTAAAAGAAGACCGATTTCCATAAATCCAATGAAAGCTGACTTACCCATTGAACCAGCCATAATCATAATATAAACATCAACCCAGTGACCAGAAATAGCAATTAACCCGACAAATGTCAAAATCCCAGCATGTCTCTTAGCATCTCTTGACATTAACAAAATCATAGGAAGTGTAAAATTGATCAAGAACATACCAAAATACATAAACTTAAAGTCTTTGATACGTGTAATATAATACGTAACTTCTTCACCTATATTTGCATACCAAATAAGCATGAATTGAGAGAACCATAAATATGACCATAAAAAACTAATTGCAAATGTCCATTTTCCTAAATCATGAATGTGACTTTCATTTACATTAGGCAAATGTCCTTGTTTTTTTAAATACAACGTAAGGGTTACCAATACTATCATTGTAGTACACCACATTCCTGCAAATACATACCATCCAAATAAGGTGCTAAACCAGTGAACATCAATAGACATAATCCAATCCCAAGAAGAAGTTGAACTAAATACAGCAAAGAATACAAGGAAAACAGCTGCTTTTTTATAATTTGTATAATGAATGTCAGTTCCACCAATAACATCTTCTTCTAAAGAACGTTTTTTGAAACCTCTCCAATAAATAAAATAAGTAGATAGATAAACGATGGTTCTCAACCAAAAGAATGGTTTGTTTAAATATGCAGACTTACCTTTAATTATTTCATCATGTGCAACAACATTACTGTCCATCCATAAATAAATATGAGCTCCATTTTGTAGCGTTATGATTAAGAGTGTAACGATTAAAAGAATAATTCCAACAGGGAGAAAACCTGCTACCGCTTCAATAACACGTTTTACAGAAGCATACCAACCTGTTTCAGTAGCGTATTGCAAAGCAAGAAAAAATAAAGCACCTAAACCAATACCAAAAAAGAAGAAACTATCTACTAACAAATTTGCAGATAACCTTTGTCCTAAATGATGACCGTGATCGTGTTTTAACTCAACTAAAATACCGATAATTGTAAACAACATACCTACACTTAGTAATACAAGTGTAAACAAATTTGCTTTTTTTGTAATCTTGAATTCCATTTTATTTACTATTAGATTAAAAAATTAAAGTTTAACACTTGTCGAATCTGTTGTCTTTTTGGAGACCATAGATCCATCTTTGTCGAACTTACCATAATCAGCATTTTGGAACTTACGTATGTAATGTACTAACGTCCAAATCTCTTTTTTGTTCACTAAAGAAGCATGAGAACCCATGGCACCTTTTCCGTAATAAATAGAATAAAATATCTGACCATCTCCTAACTCAGCTCTTGAAGCATAACTAGGAACACCAGCATAAGCTCCACTTAACACCATTGGACCATTTCCATCCCCTTTTTCACCATGACAATGAGCACACATAGCGGTGTATAATTCTTTCCCTTTCTTAAATACCTCTTCTGAATTTTTTGAGGTTAATTTATACGGATTTACATCTGATTTAGCTTGGTTATATTCATAATCAGGT
This sequence comes from Chryseobacterium gleum, assembly GCA_945897755.1. GTDB lineage: Bacteria > Bacteroidota > Bacteroidia > Flavobacteriales_D > Crocinitomicaceae > CANHVK01. Next base: position 13,214 of record CAMDGH010000005.1, on the reverse strand, counting down.
TCTTTATTTGATGTGAAATTCCATCCAAACAATCCGTGTGTTGTAGCAAAGGCAGCAGAAGGTTTTCGCTTATAAGGAAGCATTAACATAACATCTTCACCATTTGTCCCAATATAAGGAATCGTATTTTTTGGTGGAACTAGAGCAGACAATTTATTTTTAATTACTTCATTTGTAACTCCCCTCACCTCACCATAGTCAACATACACTTCAACTGAAGGTGAACGATACATATCTGGCATATACTCTAACCCAGCACTATCCTCATTAGTTGAACAAGATACAAAAAAGGCACTTGTTAAAACTATCGCTGAGAAATTAGTAGCTATTCTAAACATTTTATTCATCGCTTTGATCTATTACAATAATATTAAATTAATTAGCTCAGTTCTTTTTGATCTAATTCTACATAACCAGTAGTTTGTAACAACACAAGTAGTTCCTCTTCGGACATAGATGTGTTTTCAGACAATCTTAATTCCATCACAAAACGATCATCCGTTGTGCGCGGATCAGGATTTTGAGCTGGAAGGCCAGGTAATGTTTTGTTTTTAAGAAAATAAGTAAGTGCCATTCCGTGAGCAGCACATAAAACAGTGAACTCAAAGGTAATCGGAATAAAAGCTAAAATATTTTGCAAATACGTATTATTTGGTTTACCCCCGATATTCATCGGCCAATTTTCAATCATAAAATAACGCATTGCAATAGTAGCAAGCATTGTACCAGTTATAGCATACATAAAAGCCATGATGCCTAATCGAGTATTTTTAACACCTATGATTGGATCAATTCCGTGAATAGGAAATGGAGAAAATACCTCAGATATTTTAACTCCCTTAGCGACTAACTTCTTTGCGCCATCCTTAAGCACATCGTCGTCATCGTACATTGCATAAAAAACTTTGTCTGCCATGATCGTATATTAATGGTGGTTATTATTGTTATTCTCATGGTCTTTAGCATGTGCTAAAGGCTCATTTTTGTATGATTCACCTGAAGATTTTAAAATGGTCTTCAATTCAGCAATCGGTAAAACGGGGAAAAAACGAGCAAATAATAGGAAGAAAACAAAAAATAATCCAATTGTACCTATGTAAACCCCTAAATCAATGTGACTTGGATAATGCATACTCCAAGAAGAAGGCAAATAATCCCTATGAATAGAAGATACAATAATCACATATCGCTCAAACCACATACCAATATTAACAACTATAGAAATGATAAATGTAAATAATAAACTTCTTCTCAATGGGCGAATCCACATCAACTGAGGTGAAATAACATTGCATGTCATCATAGACCAATAAGCCCACCAATAAGGTCCAGAAAAACGATTAATAAAAGCATAAGCTTCATATTCTACTCCAGAATACCATGATATAAATAATTCAGTAATATAAGCTGTACCAACAATAGATCCAGTAACCATTATTACAATATTCATATACTCGACATGACGTGTATGAATATATGCTTCTAATCTCATTGCTTTACGCATAACTAACATCAGTGTTTGTACCATTGCAAATCCAGAGAACACTGCACCAGCAACGAAATAAGGAGGGAATATGGTTGTATGCCATCCAGGGACAATCGAAGTAGCAAAATCAAATGATACAATAGAGTGAACAGAGAAAACTAAGGGTGTAGCTAATCCTGCTAAAACAAGAGAAACTAACTCAAATCGATTCCAATTTTTAGCCCTCCCAGACCATCCAAAAGAAAGTATAGAATACATTTTCTTTGGAATTGGTTTCTTAACTCTATCTCTTAAAGTAGCAAAATCAGGAATTAATCCGATATACCAAAAAACAACAGATACTGAAAGATAAGTAGAGATTGCAAAAACGTCCCATAAAAGAGGTGAATTAAAATTCACCCAAAGTGAACCAAACTGATTTGGCAAAGGCAAAGTCCAATATCCGACCCATAAACGACCCATATGAATAAGAGGAAAAAGACCAGCCATAAATACAGCAAAAATTGTCATCGCCTCAGCAGATCGGTTAATTGCCATTCTCCATTTTTGACGAAACAGCAACAATACAGCAGATATAAGAGTTCCAGCATGTCCAATACCAACCCACCAAACAAAATTGGTAATATCCCAAGCCCAACCAATCGTTTTATTTAAACCCCAAACCCCGATACCAGTTCCTAATAGATAAAGAATACATCCTACTCCATATAGACCAATAACTAGTGCGATTGAAAAAAGAATATACCACATTCTAGGTGCCTTATCTTCAATAGGCTTACACACATCTTGTGTAATATCACCATAGGTCTTATGACCTAATATAAGTGGTTCTCTAATTGCTGATTCCTTATGCATTACTTTTTATATTTAAGCGATTAATGATGAGCTTTTTTTTCAGTGTGAGCTTCATTATGAATATCAACACTGGATTTTTGAAGTTTGTCAAGAATTAAATTTTCTTCATTACGAACTTTAACTTTATACCAAATATTTGGTTTTATACCAACTTCTTCTAAAGCTTGATATGCTCTTTTTTCTTGTGAAGATTTACGAACAGCAGAATGAATATCGTTCCAATCACCGACAGTAATAGCATTTGTTGGACAAACTTCTGCACACGCAGTAACGACATCACCATCTTTAACAGGTCGTGCTTCTTTTTTAGCAACTAATTTTCCTGCTTGAATTTTTTGAACACAAAAAGAACATTTTTCCATCACACCTCGAGTACGAACTGTCACATCAGGATTTAAGACCATACGACCTAAATCATCTTGAGCTGGATTAACATTTGTGAATTTTTTATATGATGGGTAGTTGAACCAATTAAAACGTCTTACTTTATAAGGACAGTTGTTAGCACAATAACGAGTACCAATACATCTGTTGTAAGCCATTTGATTCAATCCTTCATTACTATGAGTTGTAGCTGATACAGGACAAACTGTTTCACAAGGAGCGTGATTACAATGATGACAAAGCATAGGCATGTGAACAACCTTAGGGTTTTCAGCAGCAATTTCAGCTTTATCAAAATCAAACGTTTCTTTATTTTTTCTAAATCCAACAGCAGCCTCTTCATCAGATGCAAAATAACGATCAATTCGAAGCCAATGCATTTCACGTCCTCTTCTTACCTCATCTTTTCCTACAACTGGAACATTATTTTCTGATTGACACGCAATCAAACAAGAACCACAACCAATACAAGAAGATAAATCAATAGTCATACCCCATCTGTGACCAATATGTTCAACTGGATGAGCTTCCCATAAATCCATTTTACTACCTTCAACTGGTCCTTCATGGGTTTCAAGAGTATGGGAAGGATTAAATGAATTTTTATCCCCTGATGAATATGTTTCAATAGAGGTTTCTCTAACAATGGAATACCTACCCATCACAGTGTGATGAATTTGAGTAGCTGCTATCGGATAAATACCATCAAGCTTTTTAATTTTACCTATTGTATTGTACGAAATTGTTCCATTTTCAAAATGAGTAAACGAAAATACATTTTTTCCGATAGGAACTCTATTCCCTTTTTCATCCGTAACATGACCACCGTATTCTTTTGTTTGATAGGCAGCATTTCCTATTTCTTCATTGTTTGATCCACGACCATAACCTAATGCAATACCAATAGTACCAATCGCCTGTCCAGGAGATGGGTAAACAGGGAGAGTAACTTTTATTCCATTAACAGAAACTTCTGCTAAATTTAAACCGTTTTCTTGGTCAAAAGTAGTAACATAATTTCCCTTCTTCATTTCAGAAGGATTCATGGTAATGTAATTATCCCAAGTTACCTTAGAAATTGGATCAGGTAACTCTTGTAACCAAGGATTATTTGCATGAATACCGGATCTTATCCCAGTTTTCTGATATAAAACCACTTCTAATGCACCAGATTTAGGGAGAGTACCTAATTTGTTCAAAGAAGAACTATTAAAATTTAAAACAGAATCCCCTTTTGCATTGGATAAATCTATGCAACTATCGTGAATAGCCTTGTTCCAAAAAAGATCAAAATCAGTAAATTTATCTTGAGAACTAAATATCGATTCGTCAGAATTCCAAATGGACTTAATATAATCATAAACTACAGTAGAATCTTTCCCTCCACGTTTTGCTTTTCCAGTCCAAACCAAAAGAGATTCTTGAACAGCAGCAGTATCAAACAAAGGTCTAATAGTAGGTTGTGCTAAGGCGATATGATTTTTTACTGGAGAAAAATCATTCCATGATTCAAAGGCATTGTGATCAGGGCAAATATAGGTACATTTTGATGCTGTTTCATCTGCGTGAGATGAAAAAGAAACAGATAATTTGATTTTTTTCAACGCTTTAGCAAACTCTTCTCCATTAGAAAGCGAATAAACTGGATTAACTCCCATAAAGAAAATAGCGCTTGGTAAATTACCATTAGTTGCTTCCTTTACAAAATTTGCTAAATCTGTATCTTGAGATTTAAATAAATTTAAAGAATCATTCGTATTAATCGTATAATTATAAGATCCAAGTATGGTGTTTAATTTATTAACTAAAATTTGAACTCCTGTATTATTTGAACCTGAAACAATTAAAGAATTTCCTTTTGATTGTTTTAGAGATTCAAATGCAGCATCGGCAATTTTAGATACGGATGGGTTTAATGAGGATGATACAGAAGTACTAACACCAAATTTTTTCAATAAATACGAAAGTACATTTGCTTCTTCAGAAGGCTTAATCATAGCTCTATAATCGGCATTTGATCCAGTTATAGATAAAATTGATTCGAATTGAAAATGTTTAGACATCCAATCTCCATCAGGATTTCTTCTTGTCGCATATTGAGCTGCATAAACATTAGACATTAACCAAGTACTCAAAAAATCAGCAGAAATAGATACGATTGTTTTAGCTTTCTCAAAATCATACGACGGAATAAAATCATCTCCAAAAGATAATTTATTAGCATTTCTAATTCCAGCGTAAGAAACAGCATCATATTGAATGTGCTTAAAATTTTTAGAATCGTCTTTAGAAGATACTAAATTTTTTATTTCATTTATTGCAGCTTGAGTTGATGTTGAAATAATAGAATTTGTTAAAAAAACAACATTTCCATTTGATGCAGCTATTTCTTTCAAAGATCTCATAATTTCACCATCAACATCTTTCCAAGTAGAAGGTAAATTGCCTTTGAATGGTGACTTTAAACGTGCAGAATCATATAAAGAAAGCACTGAAGCTAAAATTTGTGGATTTACGTTTCCATTTGTAAGTCCAAAATCTTTGTTCCCTTTAATATAAATAGGGCGTCCCTCTCTTGTTTTGACTAAAACAGATGCGTAAGAAACACCATCATAATAAGTAGATGCATACCATGTAGGCATACCTGGAGTTACATTTTCAGGTTTTATTACATATGGAATTGCTTTTGTAACTGGAGCCTCACAAGCAACTATTGTAGCTGCTGCAACACTAAAACCTAGAAATTTTAAAAAATCCCTACGTCCAGTTGATGTTTCATTCAAGTTTTCATCTGCAAGAAATTCTTCTACAGACATTGAGTGAGCAAATTCTTTATCTCTACCCTCTATAAAGCTTGAAGTTTCTGTTAATTCTTCAATCCCTTTCCAATATTTTTTTGTTGTACTCATATGCTGTTAGCCTAATCGTTTAAATTCTTAATTAATAGTGACATTTTGCACATTCCCATCCACCAAGTTCTTTGACACTCACTTTACCATCTTCTAAATACTTGCTGTATAATGATTTATCATTGTTCAGAAGGCGTTTATGAATTTCATCGTAGTAACCATCTTTTTTTCCATCCAAAGGACCTTCGTGTATGGCTTTTTCACCATGACACTCAATACACCAACCCATTGTTAATGTCGGTTTTCTCAAGACAATATTTCCTTCAATTTTATTTAACTCTTGAACTGGAACAACACGTGCAGTCTCTTTTTGTTTTGTCATATCGCCATGACATTGTTTACAATCAACACCACCAATAACAACGTGTTGTGAGTGATTAAAATATACATGGTCAGGTAACACATGAACCTTATTCCATTTTATAGGCTTCGTTTTGCCTGTATAGGCACCGCTACCTGCTGTAGACCAGCCTGCAGCATCGTATATTTTTGAAATTTGAGCTTGTTGCGCAGCATCTTTACCATTTATTTGTTTATGACAATTCATACAAACATTTACCGTAGGTAAGCCAGCTGATTTTGATTTAGTAACAGAATTATGACAGTACTTACAATCAATTCCGTTAACACCTGTGTGTATGTCGTGAGGAAATTCAATTGGTTGTGAAGGTTGATAATCTTCCACTACACCAATATTACCTAAACTTAAAAATAATGAAACGATTAAGCTTATTGCAATTACCAAAATAGAAATCCCTACAGGTTTTTTATTTTTCCAAGCCCATTTTCTGAATTCTTCTGAATAAGACAAATCGTCTTTTTCTTGGTAACCTTCAACTACGGATTTCATCTGACGCCTAACCCCACTAATTGCTCCAATAATTACAGCAAAAATAACGCCTAATAAAATCCAAATCCAATTAAATGATTCTTCTTCAGCTTCAACTCCCATAGCACTGTCTGTTCCAGTAGCGGAAGCAGCAGCAGTAGCAGGATCAGCTTGCGCATCTACATAATCAAGAATAGCATCTATGTCTTCCTTTTTTAATTCAGGAAAAGCCTGCATTGCTGTAGGAGACCAAGTAGAAACCATTTGTGCATATGGATCAGACGCAGCAGCGGCTTGCCAGTTAGATACCCAAGTGTATATTGAGCCATCTTTTGCTCCACCATCTGACCATTTTTTTCGAGCTTCGAATAGTTTTGGACCAGTTCCATTTTTGTGTGGCTGATGACACGTTGCACATTTTGCTTTAAAAAGAGCTTCACCTTGTGAAAAAGAGTGAAAAGGATTCACCAAAAGCAACAATGCTAATGTTGAAATACACCATTTGTTAAAAGATCTAAACATCTGATTTGTAGATATTTTCATAAAAAAAGTATTTGTCGTTTGAAAAAAACATCATTAGACATTGGCAAAAATAGAATAAAGAGCCTTATTTATGACAATTCCATGACAAATTTCCTTCATATTAATTTAATTTAAAATTATTCTAAATAAAGAAAAGCAGTAATATTATCAAATATTATTTTTATAAAATTTTTGAGAAAATCGATAAAAAAAGAAATATATTTGCAACACATAAAATTAAAACAAGCTCCAACAAGAAAAGTTTTATTTTCCCCTTGATTTTTATTTATTCTTAGTCTACCTAAAATACATATTTATGAAAAAAATATTAATTCCACTATTTTTATTGAGTTTAGTCACTGCGTTTAGTCAAGATGAAACTGACTCTGGAGCTGTAATTATTAGAAATAAAGAAATTGAAGATTTTATAAAAACAAGAAGCACATACAGTAGAATCTCAAATGAAGGGTATCGTTTACAAGTATATTATAACTCAGATAAAAAATTGGTAAATTCCCAAAGAATGAAATTCATTAAAAAATATAGAGAACTAGAAACCCTTATTACCTATGATTCCCCTAATTATATTTTAAGAGCCGGTGATTTTATGAATAAAAATGAAGCCGAAGAAGTAAGGAAAAAAATCAGAAAAAACTTTCCAGAGGCTTTCGTTATAAAAACAAAAATAAATATTCCGAAAAAAGAAATACAAAAAATGAAAGGAAAAAATAAATCAAAATAATTTCTCCCCAACATAATATCCCGTTGAAAAAGCACCTTGCAACAGAAATCCTCCAGTAGGAGCTTCCCAATCCAACATTTCCCCAACACAGAATAAATTAGGGAATTTACGAAGCGATAAATTTGAGTTTAATTCATCCCAAGAAACTCCACCAACTGTTGAAATTGCTTCATTAATATTTCTGAGAGACATCGCCTTAATAGGCAACTTTTTTAAAAAACCAGCCATTTTAATTGGACTTATATAATCTTCTTTTGATAAAATTGATTTACAATATGATTTTATTGCATCAGGAATTTTTAATTTTTTTAAAGCAATCGATGAAGATTTAGCTGTGCTAAAAATACAATTAAGTTGTTCTATGGTATTATCAGGCTTTAAATCAATGAAAAAAGTCTCTTTTTTCGAGATATTTGCATTGCAATAATAGATTGGAGTTCCAATCATTCCAAAACGAGTTAACATCACATCGCCTTTTTTTGAGCAATCACCACAAGAAACAATCACGTTTTTTAAAATAGTTCCTTGATACATTTCGAAACCAAAATGACTCATATCTAAATTTACACCAACATTAAAAGCGGAAAAAGGATTGACATGAATATTTTTTTTTTCAAACAATACTTTCCAAGTTCCATCAGAGCCCGTTTTTGGCCATGAAGCACCGCCTAAACCCAAAATCAATCGGTCATAATCAATCGTAATTGTTTCAGAGCTTAAGGTGTTTTGAATTATAACTTGATTTAAAGAAAAATCAACCATTTTAGAATTACACAAAAAAACAACGCCTTTATTTGAAAGCCAAGTAAGCCATTTAGATAAAACCATATAGGGCTTAATTGTTTTTTCAGGGAAAATTTTTCCGGAAGAACCAACATACGTCGGCACACCCAATTCGTTTAACCAATTCACCAACCTATTATTATCAAACAAAGAAACGATTTGCTTCATGTGAGGTGATGCATAATGGGCAACCAGATAATCTAAGGAACCAGCATGAGATAGATTAAATCCTCCTTTACCTGCTACTAAAAATTTTCTTCCTAAGGATCTAGATTGGTCAAAAACCGTGATTTTATGTCCCTTTAAAATAAGGCGAGTTGCCGCCATTAATGAAGAAGGACCAGAACCAATTATTACAATTTGCATTTAAATGAAATAAAAAAGGTAGGGATAACCCTACCTTAAAAAAAGATTTTTTTGGATTAATTCACCTCTATCAATGAAGCCATGGTTTTAGCTTTATCAACTAATTCCGAAACTTCTTGATTGCCGTAAGTTAACGCTACACCCATTCTTCTGAATGGCTTAGAAGTTGTTTTTCCAAAAATACGAAAATCACTATTTGAAAAAAGTGCCGCGCGATTTATACCACTGTAAGATGGCATTTTTGTTGATGCCGAATTAGCTAAAACAACAGCACTTGCTCCATTTCGTTGTAAATCAATAAATGGGATTGGAATATTTAAAATAGCGCGCGCATGTAACTCAAACTCATTGAAAGATTGAGTACCCGCCAATGTTACCATACCTGTGTCGTGAGGTCTTGGAGATAATTCAGAAAAACAAGGACCGTCTTTAGTAATAAAAAATTCAACTCCCCATATTCCTGCGCCACCTAGGGCTGATGTTACTTTTTCAGCCATAATTTGAGCTGATTTCAAGTGATCATCAAGCATAGGCATAGGTTGCCAACTTTCTTGATAATCTCCTCTTTCCTGACGATGGCCGATAGGAGGACAAAATAACGTTGGACCATTTTTTTGAGTTACAGTCAATAAAGTTATTTCATAATCGAACTCAATAAAAGATTCAACAATAACTTCTTTGAGGTCACCTCTCGATCCATCCATCGCTAATTCCCATGCATTAATAAAATCTAACTCAGAATTGATAATGGATTGTCCTTTACCAGAACTTGACATCAAAGGCTTAACTACGCATGGCATTCCAGTAAAATATACAGCATCAACTAGTTCTTCAAAAGAAGTTGCATACCTGTAATTAGCTGTTGGGATTCCAATTTCGATTGCAGCTAAATCACGAATCGCCTTTCTATTCATAGTGAAATTTGCCGCTTTTGCACTAGGAACAACTTGTATCCCCTTGTTTTCATACGCATAAAAACATTCAGTTCGTATTGCCTCAATCTCAGGCACAATAATATCTGGAGCATGTTTTGCTACAATAGCATCTAATTGAGAAGCGTCGAGCATATCAATTACTTCAAAATCATGAGCAACTTGCATGGCTGGAGCATTTTCGTAACTATCAACAGCAATTACATACTGACCTAAACGTTGCGCAGCGATGGTAAATTCTTTTCCTAATTCACCCGAGCCTAAAAGTAAAATTTTTTTTCTCATGCCACAAAGATATAAAAGAGAGATTGAGAAATAAAATTTATTTTAAATAAGAAAAAACCATTACTGCTCAGGTAGTGTTAAAAAAATAATAAACAAATTGTTAATTACAAATAGTTCTAAATTTTAGTTTCGCTTACTAAAATACGAATCGATTTACCTTATTGAAGAAACAGTAAGGATACCGAGCTAATAATTCGAAGTATTACTAGCTTTCAAAGAATTAAAGAAGCACTTTTATCTAACATATCGGCTTCACTCGCATATACAAATGATGCTTGTTTTTAAGAAATTTCTTTTGGTATTACATTTTCTTTAATAGCATCGGTGTGGATTATAAATTGTTTCCCATATACCTATAAATTCGATTGTGTTTTTATTTCTTAACCAATCTGAAATGATATTTCATTCAATATATGAAATGGGTTAAAACCCAATTCTATTGAAAATGAGATGATTTAAATATTTTTTCAATGATAATGATTCAATTGCCTCCTGCTTCAGCAGGGGGCGTCTAAATGATTAAACAATTGGGCTTTAGCCAAAACTAATGTGTTAAATCAATTGATTTATGAAATTCAAATTTTTGGATAAATTCATCATATTCTTGATTAAATGTTTTTTTCTTATGATGATCTGGAAGAAGAGGTTTTGTTTTTGAGGGGGTTGGTAAAGTAGGAGTGGGTAACTTTTAAAGATATTAACTTCGCTATAAATCACACTTCGAATTCTATTCTCTTACTCCGTGCTTTCTCTTCAGTGGAAAGACCAGTTTAAAGTTAGCTTCGCATCTAATTTTAACTTCGGTTATTAAATCTTATATTTCTCCCTTGCTCCGTATGATTAATATCTAGAGGAGCGCGGTAAAAATAAAATACGAATTCTACTATTTAATTATTACATTTGAATATGAAAATTGAAGAACTTAAAGGAAAGGAATTAGAAACGCTTTGTAAAAAAAACAAGGTTAAGTCTCTGTTTGTTTTTGGTTCTGTTACAAGAGAAGATTTTAATGAAAATTCTGATATTGATTTAGTTGTTGATTTTGATGAAAGTGATCCTTTTAAATATACTGATTTGTACTTTAACCTTAAAAACAAATTAGAAAATTTGTATAAAAGACAAGTCGATTTAATTGAAGAAAGAGCGATTAAAAACCGATTTTTCAAGAAAGAACTTGACAAAACAAAAATTAAACTTTATGGACGTTAAAATCCAAACTTGGCTTCTCGATATTTACCAAGCAATAGATGAAATTTTTGAATTTATTGGTGAAAAAAGAGATTTTAAGATATATCAAAGCGATCTTAAAACTAAAAAAGCTGCAGAAAGAAATTTAGAAATAATAGGAGAAGCTGTTACAAGAATTTTGAAAGTTGATCCAAATTTTAAAATTGAAAACGCACGAAATATTATAGTTACAAGAAATCGAATTATTCATAGCTACGATAATATTTCTGATGAAATTATTTGGACAATTATTTGAAGAGAACTTCCAAAATTAAAAATTGAAATCTCAAAAATGTTAGAATGGTAGATTCGAGTTCTTTTATTTTCCAAAGCCTACTTTTTAAAGTATATCCTACTAAAATCTTATATTTCACAAATTACCAGTTTTTAGCACTAAACTTTTAAAATCTAATTTCTGAATAAGTAGCATTATTTTCATTGTAATGGAAAATTTACTGCTTATTTTTCTAGTATAGTGGAAAATTTACTACTTTTTAAGTAAAAATTGAATTTCTTAAAAAAAATAAGTCGTTTCGGTTTTTATTTTACAAGTACAAATTCTTCGAAGTTCTTAAGGGTAATTAATTTCACTTCAGTTTCGGGGTAGGCATTTGTAAATGTTTTAGGGAATTTGGCTGTTTTATTGGGGTTCCATTTAAATTCGTAGGCGGTCATTTTCCCATCTAATTCTTCCAAATAATCAATCTCTTGTTGGGCTGTCGTTCTCCAAAAATATTTCCAAGCTTCTAATTTATTAGAATTTAAATATTTCATTCGTTCACTGATTAGGAAATTTTCCCATAAAGCACCAGTATCAGATCGTGAACTTAAAGGATTGAAATTATTGATAATTGCATTTCGTACCCCGTTGTCATAAAAATAGATTTTTCGACCTTTTTTAATCTCATTTCTAACATTTCTGCTATAAGCTGGAAGTGTAAAAATAACAAACGCTTTTTCGAGTAAATCAATGTATTTTTCTACGGTATGAAAATCTCCATTAACCAATTGGCTAATCTCATTATAAGAAACTTCACTACCAACTTGAAGTGCTAAAGCTTTTAATATTTTACCCAAAAGAGCAGGTTTTTTTATTTGTTCTAAATTGAGTAAATCTTTGTATAAATAACTATTAGAAAGCAATTTCAAATTTTCTGCCGCATCGTTTGGTTTCACAACAATTTCTGGATAATACCCATAAATCATTCGTTGTTCTAATAATCTTTTCTCTTCTAATAAACCATTATTAGTGACCATTTCTTGGAATGAAATAGGTAACATTTGAAATTCATATTTCCTTCCCGTCAGTGGTTCTTGGGTTTCATTAGCCAAATCAAAAGCTGATGAGCCTGTTGCAATTACTTGCACATCTTTCAATACGTCCGTTATTAATTTTAACGTTATTCCGATACCATTAATCCGTTGAGCTTCATCAATAAAAATAATTTTATGCTCTCCAAATAGTAATGATAAATTCGTTGAAGTTGTATTTTCTAAAGTTTCTCTAACGTCTGCTTCGTCTCCATTTAAGAATAAACATTTTTGATTGTTTTTTTCAAGTATAGAATGAATAGAAGTTGTCTTTCCAACTTGCCGAGGACCAAATACTAAAATAGCTTTACCTTTAAATAAACGATTTTCGATTTGTTTTTCTATCTCTCTTTCTATCATATTTTTGAAATTATACTTCTCCAAAAATAGAGTGTTTTTCTTTCAAATCCAAAATAATTATGATATTATTGGATTTGATTCCGAAAATATCATAATATTATTGGATTTGATTCCAATAATATTATGTTTTTAAGATTTACTGGATTGAAATAAGGTACGTTTCTAATTGTGCAAACGTTCCATTCCAGCCCATTGTCATTGCTTCATAACTGGATGCAAATGT
>CAMDGH010000004.1 GCA_945897755.1 Chryseobacterium gleum | reverse complement strand
TTCCATGAATTTCTGATCGATGGTTGTCAAGTATTTTTTTGATTATTGGAGCATAAGTTCTTGTAGGTGACAATACTAATTGACCTGCATTTATAGGGCTGTCTTTTACGGAATCAGTCAGTTTATAGGATCCTGAGTACACTAAATCTACAGGAACAGCAGCATCAAAACTTTCAGGATATTTAGTAGCTAATTCATGACTAAACACATCGTGTCTTGCAGATGTCAATCCATTGCTACCCATTCCTCCATTGTAAGAAGATTCGTAGCTTGCTTGTCCAAAAGAGGAAAGACCAACGATGACATCCCCCGGTTGAATGGTATGGTTAGAAATCACATCTTCTCGTTTCATTCTACAAACTACGGTTGAATCAACAATCAATGTTCGAACCAAATCTCCTACGTCTGCAGTTTCTCCACCCGTGGATTGAATTCCAATCCCTTGATTTCTTAATTCTGTTAATAATTCTTCAGTTCCATTGATAATTGCAGAAATTACTTCTCCTGGAACTAAATTTTTATTCCTTCCAATGGTAGAAGATAATAGTATATGATCAACAGCACCAACACAAAGTAGGTCATCGATATTCATAATCAAAGCGTCCTGAGCAATGCCTTTCCAAACAGACAAATCACCTGTTTCTTTCCAATACATGTAAGCAAGAGATGACTTTGTACCAGCACCATCAGCATGCATTACAATACAATAAGCTTCATCTCCAGTCAATGTATCAGGAACAATTTTACAAAACGCATTCGGGAACAAGCCCTTATCAATATTTTTTATTGCATTGTGAACATCCTCTTTTCCAGCGGAAACCCCTCTTAAATTATACCTAGTATCTGACATAAATATTCAAAAAGACAAAATTAATAAAAAGTGAATAAGAATGAGTGAAATAAGATGATAGATAAATACAAAAACATTGATAAATTCATTAATTGTATGAAGAAAGGTTTTTTAAGAAATACTACATTTGTAAAAAATTGAATTTCAACTAACAAAAAGTGCTATGTACGGTAAAATGAAAGATTTTTTAGCTTCAGAGCTAAAGACAATTGAAGAAGGAGGTATTTTTAAAAGAGAACGAATAATCACCTCAGCTCAAGGCCCAAGAGTAACCGTGTCATCAGGGGAAGAGGTTGTCATTATGTGTGCAAATAATTACTTAGGTCTTTCATCTCATCCGGAAGTCATTAAAGGTGCTAAAGATGCTTTAGATACTCACGGATACGGAATGTCCTCTGTACGATTTATCTGTGGAACGCAAGACATTCACAAAACCTTAGAGCATAAGATTGCTCAGTTTTACGGAACAGAAGACACCATTTTATATGCTGCAGCTTTTGATGCGAATGGTGGCGTTTTTGAACCTTTATTTGGAGAAGAAGATGCAATTATCTCAGATGAATTAAATCACGCTTCGATAATTGATGGCGTAAGACTCTGCAAAGCAAAGAGATACCGATACAAACATTCAGACATGAATGATCTAGAAGCTCAACTAATCGTATCACAGGAACAACGATTTCGAATTATTGTTACCGACGGAGTCTTCTCAATGGATGGAGACATTGCTAAAATGAATGAAATATGTGATTTAGCTGATAAATATAATGCCTTAGTAATGACAGACGAATGTCACTCAGCGGGATTTATAGGGAAAACAGGACGTGGTGTTCCAGAACACCACAACGTAATGGATCGAGTAGATATCATAACCGGAACATTAGGAAAGGCACTTGGTGGTGCTATGGGAGGATATACAACTGGGAAAAAAGAAATCATAGAAATACTGAGACAACGTTCTCGACCTTATTTATTTTCTAATTCTCTTTCCCCAGCTATTGTTGGTGCATCTATCAAAGTGTTTGACATATTAAGTTCTGATACTTCACTAAGAGATCAATTAGAAGAAAATACAGCTTATTTCAAAGAAAGAATTATTGCAGCTGGATTCGATATTAAACCAGGGAATTCTCCTATTGTACCAATAATGCTTTATGATGCTGCTTTGTCTCAACAATTTGCAGATCTATTGCTAAAAGAAGGTGTCTACGCTATTGGATTCTTTTATCCTGTAGTAGCAAAGGGAGCTGCGCGTATCAGAACACAAATTTCAGCCGCACACAGTCAAGCAGATTTAGATAAAGCAATTGCCGCTTTTATTAAAGTAGGAAAAGAATTAAATGTAATTAAATAAGGGTAATAATTCATATCTTTTAAAAAGAGGCGGAATTTTTACCGTCTCTTTTTTTTTAAAATCAGTATCTTAAAAATGGTATACATACTTAAAAATGGAGGGAGACTATTTAAATTTTACTTGATCATTCTTTTTCTTCTATTTGTACTTCCATTAAATGGAAAAATAGAGTTATCTGAAAGTATCTGGGGATTTAGATCAGATCATTTTGTACATACTAGCTTATTTCTTCCATTTTTCACATTAATGTCTATTGCATTTCTTGGACAAAAGAAAAATTACACACTCTTCAAAAAACTATTAATCAGTAATTTATTCTGTGTCTTTTTTGAAACATTACACCTCATAATTCCGTATAGACAATTCAGTGTCTTTGATTTACTTGCTAACCTAATCGGAATGTATATTGGATTAATTTTATATTATGGAGTTTCATATTTATTAAAAAACAAATAAACTGTAAGACAAAAAAAGTGGTTTACCAAAAAAGACATAACACTTTAATAAACTACTACATCATATGCGTGGTTGTCACGCTTAGTTTATTTGTAGTTAG
This sequence comes from Chryseobacterium gleum, assembly GCA_945897755.1. GTDB lineage: Bacteria > Bacteroidota > Bacteroidia > Flavobacteriales_D > Crocinitomicaceae > CANHVK01. The sequence goes on along the minus strand of CAMDGH010000004.1, from coordinate 54,436 downwards.
TTCTTGTAAGAATGAGTTAAAACAAAAAAAGAAAGATTCAATAAGTCTAGCTGAATACAAAAACCGAGATTTTTTCGGAATTGTAGACTCAACCATAAAACAACAATTTCCATTTATTAATTGCAAATTAAATCACTATCAATTTTACAACGAAAGAAGCCCTAATTTTGAAAAGCTATACTATGATGTAAAGCAAATGGTCTATTTTAAAGACCGAAAACTAAACTTCTACCATATTGGTGGATCTCACCTGCAGGCCGATGTTTACACAAATGACATGCGAAATTACCTTCAAAGTAATTGGGAAGGGTTGACAGGTGAAAGAGGAATCATTTTTCCTTTTGATTTAGCCCAGACCAATAGTCCTATGAGTTATAAATTTACCTCTCCAAACCAATGGACTGCATACAAAAGCACAATAACACGTTCAGATTCAGTAAAATACGGCTTAATGGGAATGGTAATCGAAAGCGAAGATTCAATAATAAATATACATTTTAAATACCACCATACAAAAATAAAAAGCGCTTTTGATCGAATTAGAATATACCACAACAAGGGAGTTATACCTTACGAAATTAAGATTGGAATAGACGATAGTTTAATACTGAAAAATCAAACAAATGAAAATGAAGGATACACAGATATTCATACCAAAGAAGAGATAAATAAATTTCATTTGAAAATGAAAAAAAATAAAGATTATCCTTTCAAATTTCGCATCTATGGATTTCAACTCTACAATAACGAACCTGGTATTTCATATACTACAATCGGTGTAAATGGCGCATCTCTCCCAACATACTTAAAAAACACATTATTCATTGAACAACTTAAGGAGACACCCCCTGATTTTTTCGCTTTTTCTATCGGTACAAATGATGCAAATGTTCCTTACGACAAATTTAATCCAAATCAATTTAAACAAAATTTAGACACACTCATTCGAAAAGTACTAAGCATAAACCCAAACTGCGCAATATTATTAACTGTACCAAACGACGCTTATTTCATGAAAAATAAACCAAACAAAAATATAACTCGTGAAAGGGAAATGATCATTGAATTAGCAAAAAAATACCATGCGGCTGTCTGGGATTTTTATGGTATTATGGGAGGAGGTGGATCTTCTAAAAAATGGCAAAAAAACAAACTCATGCGCACTGATTTAGTCCATTTTACAGCAAAAGGATATCACTTAAAAGGAGATCTCTTTTTTGAATCATTTATAAAATGGCTAGAACAAATGGACATTAGAGATAGGCAAATTTTGGGCGAATAAGCAGCTTCGAACTTTAATTTAAAAATGAATATCATTCGTTAGTTATCGCACTAAAAACATGTGATACAGAAATAGTTTCAATACAATTACATGCTTTTTTTAACGCACAATTTGGACACTTTTCATCTTTCACCACTACTCGAACATTAGAACCCAAAGGCTGCCATCTACCAGGATGAATGGGTTTTCTAGGTGAAAATAACCCAACAGTTCGGATACCAAGAACACCTGCTATATGCAAAGGACCTGTTGAACAGGCAACCAAAGCTTGCGCTTTTGAAATCAAAACAATTAATTGAGAAAGTGATAATTTACCTGTAGAATCATAACACATAGAATGTTTTGGAATTAAGTGTCTAAATTGAACACCTTCTTTTTCAGTTCCTGTAAAGACTACGGAATATCCATTATCTAACAATTGTTCAGAAAGAGAAACATAGTTTTCAATCCCCCATTCTAATGCGCTTCCTTGAGACTTTGGATGCAATAAAATTATCCTTCGGGAAACATCAAAACATCGAGTTAAATTTTCCGGTAAACAAATGGTTGGCACCTTAAAAAAAGATAAAGCATCTGATAACTCAACCAATGTAGATAATTGTTGAATTCCTAAAAAACGAATCAATTCAAAATTCAATTGTGCTTCATGTAAAGCAGAGCCTTTGCGGGTAAAATTTGGTCGAATATTGCATGTTAAAAAATGAAATACTCGGTGTGATGTGCCAACACGAAATGGAATTTTAGCTTTTTTCATCCAAAAAGCAATTTCTTTTCTTGGAAAAACATGAATACAACTAAAAATATTAGATGCTTGTATAAAACGATTCAAATCAGCTGATTGCATATCCTGCAAAGATTGAAAATCCCAAACCTCATCAATCTCAGGTACACACTCAAGAATAGGAATAGTATAATTACTGGCTAAAAAAATAAGTTTAGAAGAAGGAAATGTCTTTTTTATCCAAGTACATAATGGCAAGGTCAAGATAACATCACCGATACTGTCTGTCCGACTGATTAAAAAAGTTTTATTTGAAAAATCAATGGGAGACTTCATTCTAATTGGACTTATTTGAATGGATTAATTGACGTAATTTTTTGTACTTAGTGAAAGTTGCAAAAGCAGAAACACGACAAATTCGGAAGCCTACTCTACCATCTAAAAAACCTAATTTAATAAAATAATCTTTTACAAACTTTACAATTGGACTGAATACGAGTATAAACAAAGGAGCCTTTTTTCCTTTTTTGAATTGAGCTTTCGCTAAAACATCTGTAAAATAAGCAACTTGCTTGTAGTGGTCTTCCAATGAATAGTAACTGTAATGTAGAATATCACCTTTTAAATGCGCTATTTTAGCATCGTTAGAATGCAATTCAAATTTATCATGCGGATTATCTCCTCCCCATGTTCCTAACCGTGAATCCCATAATCTAAGTTTTGTATCTGGATACCATCCACAATGATGTATCCATTTTCCACAATAATTAGTTAGTCGATTCATAGTATAACCATCGAATTTCCATTCATTTTTTACTTCTAAAATGGATTTTTTAAGTGTTTCATCCAAAGCTTCATCGGCATCCAAGGAAAGAATGTGAGGGTATTTTGCTTGAGTAATAGACCAATTTTTTTGTTCTATATGTCCTTCAAAAGCATGTTGTACAAAATGCACATTGAATTCTTTGCAAATTGCTTCAGTTTTATCTTTTGAAAATGAATCTACAACAACAATTTCATCTGCTACATCTTTTAAAGACTCCAAACACCTTGAAATATTTCGCTCTTCATTGAATGTAATTATTACAACTGAAATAGGAGTCATGACTAGTTCTTATTTTACTCTAATTGTTTCTCCAATTCGTATACTATTAGGATTTAATTTAGGATTCAATAGTTTCAATTCTTGAGGTGTAAGAGAATGTCTATCTGCAATGCGATTAAACATATCCCCTGGCTTAACAGTATAGAATACAATTTTCGGTTTTACCGAAATAGATGGCTTATTAATTTTTACTTGTTTTATAATAGCCCCTTTAGTATCAATTTTTATTGGATTTTTGATTTTTAGCTTTTGATTCACAAAAAGCACAGATGATGATAAATTATTCCAGTTTTGTAAATCTAGTTCAGTAACCTTATATTTTGAAGCAATAGAGTATAGCGATTCATTTAAAACAACGACATGAATCGATTGAACAATTGATGAATCAATTTCAGCAAGTTTATCTTTTTTGTTGTTAAAATTAGAAACCTCTAAATGATTAAGAGTTACAACTGGTTTTACAATTTTTAATATCCGACCATTAGCATAATTTCCTCTCAGGTAATTTAATTTTCTGACTTCTTGCACAGTTACACCATAGATTGAAGCAATTATAGGAATAGTTTCGCCTCGCTTTACTTTATGCCAAACAACTTCGCTTAAAATCGCATCTTTTTTTTCGGATACTATAGGATTTAATGAATCTTTCTTTAATACATCTAGTGAATCCAAAATAGAAGAAGATTTAATAATCTTAGGCTTAGGGGTAAATATTTTTTGCTCAGTTTCATAAATAGAATCACCCATGCTAACTAATAGGCCTATTTTATGCATTGGACCTTTTATGCATTGTTTTGGTTCGGTTAATGGAATATACCCTATTTTATAAACCGGATTTAATAGCGCAATTTCATCTTGAGGCCAATCAATTAATTTGGCTATCGTTGACATATGTATTCCTTTAGTCAAACAAATTGTATCAAGTTGATAATAATTATATTTCGAAATATCTGGCTTAATATTATGCTCAGCGTAATAGGTCAACAAATACGTTGCAGCAATAAAATTAGGAACATAACCTTGAGTTTCCCTTGGTAAAAAGGGCCTTATTTCCCAGTAAGTTCGCTTTCCTCCAGATCTACGGATTGCTTTATTTACATTTCCAGGTCCAGCATTATATGCTGCCAAAGCTAAATTCCAATCTCCATAAATATCATGTAATTTTTTCAAGAATAAACATGCAGCCTCAGTAGATTTTTCAGGATCCATTCGTTCATCAATGTATGAGTTTTCAACTAATCCATACATTTTTCCGGTTCCATACATAAATTGCCATAATCCAAGTGCACCAGCTGGAGATTTAACTTGAGGCCTCAATCCACTCTCAATAACCGATAAATATTTTAACTCAATAGGCAAATCGTACTTTGAAAGTATTTTTTCATATAAATCAAAATACAATTTAGATCTACCCAAAACAATTTTCGCGAAACCCCTTCTATTTTTGACAAAAAAATGAATCATAGAAAGTGTAATATCATTGCAATCTAAATGGAAAGGAGATAATTCGTTAATCATTTGTAACCGCTGACAAAGAACAAGATCTGTAACATCACCAGTAGATTCAATATCAATAGATTCAAAAATTGAATCTACATTTTTATCGTTAGAAAAGTGACTAAAATAATCGGAAAACGTTTCTTCTAAAAGCTTTGTAAAAGCCTGACTATCTAGTGGATGCTTTTCTATTTTGACTTGTTTCTTTTGCTGTCCAAAAGAAAAACAAGTAGAGACTAAAATAGAAAATAGAAATAGAAATATCTTCATTTACTTAAAGTACGATATCACATAAATAAGCTGAAAAATCAAGTAATTTCTTTTCATCAAAATGAGAAGACATTACTTGAATACCAAAGGGCATTCCATGATTATCATTCCCTAAAGGAATTGAAATTGCTGGATTACCGGTTAAATTTGCATGCACAGTAAAAATATCTTGTAAATACATTTGAATAGGGTCTGTCATCTCGTTAATTTTAAAAGCTGCAGCAGGAGTGGTAGGTGTAATGATAAAATCAACATTAGAAAACAAATCATTTGTTTTCTCTTGTAATATACGTCTCACTTTTTGAGCTTTGGTATAATAAGCATCATAATACTCATGAGATAACACGAAAGTACCTGCCATAATCCTACGCTTCACTTCTTCGCCAAATGCTTCTGACCGAGATTTTTTATACGTAGCTTCTACTCCCGCTGCTTCTTTAGATCTATATCCATAATGGACACCATCAAAACGAGCTAAATTTGAGGAAGCTTCAGCAGTTGAAAGTACATAATACGTTGGAACCATGAACTCTATATATGGAAAAGAAACAGGAACAACTTCAACGCCTTTATTTTGGAGGAGTTCGATGATCTCTGCCATCCTGTTTTTAACTGCAGGGTCTAATCCTTCAGTAGATAAGCATTCAGTTATGTAAGCTACTTTTGGAACATACGTTAAGTCTTCAATAGTATAAAACCCAACTTCTTTAGAAGAAGATGTGCTATCCATATTGTCTTTTCCAGACATGATCTCCGTTACCAAAGCTGTATCTTCTATCGTTGTTGCAAAAACACCAATTTGATCAAATGAAGACGCGTAAGCTATCAGGCCATAACGACTAACACGACCATAGGTAGGTTTTATGCCAAATGTACCTGTAAAAGATGCGGGTTGCCTAATCGATCCTCCTGTATCACTTCCTAATGCAACAGTACATAAGTGAGCGGCTACAGCTGCAGCTGAACCTCCAGAAGAACCTCCAGGAACTTTTGTTTTATCTAAAGGGTTTTTTACAGGGCCAAAAGCAGAGTTTTCATTAGAACTTCCCATCGCAAATTCATCACAATTTAATCGACCAATGACAATTGCATCTTCATCTAATAAACGTTGCAGCGCTGTGGCTGTGAAGAGGGATTCAAATCCTTCTAAGATGCGGGATGATCCAGAAACAAGATGATTCTTGTAACAGATATTATCTTTAATACCGATTACTAATCCAGCTAATTTTCCAGCAGTACCTGCTTTTATTTTATCTGAAACAAGTTGAGCATCTTCTAAAATGGTATCTTCAAAGACTTCTAAAAAAGCATTTAAATCACTTTGATCCTGAATTCTTTGCAAATAGACTTTAACAATATCCAATAAAGAAATACCTGAAGCAAGCGCAGATTTAACTTCAGTAAAACTTTTATACATAAACCTAAGTTACTATTTTTGAGAACCTTCCTTTTCTTTGTCTTCTTCACTGACGTTTTCACCGGTTTTAGAAGCATCTTTAAACTCTTTAATACCCTGTCCTAAACCTTTCATTAACTCAGGAATTTTCTTACCTCCAAATAAAAGTAAAATAAGTATAAAAACCAAACCGATTTGCCAAGGGCCAACAACACCTAAAATCATATCTATATATTTTGATAACAAATTTAAGGATTAAAATTAAAGAACTATAAAAAATAATTGTTTTTCTAAAGTCCCGCCAAATTCATTCTAAGCCTTATCCCTGCATTTGTGTTTCCAGTAGGGTATGAAGTTGCCACTTTTGGTGTGGTAATGACTTGATCAAAATATATCTGAGCAGTTAGATTTGGCCCTAAATTATAATCAATCGATGTTTTAATCGAGATTACTTTTTGACCTGCAGTAGCTTGATTTGTATTTTCAACGATTTTACGAATCACCGTTTGATTATCACGAAAAGATAAATCAAAACGAACATTTAAATCATTTTCCAATACTTTGCCTTGAAACTTAAACGGCATTTTCACCTTAGAAAACTTAACACCAGAACCGAGAACCCACTCTTTACTGATAATTTCAGTTATTTGAAGATTATTTAATGCAAGTGCAGAATTACGGTCTTTTTTAAATTCAAGTTTAGTAATTAATCCTTGGCCTAAGAAATTCCATGTTGCATCTATCCCCAATAAAGGAGAATAACGCTCTGAAAGTGCTATGTTTTGAATTTGATACTTCGAAATAAAATTCGAGTTTAGGTCAAATGTGGTTGGATTCCCATCCGAATCCAACATTGAATTTAAATTAGTTTGAATACCAGATATTGCAATGGATGAACTATAAGCATGGCGAATTGTAAAGTTTTTAGCATGTTTTTTTAAAAAATCATACTTGATTAGTCCTGAATAATTGAGCGTCCAGTTTGGCAAAGGAATTGATGTCAATGGATTGATGTTTTGCTTAGTTGTTTTATTATTCGTATAAGAAGTCAAAAAAGAGCCGATTAAAACATCTTGTTGCGATGGACCAAAACCAGTATAATAACCATCTTTCTCTTTAGAAGCGTTTTTAGAATTACTCCCTAATAATTCACTAATTTCGATACGCGAAGCCCTCATTTTATCAAAGGATGCTGATTCATAATTTTTACCAAAGGAAGATCCTGAACGGATTGAAATTGTAGAATAAGATAATGTTCCTGTTTGGACCATACTTTGACTTTGAAATTGAGATAAAGAATCGCTCCAACGAAAGAAATCATTCGAGTTCAATGTATAATTCCGATTGAAACTTAAATCAATTGAAACATCCTTGAAAGGTTCAATTGAAACACGACCACTTATATTTTGAGAATGATTTAGGCTATGTTGTTTATTTAAACCGCTGTTTTTCACTAACCAACCTTGTTTAGATGCTATTTTAGCAAAGTCATATCCCGTTTCTTTACCAACTAAATCATAGGATTGCTGTCCTGCTAAAAACCCAAGAAGCCCTTTGTTGTCAGAGAGTGGCATGCCTAGATACCTAGTTTCTTGATTATATCCAGGTAAAATTGTTCCATCATTTTGAGTATAGGTAGAAGATACCGATCGAACAGACATCAACGCGGTTCCTAAAATAGTGATTAAAGGGGGAATATCTTTTTTCAAACGGACTTCTTTTCGGGCTTGACGCTTTTCTTTTCGTTGTTGACGACGTTGAATACGATCTTCTTTTCTTTTTTCTTTTTTTGTTAACTCAGAATAAGGCTTCCCAAATGAGGTCATCGATTTCTTTTTAAGAGTAGGCTTCACTTCTTTTTCGATAGCACTTAATTGGGCGCGTTGGGATTTAGATCCGGAAATTATTTTTTTTAGATAATCAGACTTATTATATAGATTAGTCATGTTTAAGGTGGCTGTACCATTTATCACCCTACTATTTTGTATTACATTTCCATATTCTGATTGCCCCAAGGGAGCTCGTTGCCAGTTATAATTACCACTGTATTTTGTATTAGCGGAAACCCAGTCTAATCCGGGTATTTTTTCTAATGGAAGTGTATAACTTAATGAATAGTCGTGAGTATAATCTAAGGTTTTAGCAAATGTTGATAACTGATGTTTTATCGAGTCTAAGAAGAGTTGGTAGCCAATTGGGTCTTCTTTTTTGTTGACACGTCCATTTGCTTCATCAAAAATAGCTCGATTTGATGCGTTGAAATTAAATTTCAAGTTTTTTGTTAGGTCATAGCCCAGATTGTAAGTTCTATTCCATGAAAAAGACTTTACGTAGACCGGATCAAATTCAAAACCGGAGTTTAAATTATTTCGCACCTTCCGTTCATTATAATTCCGTAACACATCGTTATTAAAAGCAATGGTTTTCGGTGTAAGAAATAAATTCATATCCTTTATGATATTCCACCAAGGAGACTTTTGCATAAACTTAACATTTTTGAAAGGCTCGAAAGGCTTAGCCGTAAAACTATATGCATAATTTAATCCTGTCTTCCATGATTTTGTTCTATCAAATTCAATGTTAAAATCACGCCTAAAACTTTCACTATACCCATAGTTAGCAGAGAAATTTGAGATTCTCATAAAAAAAGGTTTAGCGCTCGGATTTGCTTCCTTTCTTATATTTGAGAAGTTATAGGATTTGCGTTGAGTAAACTCTTGCCCAAGTTTAGCTTTCTCTATTTTTTCAGTAAATGAATAATCGTTCAAGCGAATATCTGGATTAAATGGGTCGTATTCTGGATTTACAATACCTAAAGAATATCCGTAAAAAAAAGGCAATGAAAGTTTTCCTTTATTTCCTAAAAATTTACCTAGTTGAATAGTCGTATTAAAATCACAGCCAATTTGCTCATTTCGTTGTCGTTCTTGCACCCTACTTTCAATCGTTCCCCAATTCACTCCACTATAACTACCAGATGCTGATACCGTAGCGAAATCAGCTGCTTGAATTTGAATTCTTCCAACAGCTGCTGACCCGCCTTCATTTTGGAAATCAGTTAACCGTAATTCGTTAATCCAAACATTAGCACATTTTGTCAAACCATCATCATTAACGAAGTTGTTGTCCTGTTTGGATGGATTTCTTACTCCAATCATAATGGATTTAATCGCTTGTAAATTAGGGCTTCCTTTCACCTTTATTAATCGTTTCGGATTTGAAGGGTCTGGAATAGAAAATTCAGAATTTGAAGTAATTGTGGTGGCAGAAGATCCGAGGGCAGCGTTTCTTTTCTTTTTAACAGCCAATAAATTATCAAATACAATTTCTACATCATTAACTAATGGCCATATTTCATCTGGAATAGTGGAACCCCATGCAGTTGTATTTAATGGCAACTCATACTCGTAATAATTATCCGTAAAATCAGACCCTAAACGAATGAATAAGGATAAGTCACCATCCTTAAGTGGAGATGATTTTGAAAATTCTTCAGCATGAACAAACATTTTCAATTTTTTATACGTTCTTACATCGAACTGTACATTTTTATAAGCTGCTTTAGATACGCCATCTTCAATATTGCACACTTCAAATGAAAGCGCTTGCTCGTTTAGCTGCCTTTGTTGCACTTGAGCAGCATCCACCTCTCTCAAAATACCAGGAGGCATTACATAGTTAATGGGTGTTCTACCTGAATTTTCCTCTAAGTTTACCGCTGAGATATTAAATGTTGTTTTATTTGGATCGGTTTGAATTATTTCTCCAGGCTGAGTGATTGAGCCCAAGTATTTTCTCCATTCCCCCCTGATAAATTCTAAACGGGCAAACCTTAGAATCACTTCTTCATTAAAATCCTTCATAAACATACGCATGAATCGGATGGATCGAAAATCTGAAATATTATTAATTACTTTTTCGGGTTCTCTAATTGGAATTTTAAATTGAATCCAACGTTCTTTTTTTGGAGAAGTAGAATCCATATAAATATTAGTAATATAATTTTTACCAACCTCTATCTCATTCGGTTTTAAACTGACTTTATATTGGTAATAATTTTCAGATTCCGATAAATTATTATCTTGGTTTATATCTTCAACATCAGGCTGGTTTGAAGATTGAGTTGGATAACCAGCCGCATTCATGGAAGAAGACATTTCTATTGTTGGTGAATTTCCTTCGTGTCGGTTAAAGCGCTTGTAACGAGTTAAAATATCAGCTTCCTGTGAGTCATATAAATCGTCTCTGTAATATTTGAAATCATCTCCTGATGGATCTGACATCATTTGAGTTTTAACATCAGGAAGTAATTTAGGGTGATTATTTACCCATGTTGTGTATGCTTTAAAAAAAGATTTCTCCTGTTCATTATTCCAACCATCTAATCCGACATCTTGATTTTTTATATTTTCCGGATTCATATCAAATGCATTTACAATAACGTTTTGAGTTGAAATACGCGCCCAAAAAGTAGTGTCTATATTTTCAAGAGATGCAGCAGCGTTAACTGGCAAGCCATTTTCGAATGACTTACGAGAGTCTGGTAAAATATCTTCGGAAATATTCCCTAAATTAAAATACAAATCTCCACCGGACATTTTAGTGTTAGGGTCAGCATTTTCAGCATCTTCATTAAAAGGGTCTAGTAACCAGAATTGAATAAACTCAATATTTGTCAATTCAAAATCGGTTGTTGTTAAGGAACGCATAATCCCACCCCATTTAGATTGAGGATTTTGAAATTTCCCTAATTTATCAATCAAAGAAATTGTATCGTAATTATAAATACCTCTTTCAGAAGGATAATACGCTAATTCAAAGATCGGTATATTAGTAAACGTTCCGTACTGTTGTTGTAAATTTGGAAAGATATCTTTTTGTTGTACTAAACGCATACGACTATCCGACAACATTTTAGGATCTTCAGCAATGTGTTTTGGAGTCATCGATCCTCCCCCATAAAACAATAAATCAATTAAATACCAAGAAGTAGAAGCACGATTGAATCCCGCTGATAGGTCTTTCTTTATAGCCTCTGGAAAAAGTGATGGTTGGCCCTGAGGTATAGAAGCTAATCTCCATGCATTTTGCGTCCTTAAATCAATGGTGCTTTGGCTTCCTTCAAAATCATCTACATACGAAATTCCAGATTTAGAAATTGCTTTCGGAGTTCCTGGAATTAAATGTGCAAATTCTCCAGTGATAGAAACCGAAGAAGCTGCACTAGTTGAAATCATGGGTAACAAATCAACCAACTTTGTAAGTAATGGTAAATTATGTTTAAACGACAAATCAAATCCGATTACATTGTTTTTAAATGGCTCAGTACCCATGTCAACTTTTTGAGTAATTGGTCTTTCAGTCATTCTCATCCATGTAGCGCCAATATTAAAGTCTTTATTAAATCGATAATTCATATGGGTGCCAATCATAGAACGAGCTTGAAAACCAAAAACAGAATTACTTTCTATAGAAACCTTTATCGGAGTATTTGATTCAAGCACACCTGAATTTAAAATTTTAACACGCCCTAGATTGTAATCAACCGTATAGTCAGTTCCTTCTATTAATTTAGAACCTCCAGCAGTAACACTTACAGCACCTGGAGGTACATTTAATGCATTTAATGGAATATCAGAACTGACTGAAGATTGGTATTGACCTTTAAAAATAAAACGGTTTTTAGTCGGCAATTGTTGAGCTGCCGTTTTCGTAGAATCATATAATTCAGTAAATGCAATTTTATCAATTATGGATTTAGCGATCCCTTTTTCAATCATTCGATTTTTCAAGGTTGCTCCAAATGGCTCAATAGTGGTGAAATAAATCCGTCCATTTTTTGGATTAATTGTACCACCACCTTCCATTTTATTCCCGTTAAAAGCCATTGGAGAAAAATCAAATAATCCGTCCGAAAAGGGCTGATTATTTACATTCATTTTATCCATTCCAAGCAAGGATACAAGTTGCGTTTTATCTAAACCCTCATAAGGAAAAAAGTTAACCGGCAATCCCGTAGAAGGATTGTTATATAAAACATCTAATCTAAACCCTGTTTTATCTAATTGATAAGCTCCAATTGAATAGACATTTTTCATCATCAAATCCCAAACTTTATTATTAGGATTTACCATAGTTGGTTTTAACAACTTAAGCATAAGTGCCTGGTTACCGTCTATTCCATCAGTGGAAAACTGACCAACTTGATGCGTTTTACCTTGATATGTATACTCATAAGCTAATGCAAGTACCTCATCATTATTAAGTGGTTGATTAAGTGAAATAAATCCAAGCAAAGTATTAAACGAAAATTCTTGATCTGATAATTTTCGAGCATTTTCTACTTTCTCATAATGAATCGATTGATAAAAAGGGCCCGGAGAAGCCACTTGATTGGTAAGCGTAGTAACAGCTCCGGAAAAATTTTTTACTTCATTTTGAGTTAATAACCAATCGTACAAGTTATTGGAGCTATTTGTTGGAAATTCACTAAAAGCAAAAGAGGAAACACCACCTTGTGTATTTTCTTTTTTAGATTCACCTAAATCCGAAAATGCAACAATATTTCTGGTATTCGAAGTACTATTGATTTTATTCGTCAACCATACTTCCATTCGCGTAATATTTACCTGCGATTTCACTATCGGTAATTCAGACATGGCTGAATCATAAGCATTTCTAAAATAATGATTTAAAAAGAAATGCTTATTTGCTTCATACGAATCGGCATTTAGCTCAAAATTTTGGACCTGTGCTTTCCCTGAAATATTGATTTCTTGCTTTTTACCTTTAGACGAAGCAATCACATTGTCAATGGTTAATTTGCCAAATTTCCATTGGGTCTTTACTCCAAATAACGTTTGAGATCCTTGAATCAGGGAAGTATTTAAAGGCAATGAAACATTACCTAATTCTATTTTTTGAATGATTTGATCTTCATCACCAGTATATATTAATTTTGTTACATTTTCAAAATCAAATGCTGCCTGACTATTATAACTGGTTGATAGTTTCAATCGTGTACCAATTTGACCAACCAGGTTAATTTGCATATTCTGCTGAAAATCAAAACGAGTTTGTCTTCTTTGAGTTACTGGTAAAATTGGATTGTCATACCGGGAACTATTTACACCAAAAGATAATTCAACAGACCCTTGGGGTTTTATACTAATCTCATCAGAACCAAAAAAATTAAGAAATGTTTTTCCCCCAACTTTTACTGGAGGCACCAAGGGCTGGTTACTTTCATTTTGAGCTTTTGCTTTTTTATTCCAATCGCTTTGCAAAGTGTTTTTTTGATCGGAGTCCAAGTATTCTTGGAGTGTCATCATAGATGGATTCCTATAATTCAACAGACCATCACCCAAGACCTCTTTAAAAACATACTTCTTTAACTTAGGGTCATAAACTACTGTTTTCTTGAGTTTTGACGGATCTCCTAAATCAAAAGGTTGTTTTATATTTTGTGTAGGGTCAACTTTATCTTGAATTGGAAACGGTAGGTCTATAAGCTTGTTTTGTGATCTTAATAAGTGGGTAAAAAAGAAAAGTAAGATACAAAAAAGTAACCTACTAAACAGGAATGTATAGCTATTTGACTGTTTAATCAATCTATAATATTTTTAAAGCAGCTTTAATTAATTGCTCTACCGTTTCATCACCTATGCATACTTTTTCAATCGCTTTCTCTGCATTTTTCTTATCAAAACCTAGAGAAGATAAAGCTATTAACGCATCTAATTTGTTTTTATTATGACCAACATTATGATTTAGCAAAGAAAACTCCCACTTAGTCATTTTATCCTTTAAATCAACAATTACACGTTGGGCTGTTTTTATACCAATTCCTTTACTCGACTGTATCGTTTTTACATCTTCTGAGGCAATAGAATTTGCTATTTCAGAAGGGATTAGTGATGATAACATGATCATAGCTGTATTTGGTCCAATCCCAGAGACGGAAATCAAGTAATTAAACATTTCGCGTTCTTCTTTCGTTGAGAAACCATATAACAACTGTGCATCCTCTCTCACAATAAATTGCGTAAAAAGTTGAATCGCTTCATTTGAGCCAATCGAAGAAAATGTTGTTAAACTGATTTTTACATCATAACCTACTCCAGCACATTCAATAATTAAATTGGTTGGATTCTTCTCAACTAGTTTTCCGTTTAAGTGTGAAATCATACATTATTTGTTTTGTGCATCTACTACAGCAACTTTAACCATATTTACAATTTCACGAACCGAAGCACCCATTTGTACCACATGAATAGACTTCTTCAATCCAACTAGAATAGGTCCTATTGTTTCTCCTTCAAGAATTTCTTGTAATAATTTATACGCAATATTACCCGAAGATAAATTTGGAAAAATAAGGGTATTTACTTGTTTATTTGCTAAGGAAGAGAATGCGAATTTCTCCATCATCAATTCATTGTTTAAAGCAAAATTTGCTTGAAGTTCACCATCAACAATAATAGAAGGATATTTATCATGCAGAATATCAGATGCTTTAGCCATTTTTTCAGCATCTTTTCCTTTAGAAGATCCAAAATTAGAATAACTCAGTAAAGCAATTTTTGGAGTTACCTTAAACTTCCGAATTGTTTTAGCTACATTATTTGTAATTTCAGCAATCTCTTCAGCCGTTGGATCTAAATTTATAGTTGTATCTGCTAAAAACAAAGGACCTCTTTTTGTCATCAGGATATAAAGACCCGCCACAATATTCACGTCTTTTTGAGTGCCAATGGTTTGAATTGCAGGGCGAATAACATCCTTATAGTTACGAGTAACCCCTGAAATCATAGCGTCAGCATCCCCTTTTTCAACCATCATTGCGCCAAAATGATTTCTTTCTCGCATGATCTGAATTGACTCAAACTCAGTAATCCCTTTTCGTTTACGTTTTTCAAAAAACGCTTTTCCATAGCGATTTCTTCTTTCTAGTTCTTCTTCTGATTTCGGATCTACTATTTTATAATCTGTGAAATCAAGACTATATTCAGCAATAATTTCTAAAATTTTCTTTTTACTGCCCAATAAAATAGGAAAAGCAACTCCTTCTTCACTCGCAAACTGCGCTGCTTTTAACACTTTATAATTATCTGCTTCAGCAAAAACTACGCGCTTAGGTGCACTTTGTGCTTTAACAGTAATATTGCGCAATAATTTATTGTCTAATCCTAAGCGATTTTTTAATTCCATTTCATAGGCCTCCCAATTGGTAATTGGGTTTCTAGCAACGCCAGATTCCATTGCTGCTCTTGCTACAGCTGGTGCAACATAGTAAATCAAGCGACTATCTAAAGGTTTTGGAATAATTTGTTCTCGTCCAAAAGAAATATTTTTGTCACCATAAGCTTCTATTACCTCTTCTGGAATAGTTTCTTTTGCAAGTGATGCAATTGCTTTAACAGCAGCTAATTTCATTTCTTCATTTATCGTAGTTGCTCTAACATCTAAAGCACCTCTAAAAATAAAAGGAAATCCAAGAACATTATTTACTTGATTAGGATGGTCAGATCGACCAGTAGCCATAATAATATCCTTACGAACAGACATTGCGTCTTTGTATGAGATTTCCGGTTCTGGATTTGCTAAAGCAAACACAATTGGATCATTCGCCATCACAGCAATCATCTCTTTGGACACTAAATTCCCTTTAGACAAACCAATAAAAACATCTGCATCAACAAACATTTCCTCCAGTGATTTATCCCCGCAAGAGTGCTGTCCAAATAACAATTTATTATCCTCTAAATCTTTTCTGTCGCTATGCAACAACCCCCTACTATCAAACATGAAAATATTTTCAAGTTTTGCGCCTAATGAAGTATAAAGCTTACCACATGACATTGCTGCTGCGCCAGCACCAGAAATTACAATTCGGACTTGTCCAATCTTTTTCCCTGCTAATTCTAATGCATTCAATAAGGCAGCTGAGGATATAATTGCTGTTCCATGCTGATCATCATGCATGATTGGAATGTCTAATTCTTCTTTTAACCTTCTTTCTATTTCAAACGCTTCCGGAGCTTTAATATCTTCTAGATTAATTCCACCAAAAGTTGGTGCGATTGCTTTTACTGTCTGAATAAAAAGTTCAGGATCACTTGCATCAACTTCAATATCAAACACATCAATGTCTGCAAAAATCTTGAACAACACTCCCTTTCCTTCCATTACAGGCTTTGAAGCCAATGGCCCTATGTCACCTAAGCCTAAGACAGCAGTGCCATTTGAAATGACAGCAACAAGATTTCCTTTAGCGGTATACTTGTATACATCTTCAGGGTTTTCAGCAATTTTTAAGCAAGGCTCTGCTACTCCTGGTGAGTAGGCCAAAGATAAATCACGTTGAGAAGCATACGGTTTAGTAGGTACTACTTGAATCTTACCAGGTCTTCCAGATGCATGATATTCCAACGCATCTTGTTTTCGTACTTTTGCCATAAATGTATATTTTGAAATCAATACAAATTTAACAAAATTAAAACGTGAAAAACATCTAAATCAAAAAGGAAAGCTTAAGATAGAATAATAATAAGAGGAATAAATTAATGATTTACTACAAGACGCTGATTGTGTATAATTTCGTTATCGTCATATATATTAACGATATAAATACTGTTTTTAAATTCTGATACATCGATTTTAGTGAAAGAATCAATTTTACTTGAATAAATTTCACTCCCTAAAGCGTTAAAAATTTTAATAGACAACTTTTCACTTTGATTATTTACAAAAACATTTATAATGTCAACGGCAGGGTTTGGATAAAGAGAAAATGAAACTTCAACTGGAACTACATCGTTGTTTTCAGCAAGAAGGAAAACACCCGTTGAACTAAGAAATAATAAAGATAAAATAAGCAAGAACTTTTTCATAAACTATTGATATTTATTTAATCAAATTTAAATTAATTAATTTGATTTTCCAAAAAAATAAAATCTTTTTTTAATTAGAAACCTCAATTATTTTAAATACATATTAAACCAATGAATGGAAAATGGAACTTCAATTAAAGGGCTAATATAAAGACAATTAGGATGACCTGGCTCATAGGGAGATGGGAGAATCGCGCTAAATACAACAGAACTATCTGTAAAACTGAATCCTAAATCATCAATCCCATAATAGGTTAACTCAGCATTAAAACAACTTTTTGTTTCACTATCTTTAAGTAAAGAGTCGTTCAATAATCTAATTTCTTTATTTATTTGATTTAACATTTCGGGGAAGCGATTATTGAATATCGAACTTTTATTTACACGCTCATAATCAGCAATATTACGAGAATAGAGTATGTGAATGAAGTCTACAGGAAGACTATTGTCAATCGATTTAATAATCGTTAATACTGACTTATAGTCTTTAAAAAAACAGGTTTTTATCGTAGGTTTATTTTTATCTCTTTTGGAAGGAATTAACTCTTGACATTCCGGTTTGTAAGATCTAATTTCTTGCGCCTCAAAATGAAATAAGAAACTTAAATAAATAAATAGAGAAAATAAGCGTATCATAGAGTTGATAAGTGTTGATTAATAAGTTCAATTAATTCTTTGCGTTGCCTAACAAGCGGATTTAACATACCAATCGATGTCATTCTTCTTGATAGTAAATCCGAGAGGTTTCTGATAAAGAGATAGGTAATCAATCCAACAATAGGAAGTATTAAAAAGTATATCCAGCTTATGTAAGCAGAATGAAAAAACAACTTATTTAATAAAATCATAATGGGCCAATTAAACAATGTCATTACTAACATCCCCAATACCATTTTTACTGACGACCAAAATACCGCCCGTTTAAATTTAGCTTCAGTAAATTTTTTAACAAATAAATAAGGTAACGATAGATGAATTATCCCTAAGATAAAAAAAGGCCACGTAAAAAACAAGAATAAAAGCGGTTTAAACAATGAGAGCTTTCCTTTTATAGCATATTCATACACGTATTCTTCTTTAATATTTAAAAGAGTTAAATGATCAAAATAGCTTTTTAAAGATTCATTTAAACAAATCAATGAAGGTGAATTTAGGTCTTGTTTATTTAACCATAACGCTAATTGTTTTGTGTTTTCAAAACGTTGTAGCAATGAAATATTAAAATCAGTGTTAACCGGATGTAATCCATTTCTTCTTAGGCGAAGTATCATTGCATGGAAGGGTTCCCAATCAGCATTATCAATATGTACAAGCTGAGCTTTCAATAATGACTCAATTTGTTTTGTAACCTCCACGATTGCTCGATTTGGATTTTCAATGAAAAGGTCTTTATAATCGTTCAAACAAATTCTAGCGGAATTAGAAATTACCAAGTCACTTTGCAAGTACTGCGGATCTCCATAATTAATTCCAATGGCTGCTAAATACACTTTTTTTTTCCATTTCATACTCTCTAATGCACCAAACCCAATACGCGCAGCACCTTTTTTGATTGGTTTTATGCGCCTGATAAATACATCATCCGTAAAACCTTCTCCAAAAATCAATAAATTTCTTCCACGAATTAAAACAGTAGCACAAGACCTAAACACCTCGTTGTTTTTTGATAACGCACCCTCACCGTCCAGCTGACGGTAAATTGGCAGCATCTGAGCTAACCATAAAATAGGTTTCATCAGGGGAGTAAAAACATCCGAGCGAGTCATGAAAAAAACAGAAGGTCGTTGTAATCCACCTATCACAATTGGATCCATAAAAGAAGAAGGATGATTACTAACGTAGATTGTTCTTCCAAAATAAGCTTTAGGTGAATTTATTTTAAAAATTCTTGGGTAATAGATTCGTAACGAATAATTTGTAACTATTTTTAATAAAAGGTAAAGAAATCGCATTTTTCAGGATAAAAGAAGTAGTAGACAATAGGTAAGCTAGCCTAGCTTACAAAGGGATATTACCATGTTTTTTTTGAGGCAATACCTCAGCCTTATTCTCAAGCATTTGAAAAGCAGTAATGAGTTTTTTTCTTGTTTCTTCTGGTAAAATCACCTCATCTACAATCCCACGCTCTGCTGCTCGATAAGGGTTTGCAAACATTTCAGCATACTCAGTTTCTTTTTCTACCCATTTGGCTTTAGGGTCTTTCGCACTTAGAATTTCACGTTTAAAAATAATTTCAGCCGCTCCTTTTGCTCCCATAACTGCTATCTCAGCAGTTGGCCAAGCAAAGTTCATATCAGCGCCAATATTTTTTGAATTCATCACATCAAATGCACCTCCGTAAGCTTTTCGAGTAATTACAGTAATTCGAGGAACTGTTGCCTCGGAAAAGGCATATAATAATTTAGCACCATGAGAAATAATCCCCCTCCATTCTTGATCTGTTCCAGGCAAAAATCCAGGGACATCTTCCAAGACTAACAAAGGTATGTTGAATGAATCACAAAATCGAACAAAACGGGCACCCTTTCGTGATGCATCAATATCTAAAACTCCAGCTAATGATTCTGGTTGATTTGCCACAATTCCTATCGTTCTTCCTTCTAATCTTCCTAGACCAACAACAATATTTTTCGCATAATCCATATGAACCTCTCTAAATGAATGATCATCAATAATGCACTCAATAATAGAACGAATGTCATAAGGAGCATTTGAATTTTCTGGAAGTATATTATTTATCAAACCCGTTTTAGAAGCACTAAACTCAAAGGTTGTTGTAGGAGCATATTCCCCATAATTTTGAGGCATGTAGGTCATAAAATCACGCACTTGTTTTAAACAACTTACGTCATTCGAAGCAGTAAAATGAGTAACACCAGACTTTTCCGCATGTGTCTTAGCACCTCCTAAATCTTCGGAAGTAACCTCTTCATGGGTGACTGTTTTAACAACATTTGGCCCTGTGACAAACATATAAGATGTATCTTCAACCATAAACACAAAATCTGTAAGCGCAGGGCTATAAACCGCTCCACCAGCACAAGGCCCCATGATTACACTAATTTGCGGAATGACACCCGAAGCCCTTGTGTTTTTAAAAAAAATATCCGCATAGCCAGCAAGTGAAATAACCCCTTCTTGAATTCTTGCACCACCAGAATCATTCAAACCCACTACTGGCGCGCCATTTTTCATAGCCAAATCCATTATTTTACAAATTTTCTCGGCATGCGTTTCTGATAAGGAACCACCTAAAACAGTAAAATCTTGTGAAAAAATATAGACTAATCTGCCATGAATTTTACCATATCCAGTAACAACACCATCACCAGGAATCTTTTGATCATCCAAACCAAAAGAAGTGGACCGGTGGGTAATAAACATACCTATCTCTTGAAAAGAACCTTCGTCTATTAACAATTCAATTCGTTCACGAGCGGTCAATTTTCCTTGACTGTGTTGCTTATCGATACGTGTCTTTCCTCCTCCTAATTGTGATTCTTCACGACGAACTAATAATTCTTGTCTTTTAATATTGTTATTCATAATTAGTTTTATTTTGGTTTCCACGGGGAAAAATAACACACTTCGAACGTAATAATTATCGCTATTTTTTTAACACCTCCAATTTATAATTCACTTCCAATAAATACTCTAAAGTTTCTAAATGTCTTTTAGCTTCAAACAAATTTTTCCCCCAAGCGTAAGTTCCGTGGTTACGAATAACAAAAGCATGGTGCTGAAATTCTTCTTTTCGTGCTAACATCAAAGCAGAAAATGCTATCATATTTTGAGAATTAGATAAAATTGGAATATGAATCTGATTTACATGAGTTGTTTGACCATCAAACCCTTTTTGAATTTCGTATCCCTCAAATGAAATATGATCATCGTATAATTGAGAATTTAAGACAGAATAGACAGAATGACTGTGTAAAACGACAGTGCTTTCAGGGAATAAACGATACAACTCACAATGAATCAATGTTTCTGCTGAAGGTTTAATGTCACGGTCGTCTGATACAGGATTACCATCCATAGCTACTCGCATAAAATCTTCTGAATGAAATTGTGACTTATCAATTCCAGAGCGCGATACAAAGATGACTTCTGATGCTGGATTTTCACGAAAAGAATAATTTGTTGAAGTAGCTGGAGACCATCCTTTTAAATGGTATGCACGAATGGTTTGTGCGAGTTGTTCTTTTAAATTGTAGATATCTTGCATACCCTTTTACTTAATTAATAAACGATTTAAACAAATTACCATCAATTGCTTTAGTTTCATTAACCGCAATTGTTTTAGGAATTCCTAATATTGAACCAACTAATGTTCCTTTTAAATTAATAATCACCTCTTTTTTAAATACATTTCTAAATAAGGTGAAAAAAGCACCATCTGCAAGTTCTATCTTAAACTTAAGAGGATAGAATTCAGTGCTTTTACAATTTATTTTTATTTTTTCAGTTAAAATTAAAGCGCCAATATTTTCATCTTCTATACTTAGTTTTAAATTAGACTTCTTCAAATTAACAGCGAAAAAATTATTATTTTGAACTTTCACATTTACTTTGATTAATAGTTGTCTACCCTTGAGTGTTGGAGCTAAATTTGAAACACCTAAAATCTTAATATCACTCATAAAAGAGCAAGAAGAAAAAAAGAAAAGAACAGTCACAAATGATGTGAAATAAATTAATCTTGTTTTCATGAGTTAATAATTTGTTTATCCGAAATTAGTTCAAATTTAGAGTTTTCATGGATTATTTCATGCTTTATATTTAATTGTATCAAAATAAGCACGAAGGTATTTACGAATCACCTTTTATACATATTCTATTATTCAATTAACTAGTTCATAAAGGAACATATTATACTAATGATTTTTCATTCATATCATTTTGCAAATGAAAACAATCCATAAATAATATTATATTTCGATACATTCTTTTTGTTATTGAATATTTGATTACACGCCTCAAAAGAACTAGTTTAATCAATCAAAGTATGAAATTCATACTTTTCGAACCCTGAGTCACTCAAATACTACTTCGACAGCTCCGCAAAGTACTTATAGAAGTATGGTATCGTTTCAATTCCTTGATAATAATTAAATAAACCAAAATGTTCGTTTGGAGAATGGATCGCATCACTATCTAGCCCAAATCCCATCATAAGTGTTTTTAAACCCAATACTTTTTCAAACAGAGCCACGATTGGAATACTTCCTCCACTACGAACAGGGATTGCAGGTTTACCAAAAGTGGTTTCATATGCCTTACTAGCAGCTTGGTATGCAATGGAATCAACCGGTGTTAAAACTGGGTCACCGCCATGATGAGGGGTCACTAATACTTTCGTGCCTTCAGGCGCTAAGCTTTCAAAATGAGCTGTGAATAATGCTGTGATTTCATCAGGTACTTGATGAGGTACTAAACGCATTGATATTTTCGCATACGCTTTGGAAGCGATTACCGTTTTTGCCCCTTCTCCAGTATATCCACCCCAAATCCCATTAACATCTAATGTTGGCCGAATGGAACCACGCTCCATCGTTGAGTAGCCCTCTTCCCCATAAACGTTTACGATGTTTAATGCCTTACAATAATCATCATGACTGAAAGGAGCTTTTGCCATTTCATCACGCTCAATTTTTGTCAACTCTTCTACTTTGTCATAAAATCCTGGAATGGTAATGTGATTATTTTCGTCGTGAAGCGACGCAATCATTTTTGTTAGTATATTGATTGGATTTGCTACGCAACCACCATATAAACCGGAATGTAAATCGCGGTTTGGACCTGTAACTTCAACTTCAACATAACTCAACCCTCTTAGTCCAGTTGTGATAGATGGTGTATCGTTCGCCAACATTCCTGTATCTGAAACTAAAATGATATCTGCTTTTAGTAATTCTTTGTATTCTTCAATAAATGTTCCCAAGTGCACACTTCCTACTTCTTCTTCTCCTTCAATCATGAACTTTACATTGCATGTTAACTCACCTGAGTTAACCATAGCTTCGAAGGCTTTCACATGCATAAACATTTGTCCTTTGTCATCACACGCACCACGAGCAAAAATCGCTCCTTCAGGGTGAATCGGAGTTGTTTTGATAACAGGTTCAAATGCAGGACTATCCCATAATTCTAATGGATCAGCAGGTTGTACGTCGTAATGTCCGTAAACTAAAACTGTTTGCAAACTTGGATTAATTATTTTTTCTCCATACACAATAGGATATCCCTTCGTTTGGTAGATTGTTACATTATCTGCACCTGCAGAAGTCAAATGATTTGCTACAGATTGAGCTGCAATATGAACACTATCGGCATAGGCTAGATCAGCAGAAACAGAAGGAATTCGCAATAATTCGACTAATTCTGTTATAAATTTAGTCTTATTTTCTTGGATATAATTTTGTGTTTTTAGCATGTTTTTTTTGTAAAGTTATAAAATAACATATGTAAATGAAAATGAAAAAATAGAAAACCGGATTTAAGAAACAGATTTTTATGATCAAATAATTGTAAATTTGATATTAGTCAACGATCATCATGAATGAAATATAAAAATCTTACCTTAGAAGAATTAAAGCATTTAGAAGAAGAGCTAAAACAGTTTCTGATTTTAAATCACGTATACGCTGAAGAATGGGAGACACTAAACAAAGAAAACCCCACTAAAGCAAAAAAACTGGTATCCATGTTTAGTGATCAGGTTTTTGAAAAAATATACAATTCGATCTCCTATTTAGAGAATAGAAAAAAAGACAGCTGCTTTGTCTTTCATTTTAAAGAAATTGAAATAGAACTTATCTTAATTCAAAGAAAACATAGTGCAAATGAAGACATACAACTTAATACATTAGAAGGCATACATACCGCTTTAACATCTCAAGTCAATGAATTGAGATTTTTTACACAAAAGAAAAAATACACAGAAGAAAGAGCTATTGAAATACATAAAATGTTAGAGCAAGGATGCATAAAATCTTCCGCAGAATTTTGGAACGCGCTTAAAGAAGTGATTGAAAAATAAGTTCTAATAACAAAAAATCGTATTGACCCGAAAAAAAACAACATTGATAAGCACTATAATATGAATTCACTAAAAAAAAAATACATTGATCAGTTTGGAAGTAATAACATCACATTTATCGATACACCCATTAGGGATAACCTTTTTCTAGCCATAATCAACTTACAAAAACGAACCCCGATTAAATTATTAATTACGTGTGGTTTATCTGAATACAAACAGCCTATTCCAGAAAACTTCCACGGAAACCAACACATCGAACTTTATTTTTGCTTACCTAGTTACTGGGATTTAAATGAAATTGAAAACCCATCTATGAACTGGGTTTGGACGTGGATTAAAAAAATAGCGATTCATTTAATTGATAAAAAAACATGGTATGGTATCGGTCATACAATTCCATGTGCTAAGCCTAATGAATCCTTATCTCCAACCATGAAACAACGGTATTTTTTTCTTACAAATCCAGACTTTGTAAAAACAGAATTAGAGCCCATGATTATTGAAAAAAACGAAAAAGTTCATTTTTTAGCAATAATGCCTATTTTTGAGGACGAATTTGATTTTAAAATGGGAAAGGGAACTTTAAAATTACAGAAGAAATTTAAAGATAGAACCATCACCGAATTATTAGATGATTACAGAATGACATCACTAAAAACAAAGTGGCGTATAATTTAATTAGAATAAACTATATATGGACGAAACATTAGATCAAAAAATTAATACAGAAAATATAATTGGATTTATATGGACTAAGCGAAAAATAATCCTTTTAATTACAGGTATTGTAGGATTTATATCACTTATAATTTCGTTGTTTACTACTCCTCTTTATTTATCATCCGCAGTTGTTTACCCTGCAGCAACTAGCACAGTTTCTTTTTCTGATGGGAGAAATGCAAAAGCTGCGTCAATGGATTTTGGACAAGAAACAGAAACAGAACAATTAATGCAAATATTAGAGTCTTCAAGAATTAAAGATAAAATTATTGACCGTTTTGATTTATTCAATCATTATGAAATTGATAAAACTGAATTGCATAAAAATTACAAACTTGGATTAGCATACTCAGAGCACATCGTTTTTACAAGAACTAGATATGGTTCAATACAAATAGATGTACTTGATAAAAACCCTGTTTTAGCTGCCAAAATTGCAAACAAAATCATGGATTTAATCGACACCGTAAAAAATGACATGATTAAAGAAAGAACAGTTCCTGCTTTTGAAATCAATAAAAGAAAAAAAGAGCTGCTAAACCATCAACTTAAATCCATATTAATAAAATTAGACACACTTAGTGAGCTTGGAGTAACTACTGCAGAAGAAAGAGCAAACTTATTTCAAGCCTATAACGAAGCAAGAGGTGAAAAAGACCGAGAATTCTTTAAGAAACAAATTGATGTAAATCTAAAACATGCAGCAGAATATGATGGTTTAGCAATGCTCAGAGACGACAAATCAATGAAACTAGCAGAATTTGAAGTGAGTTATGAACAATCTGAATCAGACGCAAATACAAACTTTAATCATAAATTTATTGTAGAAAAAGCTATTGTTGCAGACAAAAAAGAATATCCTAAAAAAGCACTTAACGTTCTATTTTCTTGTACGTCCGCATTTTTATTTTCTATTTTCGCTTTATTAGTCCAAGCTAAAATTAACACATTAAGAAAGTAAGATTAAGGTGAATTATAGTGTAAAATCGAATCGCTTCATTCTCGTAAGTTCCTTATTATTTATTATACTGAATGTATACGCACTTATAACAAATAGCTGGGTGCTATTAATTTCTCCTGTAGTGTTATTATTAATCTATTTTGCAATATATCGGACTTCTAACCTACTACTATTTATATTTTTTTGCACCCCTTTAAGTATTAATATTGAAGAATTTAACCAAGGTGGAATTGGATTGTTTCTCCCAAGTGAACCTTTACTTATTGGCTTATTTTTGCTCACAATTTTCCTCCAATTAAAGAGCAAATTTATTCCAATATACCTTATAAAAAATCCAATAGTATACTGTTTATTTTGTTACTTCACTTGGATTATAGTAAGTGCACTGTTTAGCTATAATATGATAGTTTCCATTAAATTCTTACTTTCAAAGCTATGGTTCGTAATTCCATTATTTTGCTTAGGATCACTTTTTTTTCAAATTATCGAAAATATTAGACGCTTTATATGGCTTTTTTCATTCGGAATGTGCGTTGTTATTGTTTACACCGTTTCAATGCATGCGACATTTAATTTTGGAGAAAAAGAAAGCCATTGGGTGATGTTTCCTTTTTTTAAAGACCATACAATATATGGTGCAATAGCTGCGTTTATTTTACCCCTACTCATCTCCAAATACTATTCAAAAACGCATACAAACAAACATAAAATCATACTAATATGTATGATTTTAATCAATTTAATTGGATTATTCTTTTCTTATACTCGCGCAGCATGGTTAAGTATTATTGTTGCACTCTTTGTTTGGGGCTTGATTCACTTTAGGATAAAGTTAAAATACCTTATCCTAACTGGTTCGGTTTGTGTACTATTAATTGTAAGTAATTGGACACAAATTCAATTCATGTTGTCAAAAAACAAATCTGAACACACTACGGAGGATTTTGGAAAAAGACTTCAAAGCGCTGGTAATGTTACCACAGACGCTTCAAATCTAGAGCGAATAAATCGTTGGGATTGTGCAATATCCATGTTTAAAGAACGACCTATTGTTGGATTTGGACCGGGGACATATGCATTTGAATATGCGCGATTTCAACGACCCGAAAATTTAACAATCATTTCTACGAATTTTGGTGATGGAGGAAATGCACATAGTGAATACTTAGGTGCATTGGCCGAAACAGGGCTAATTGGATTTTTACTTACACTTGGACTTGTATTTATCATTTTTCGCCAAGGTATCCATTTATATTACAATTTAAATTTACATAAAGAGTTGCAAATCCTGGTCTTAGGAATGATTTTAGCACTTGTGACCTATTTTTTTCATGGACTATTAAACAATTATTTAGATACCGATAAGGCAGCTGTTCCTATCTGGACTATTTGTGTGATTTTCATCGTATTAGACTATAAATTAAAACAAGGATTACTTTCGAATGAAAAATAGTAGAAGGTAATATCAAGCACTAAAATTAAGCCTAAAAAAGACCTTTTGTGCTTCCCGTATGATTACACTCCTAGTTACTGATCCTCTAAATTGTTCTTTTGTGTGACTTGAATGAATATAAATAAGCTCACTTTCAGGAATATCAATTGTATAATAAAGCCCAGTAAGGTCTTTTTGTTTTTGATATATCTCCTCTGAAACTACTTTTAGAATTTCCATTTCATAAAAATAAGATTCTTCAAAAGGAGTGCTTCTGAACTTCAATTCTAAAGGAAGAGTCATCTAATCGTATTCGCAAAAGTGATTCATTCACTCAAAATAGAAAAAAGCACCGGTCTACTTGGTGTAGCATCGTTTTCAAAAGGTGCTGTTTGAAGATTTAATAAATAGACACCGTCTTTTATATGGTCAGGAACGTAAATAAACTCAGTTATCGTTTTATGGAATTTTAGATCATTAGGAACACCCCAAAATGAGTGGTGAAAAGCCAATTTTCCACCATCAATTTCTCTATCAACCGATGGAAGATCTATTAAAAAATGTTCAACACCGAGATCATCTAATACCGAAATACAATCAACATCTAGATAAGGTGGATTCGTATTAGTGTAATTTAATTGTTTTTTAGATACCGAATTTGGAGTTGTTCTTAATACGACTGCCTTTACTTCTTTTCCAGATAAAGCATTTTGAAGCTGTTCTTTCGTAATGACATGATCATATCCTCCAAAAGCTTTATTTTCTTTTATGCTTGGTTGGACAGAAATTAGCTCAGCCATAAAAAAGGATTCTTTCAAATGTTGATTGATTGAAAAAACCTCATTTGTGATGTGTCCTAAACACTCTGTATGTGTTCCATGTCCGTGAGGATTAAAAGTGATCGTTCGAAAATTCACACTTCCACCCTCTGCTACTGCACCCACATACCCTTCAGAACGAACAATTTCAAAAATAGGATGAGTTAAATACCAAGCTAAAGGATTATGGTCATTATTTGAAAGCGGAATAGAAATATCATGCCCTTTTGATGTATCAATGTAAGAATTCAGATCTAGAAATAATTTCATATTATGGAAGGGTTGATACGATTCTTTTATATTCTTTCTTAAAATCCTGTCTTCCTGAACAGCCCAATTCAAACTTCGTTTTGTGAAAGTGTTCGACTCTATTTGCTGGACTTGGATGAGTACTTAGAAATTGAGGTGTTTTTGAACCTCCCTCCTTTTCAATTTTCTCGAAAAAACCAGATGCACCATCAGAATTATATTCAGTCTCACATAAATAAAGCACTGAACGTTCATCCGCTTCCATTTCGTGGGCTCTAGAAAAACGAAGTCCTATGATTGCATTAGAAACTTGCATTAAAAGTTTTTGGTCACCCAAAAGTATTTGAGAAAGAACTGAAAACCCAAATTGACTTGTCATCTGTCTGGTTGAATGTCGCATATCAGCATGAGCAATCTCATGCGCTAACACTCCAGCAAGTTGATCTTCACTTTCTAAATACTTTAATAAACCAGTATAGATATAGATATAACCCCCAGGTGTACAAAATGCATTTAAGGTCTTGTCGTCATGAATAACATGAATTTTCCAATCAAAATCAGTATAAAAATCAACTTTTCCTGATTTTAAAATCGTATTTCTAATTTTCGTAATATAATTATAAACTTCCGGATATCTTTTCGCGTCTAATTGAGGGAATTCAGAACGATTTCCATTTATTTCTTCAGATACTTTTAAGCCAAATTGTTTGTCTTGCTCTACTGGAAATAAATTGAATCCCTTCCCTTTATTTTTTGGATCTAAGATACCACAGGCACTACTTAATAAAAGGAACAAAGTAATCAAAAAACCAAAAAAAATATTTTTCATATTCAAGTGTACGTTAAAATAAATCTTTATTAAATCAAGGAATTGGTATTGCTACTTTAATTGATTCGATGGCTTTAAAGAGATGCTTAGTTCTTCCAGTTGTTTATCATCTATAGCAGAAGGTGCATCTATCATTACATCTCTACCTTTGTTATTCTTTGGAAAAGCAATGTAATCTCGAATTGAATCAGAACCGCCCATTGTAGCAACTAATCGGTCTAAGCCAAAAGCAATTCCTCCGTGAGGTGGGGCGCCGTACTCAAATGCTTTCAACAAAAATCCAAACTGCTTTAAAGCTTCTTCTTTAGTGAAACCAAGAAGAGAAAACATGCGCTCTTGAACAGTTCTATCATGAATACGAATAGATCCTCCTCCGAGTTCAACTCCATTCATAGCTAAGTCATACGCATTTGCCCTTACCTTTCCTGGATCAGATTCTAACAAATGAAAATCTTCTGGTTTAGGAGATGTAAATGGATGATGCATCGCATGATACCTAGCGCTTTCTTCATCCCATTCCAATAAAGGGAAATCTAGCACCCATAAAGGTTTAAATACACTTGGATTACGTAACCCAAGTTCATTCCCTAAATGCAATCGAAGATCACTTAATTGTTTTCTCGTTGTTTCTAATGGTCCACAAAGCAAGAGCAATAAATCACCCGGCTTAGCATTAGCAGCCTGAGCCCATAAGGTTAATTCTTCAATTGAAAAAAACTTATCAACGGATGATTTTAATGATCCATCTAAGTTATATTTTAGATAAATTAATCCAGTAGCGCCAACTTGAGGTCTTTTGACCCATTCCGTTAATGCATCAACTTGTTTACGGGTATATTCAGAACAATCATTTGCATTTATTGCAATAATTGATTCTGCATTGTCAAATAAAGGGAATCCTTTTCCTTTTGCGATGTCAGTGAGGTAAACAAATGATAAATCAAAGCGAATATCAGGCTTATCAGAACCGTATTTCTCTATTGCTTCAGCATATGTCATTCGAGGAAAAGGTCCGTCAAACGTAATTCCTTTTACTTCCGAAAAAAGATGTTTAATTAATCCTTCGAATGTATTCAAAATATCTTCCTGTTCAACAAAAGCCATTTCACAATCAATTTGAGTAAACTCAGGTTGGCGATCAGCACGCAAATCTTCATCTCTAAAGCACTTCACAAGTTGATAATAACGATCAAACCCTGACACCATTAACAATTGCTTAAATGTCTGAGGAGATTGAGGTAAAGCATAAAACTCCCCCTCATTCATTCTACTTGGAACTACAAAATCGCGGGCACCTTCTGGAGTTGACTTTATCAAATAAGGTGTTTCAACATCAATAAATTGCTGTTCATCCAAATATTTTCTTGTTTCTAGTGCAACCTTATTTCTCAATCGAAGCTTCTCTAGCACTGGCGTTCTTCTTAAATCTAAATAGCGGAACTGCGCCCTTATTTCCTCTCCACCATCTGTATCATCTTCAATCGTGAAAGGAGGAACTGCAGAAGCGTTTAAAATGATTATATTCGTGACGCTAATTTCGATATCACCGGTAGGTAGTTTATTATTTTTACTTGAACGTTCAATAACATTACCAACAACTTGAATCACACATTCTCGACCTAACTTTCTTGCCTGTAAACACAAAAGTTCATTCTCTTCTAAATTAAAAGCCAACTGAGTTATACCATAACGATCACGGAGATCAACAAAAGTCATACCACCTAAATCTCGAGATCTTTGTACCCAACCAGCTAAAGTTACATTTTGTTCTTTATTTTCAAGGCGTAATTCGCCACAAGTATGCGTTCTAAACATAGTAAATTATTTAATACAACAAAGATAAAAAAGATTCAAGACCTTTACTCAGAAAATAAGGCAACAAAATGGAACTTCAGATTAAAAATCAAATTAAATCACCTGTATTTAAAAAACCAAACTCCTTAAGTTTTAACCAAACCAAATGAGTAGGCAATCCCATAACAGTATAGAATGAGCCATTCAAAGAGGAAATCCCAATATATCCAATAAACTCTTGGACGCCATAAGAACCAGCTTTATCATATGGGGCACATGTATTTAAATAAAATAAAATTTCATCATCGGAAAGTTCTAAAAAGGTAACTTTTGTTTTATCCGAAAATAGATGCGATTCGTTTTGAGTCCTTAAACATACTCCCGTAATAACGGTGTGTGTTTTTCCTGAAAGCATAGACAACATTCTAAATGCATCTTCTTTGTTCTCAGGCTTTCCTAGAAGCGAATCATCCCCAATAATAACAACGGTATCGGAAGTGATAAGCAACTCGTTTTCGGTAAGAGTATCGACCAAAGCATCCGCTTTTCTTTGTGCTAAATATCCAGCAACTGAATGTATTGGAATTGAGGCAGAAAAAGATTCATCCGTATCATTTGTTCTGACTTCAAAAGATAGCCCCATTCCAGACAATAACGCTTGTCTTCTCGGAGATTTTGAGCCGAGTACTAATTTGTGTGAAAGAATACTCATGTATGATTAGTTATAGAAATATGGATAGATTCAATTTCTAAATCTAAAAAATAAGATGCTTTTCGATTAAAATCAAGTGCGTTTTCGGTAGTTAAATAACGCGTAGATCCGTTTTTTGAACAACGGTCTGAAATCGCCGAATGACGCTCCAAGTAATTAAGTAAACTTTGAGCAACGATAGCGCCTTGAGGTATAACACGGATATGATCTCCAACAATCGATTGAATAAATTCTGAAACTATTGGAAAATGAGTACAGCCCAATAAAATGGTATCAATCAAAGGGTCGAGAGATAAAAGAGCTTTAATATCTTCTTTAATAAACCACTTCCCACCGGCTGTAGCGTGCATATTATTTTCAATCAATGGAACCCATAAAGAACAGGAATGTTGCGTAACAAAAGCATCAGGAAAGAACTTTCCAATTTCAATTAAATATGATTCGGACTTAACAGTACCTTCAGTAGCAAGAATACCTATGTGCTTAGAAATTGAGAAATCACCAATTATTTCAGACGTTGGCCTTATTACACCTAAAACACGTTTATTAGGAGCCAAAATAGGTAATTCATTTTGCTGAATAGACCGTAATGCCTTAGCTGAAGCCGTGTTACAAGCTAAAATAACCAATTCACAACCTTGATTAAACAAATAACGAACTGCTTCCAACGTAAATTCATTTACAACATCAAATGAACGGTTACCATAGGGAGACCTTGCATTATCGCCCAAATATAAAAAATCGTATTCAGGCAGTACTTTCTTTAATTCTGAAAGGACAGTAAGACCACCATAACCAGAATCAAATACACCAATAGGAATCTTATTCAACATTATTTTTACCCATAAAAAAAGGCAATCTAAGTGATTGCCTATTATAAAAAAAGAAAATAATTATTTTTTGCTCGTTTCAGATGCATCCAATCTTAACAACTCAAGCATTACATCATTCGTAATATCTGTTCCGCCATCGAAGTAGAGTGTTGTAGACTCATCAATTACGTAATTTAATTTTTTAGAAATCGAAACTGTTTTAACCGCTTTTTGAACACGTTTCAAAATTGGGGCATTCAACTCATTTCCCAACAAAGAAATTTGTTGCTGTAGCTCTTGTTCACGTTGTTGAAGACCTTGTTGTTTTTTTTGAATTCTTTCTTCTTCATATTGTTTCATAACAGGCGTTAATGTATTTTGCTCCGCCATATATTTTTGATATGTTTTTTGCAAATCAGCCTCCATATCTTTTAATTCCATTTCGCCTTTTTGTTGAAATTCTGAAATTTGTTTCAATGCAACTTTTCGAGAGGGGAGCGTATCCAATAATTTTTGAGTATTAATGTGAGCTACTTTTGTTTGTGCGTTTATGGATACTATTGAAACTAACGCAATTAAGATTAAGACTGATTTTTTCATTTAATTATATTATTATTTATTGTTATTATTTCGACCCCATTTCTTTGATCACATCATCGCTTAAGTCAAACTTTTTATCTGCAAAAAGTAAATTACTCTGATTTGCCTTGTCAAATATAAAACTATAATTCTTTTTGATTGCAATTTTTTGCATCGCATCGAATACTTTATCTTGTATTGGCTTTACCAGCTCTTGTCTTTTTTGGAAATATTCACCCGAAACACCGAATTTAGATTTTTGGAATTCAATAACATCCGTTTCTAATGAAGCTAATTCAGCTAATCTTCTCTCCTTTTCATCTGAAGGTAAAAGTACTTCTTCCCGATTATAAAGGTCTTTTTTTTGAGTAAGAACTCTGTTTTTGTCTTCGATTTCTTTCATCCAACGATCAGATAATTTATCTAATTTAGACTTAGAATCTTTGTATTCAGGAAGTTTAGTGAAAATATACTCAGAATTTATATAGCCATATTTTTGAGGAGTTGCTTGAGCAAACACATAAAGGTTCGCTAAAAAAAAGATGATTACTGACAGCGTTTTTTTTCTCATATTAAAAAAATTTCAAATGTACTGAATTATAATTCGCCTAAATTCATTCCAAAAGTAAAATTCAATTTACCAAAATAACCATTTTGCTTTATTGAATCATCCGATCCTCCCTGAGCTTTATATCCTTGAGAATGGCTATCTAATTCATCAAAGCCCCAACCATAATCTAAACCTAACATACCAAACATTGGTAAAAATACTCGAATTCCAACACCAGCTGCTCTTTTAACGTTAAAAGCATTGAATTTTTTCAATGTAGGAAACGTATTACCAGCTTCACCAAAAGCTAACACATAAAATGTAGCTTGTGGGTTTAAAGAAATAGGATACCTTAATTCCATTGTATATTTCGCAATCACTGGATCACTCCCAGAACTTGATAAAGAATTATCATTATATCCACGTAGTGCAATAATTTCTCGACCACCCAACTGATTCATTCCACTTAACCCATTTCCGCCTAAAGAAAAACGTTCAAAGGGTGTAATCCCTTTTGATTTACTATAACCTCCCATAAAACCAAACCCAATACGAGGCATTAAAATAAGTTTTTTATCACTCGTAAGCGGTAAAAACCACTCTCCTGTAAATTTGATTTTAAAATACTCTAAATACTTATATTTTTCTTGTTGAGAAGCAGTAGAAAAATCATAATTCCCATTAAATAAAAAATAAGGGATTGAACTTTTGGCAGTAAAAGTCATATGAGAACCTTCCCTAGGAAAAATGGGGCTGTCAATAGAATTACGTTGCAATACATACTTAATACTCAAATCATTTGCATAACCTTGACTAAAGCTAGGGAAATAATTAGGATAATTAATTACATTATAATATTGAAACCCTATTTCATAATAGGTATTAAAAAAATCATCCGGAAATTTTATTCTTTTGCCTAAACCAATTCCAGCTCCAGTAATAGAAATACCACTATAAGCAGAACTTGTTCTAAGCAATCCACTTCCAAATTGAGAATGGGTAACCCAGCTAGAAAATGAGTTAGGTTTTTTACCTCCTAGCCATGGTTCAGTGAATGATAGATTATACGACTGGTAAAAACTTCCATTCGTTTGAGCACGAATAGATAATCGCTGACCATCTCCTGAAGGTAATGGCTGCCAAGCGCCTTTTGCAAACATATTTCTAGCAGAAAAATTATTAAACGTCAATCCTAATGTACCTATAATACGTCCTGCACCATATCCGCCGGACAATTCAATTTGATCCGAAGATTTTTCTTCAACAATGTACTCTATATCCACAGTGCCCTCTTGTGGATTTGGCAAAGGATTAATTTGAAAACCTTCGTTATTAAAATAACCTAATTGAGACAATTCTCTTTGAGTTCTAATAATGTCGTTTCTATTAAATAAATCTCCTGGTTTGGTTCTAATTTCCCTTCTGATAACATGTTCGTTAGTTTTGGTATTCCCTTTTATAATCACTTTTTTTACACGTGCTTCTTTACCCTCAATAACACGCATTTGATAGGTTATATAATTGTCTTTTACTCCAGTTTCCACAGGAATTACTTGAAAAAAAAGATGCCCTTGATCCATATAAAGTGAAGATATATCACGTCCATCTTGACTCATCGACAAACGACTATCCATAATCGACTTATTATATACATCACCATACTTAATACCCAAAATAGTATCTAAATAGCCACTACTAAATTTAGTATTTCCAATCCAGTCAATTTTACCATATTTATAAATAGCTCCTTCATTCACTCGAATTTTGATTTCCATTTCTTTGTTATTCAACAAATAAAAAGTATCTTTTTCAATTTGAGCATCTCGAAGTCCAATCGAATTTAATACATTTAATATTGCTTTTTTATCCTTATCATAAGTAGACATGGTGAATTTTGATCGTTTAAAGAAGCGCCATAATTTGGCTTCTTTTGTATCTTTCATTGCTCGTTTTAATTTCGCCTCTGAAACACCAGATGATACTAAGCCTCCCGTTGTTGTGATTTCGATGTTCTTTATCTTAACTCGTTTTCCTTTTAAGATGTGAATAAGAAAAACGCTTGCATTAACCATCATTTTATCTGGCTCTTGTGAAATCGAAACTTGAGCACCAAAATACCCTTTTTCCCTATAATATCCTTTAATCTTTAATTGAGTATTCAGCGTTAAATTCTCTGTAATCGTTTTACCCGAATATAAGGATATAATTTCTCTTATTTTATCAGCATCTTTTCGAGAAGCACCATCAAATTTAAATCGAGACAATTTTGATCTTGTTTTCAATCGAATCGTCAAGTATACAATCCCTTTAATTTCTTTATCTAATACAATTTCGACGTTTGAAAAAAGTGATTCTTTCCAAAGATTTTGAACCGCTTCTGACAACTGAACACCCGGAATCTTAATTTTCTGACCTTGTCTAAGTCCAGCAATCATTTTAATTGCTTGGTGATCAAAATTATCTGCCCCTTCAATACGTATAGGTCCAATTTCATATTCTTTTGGGTGATCATAATCGATAGAAAATGAACCCCCAATAACAGATGTAGTAATTAAGGTATCGTTTGATTGAGAAAAAAAAGTATTAACTACTATGAGTAGATGAAAGGATAACAAAAAGTATTTAATCATATAAAATCAACTTATTTGTTCTGATGTTTGACCAAAACGACGTTCTCTGTTTTGAAAATCAAAAACAGCTTTGTATAAATCATCTTCTCTAAAATCTGGCCATAGTACCTCAGTAAAATGAAATTCAGTATATGCTATTTGCCACAATAAAAAATTGCTTATCCGATTTTCACCACTCGTTCTTATTAGTAATTCAGGATCAGGAATAGATGCAGTAGTCAAGGAATTCGAAATTGTATCATCAGAAATTGCTTCTGGTTTAATCTTACCAGATAATACATTAGTTGCAATCTGTCTTACAGCTTGAGTGATTTCCCAGCGCGCACTATAATTTAATGCTAAAATCAAATGAATCTCATTATTTGCCGCTGTAGCTTCCCTCATATGTTGTAATTCCTCTCTACAATATTGGGGCAATCCTGCATCATCTCCTATTGTAGTAAGTTTTACATTATTTTCATTTAATTCAGGCAATTCATTCGATATTGTTTGAACTAATAAATTCATAAGACCATCAACTTCTTCTTTCGGGCGTTTCCAATTTTCAGTAGAAAAAGCATATAAAGTTAAGTATTTTACTCCTAAACGGCGGCATGCTTTTAGCGTATCCCTTACAGAATCTACTCCTTGAGAATGTCCATAGAGTCTATCTTCGCCTTGTTTTTTAG
Organism: Chryseobacterium gleum; assembly: GCA_945897755.1. Taxonomy (GTDB): domain Bacteria; phylum Bacteroidota; class Bacteroidia; order Flavobacteriales_D; family Crocinitomicaceae; genus CANHVK01. The sequence continues at coordinate 17,474 of CAMDGH010000004.1, read as the reverse complement.
CCCAACGTCCATTGCCATCCATGATAACAGCGATGTGTTGCGGTATATTAGACAGGTTAATTTGAGATAGGAAGTCCATTTTTTATCTAATTCAATTTAGAAAATCAAAGGTAATAAGGAATTTTGACTTTTCAGCTTAACCTTTAACATAGCTTAACAAAAAAAAGGGAGTTGAACTCAACTCCCTTTATCTATTTTTAAGCATAATAAGATTAATCTGCTAAAATCATTAGTTTATTATTCAACATTTCAACAACTCCACCATTAATTTCAAGCTGTGCTACTTTATTAGAAGGTTCAAAAACAAATGATTTATTCATTTTTTTTGGAACTTGAACAGTAGAAAACTCGACTTTAACGGAACCTTTGGTCAATGTAGAAATAATAGGAGCATGATTATTCAAAACCTGAAATAAACCTTCATTTCCAGGCAATTGAACAGATACTACTTCTCCAGAAAAGACTTTATGTTCAGGTGTAACAATTTCTAAATGCATCGTATAAATTTCTTTAATTATAAAGCAGCTGTATCAGCTAACATTTTAGAACCAGCTTCAATAACATCCTCAATACTGCCTTTTAAGTTGAAAGAAGCTTCTGGATATTGATCCATCTCTCCATCTAAAATCATATTGAACCCTTTTATTGTATCTTGGATATCAACTAAAACTCCTTTAATTCCAGTGAATTGCTCAGCAACATGAAAAGGTTGAGATAAAAAACGTTGAATTCGACGTGCTCTGTGAACTACAATCTTATCTTCTTCAGATAACTCATCCATTCCTAAAATAGCAATGATATCTTGTAATTCCTTATAACGTTGCAAAATTGACTTTACCCGTTGAGCGCAATCGTAGTGAGCAGCACCTAATACTTTTGCTGAAAGAATTCTTGATGTTGAATCCAATGGATCCACTGCAGGATAAATTCCTAATTCGGCAATTTTACGCGATAAAACTGTAGTAGCATCTAAGTGAGCAAAAGTGTTTGCCGGAGCTGGATCAGTTAAGTCATCTGCAGGAACATATACCGCCTGAACTGAAGTAATAGAACCCGTTTTAGTTGAAGTAATTCGCTCTTGCATTGCACCCATTTCTGTAGCTAATGTTGGTTGATAACCAACAGCTGATGGCATACGACCCAATAAAGCAGACACTTCAGAACCCGCTTGAGTAAAACGGAAGATATTATCAACGAAGAAAAGGATGTCTTTTCCTTGTCCTTCACCATCACCATCTCTATAATATTCAGCAAGTGTTAATCCGGAAAGAGCAACACGAGCACGAGCTCCTGGAGGCTCATTCATTTGACCAAAAACAAAAGTAGCTTTAGACTCCTTCATTTCTTCTATATTCACTTTAGAAAGATCCCATCCACCTTCTTCCATGGAATGCATAAATTCATCACCATATTTAATGATTCCTGATTCTAACATTTCACGGAGCAAATCATTACCTTCACGTGTACGCTCACCAACACCAGCAAAAACGGATAAACCTCCATGCCCTTTAGCGATGTTGTTGATTAATTCTTGTATCAATACTGTTTTACCAACACCCGCACCTCCAAACAAACCAATCTTTCCCCCTTTTGCATAAGGCTCAATTAAATCGATTACTTTGATTCCAGTAAATAAAACTTCAGTAGAAGTAGATAACTGATCAAACTTAGGAGCATCTCTGTGTATTGACAATCCTCCCTCGTTGGTCATTGCAGGGTTTTGTAGAGCTTCATCGATACCATCAATGGTTTCTCCAACCACATTAAAAAGACGTCCTTTGATTTTATCACCAATAGGCATTTTAATTGCACTTCCAGTGGAAGTTGCAGTCATACCTCTTCTAAAACCGTCTGTAGAGTCCATCGACACAGTTCTAACAGAGCTTTCACCTACATGAGACTGAACCTCTAAAACTACGCGTGTTCCATTTTCTTTAACGACTACCAATGCATCATAAATGTTTGGAAGCTCAACTCCTTTTTCGAAGTTTACATCAACTACAGGACCAATTACCTGTGATACTTTACCTTGTATTTGCGACATAGTGTTGCCTTTTTAGTGTAATTCTAATTTGGGTGCAAAGATATATCATTTATTTTTTTAATGGATATAAATAATCGTTTTTTTTGACAAACTATGAGTTAATTTCAGTTATGAGCTGAACTAAATTAAGTTTGATCGTTTTGAAAGTATAAATATTAAAAAGGATTGAGGGAAAAATCAACTTCCATAAGTCATTAAGTAAGCTTTATGAAATTCTGTTAAATCTCCATCCATAACCGCTTCAACATTTCCTGTTTCGTGTCCAGTCCTTACATCTTTAACTAATTTATAAGGATGCATGACATAATTCCGAATCTGAGAACCCCATTCAATTTTCTTTTTATTAGCTTCAATTTCGGATCTTTTGTCCATTCGAGCTCTATACTCTAATTCATACAATTGTGAACGTAACAATTGAAGGGCTTTTTCTTTATTTGCGAGTTGCGAACGAGATTCTGAATTTTCAATGATAATACCAGAAGGAGCATGTCTTAAACGAACAGCAGTTTCGACTTTATTTACATTTTGTCCACCAGCTCCACCAGCACGCATAGTCTCAAAAGTAACGTCAGCTGGATTGATATTTATCTCTATCGTATCATCAACAAGCGGGTATACATAAACTGATACAAAGGAGGTATGACGTTTTGCGTTTGAATCAAACGGAGATATACGAACCAAACGATGGACCCCATTTTCCCCTTTTAAATATCCAAAAGCAAAATCTCCCTCAATTTCTAATGTAACCGTTTTAACCCCTGCAACATCTCCTGCTTGGTAATTTAACTCTTTCAATTTGTAACCATTTTTTTGCGCCCACATCATATACATCCGCATTAGCATAGATGCCCAATCGCAACTTTCAGTCCCACCTGCACCCGCAGTTACTTGAAGTACAGCACTTAATTGATCTTCCTCTTCAGAAAGCATGTTTTTCAGTTCTAACTCTTCAACACTATTTTTCAACTGACTATGGGCCAAATCTAATTCTGACTCCGAAGCTTCTCCTTCTTTGAAAAAATCGAATAAAATATCTAGGTCTTCGACATCCGTTTTTAAAGCATCATAAGTACTAATCCAAAACTTGGTAGATCTAATTAACTTCATCGAAACTTCCGCCTTTTTAGGGTCATCCCAAAAAGAAGGATCCTGCGTTTTTAATTCAGCTTCTTGAAGTTCAATCCGTTTTTCATTAATCTTCAAATAATTTGAAATTGCTTGAATCCGGATCTGTAATTCTTTTACATTATCTTGGTTAATCATCGAATAGTTGCTAAAAATACTTGTTTTTAAGTTTCTGAATAATTTTCATACTCTTCATGAATGTCCTGCTGATATTGTTTAGTCACGTTTATTGGAACAAACTCTTCTTGAACATTTGTTTTATCCAAACCAAAATCTTCAGCAGCTTTAAGCCCTGTTGATTTGATTAAACGATATACCTTAACCGTAATAATTTGAAAAGTAGTCAATAAATTATCAGTGGCTACTCGAGAATTTAACACAATAAACTTAAAGTCAGGTTCATCAAAAGACTTTTGAACACACTTGAACACACTTTGCCCATCTATTTCACCTTTAATTGTCATATTTCGGTGAATTTTTTTCATTAAATACTCAACACGATGCTCTTCTTTAAAACCAAATTTTAATGAAACATGATAACATTTTTTATCTATGATTTCATTTACTGAATAATCTACTCCCCAAGGTTCAGACGAAATTTCTATGTGCAAGAACCAAATTATTTTAGCCTTACGGGGTCTTTTTCTAAAAAGAGAATAAAATACAGTAGAGTCCAACTGATCTGGATGTTCACTTCGTGTAGGATAAACCAGATTAGTAGCTTCGTATGGCAGTGTATCATCTTCTCTAACAGCTAATAAGCTTGGAATAACGGTAGACATTGGAATATACTCAGTGATGTTTTTACGTAACTCTCTTGCTTTATAAAACAAAAATAAAGCACCAAAAAATAAAATAGACAGTATTAACGTAAACCAACCCCCGTAAGGAATTTTCTTTAAATTAGAAAGTAAGAAAATGAATTCGACAGTGAAAAAAATAGTGAAAATTGCTAAGAAGAATAGCTTTGATTTTGGATATTTTACCAATAACATAAAGCACAAAAGCGTAGAAGTCATTATCATGTTAATAGTGATAGATAACCCGTAAGAAGCCTCCATTGCTGTTGATGTTCTAAAAACATAAATAACAAGTAAACAACCTATCATCAGAACAAAATTAATAAATGGAATATATATTTGTCCTTGTTGATCCGTAGGATACTTAACTTTTAAATTTGTCCATAATTTTAATTTAATGGCTTCATTCATAAGACTAAAAATTCCTGTAATTAAAGCTTGAGAAGCAATAATTGTTGCAGCGGTTGCTATCCCAATAGCGAAAGGTAAAATTCCTGTTGGAACCATTGAATAAAAAATATTTTGTCCAGCAAGAAGTTTAAATCCAGGCTTTAAACAAACAGCCGCTTGACCAAAATAATGAATTACCAAGATTGGAGCAATAACACCCCAACTCATTCGGATATTGTGTTTGCCACAATGACCAAGATCAGAGTACAACGCTTCAGCACCTGTTGTACATAAGAATACTGCACCTAGCACCCAAAAACCACCAGGAACATTTACAATTAAATTGAAAGCCCACCAGGGATTCAGTGCCTTCATCACACCTGGATTTTGACTTAAATGCATTAAACCAAGATATAATAAAAAACCAAACCAAATAATCATAATTGGACCAAAAACGCGACCAATAACAACCGTTCCAAATTGTTGAATAGCAAATAAAATAATAATAATACCAACTACGATAGGAATCGTAGGTAGCTCCGGATAAATATTATTAATTCCCTCAACCGCAGCAGAAATAGAAATCGCTGGTGTTATAAAGCCGTCTGCCATCAAAGCAGCGCACCCTATAAGGGTTGGGAAAATAATCCACTTAGCATTGTTATCTTTAAGCAATGCATAAAGAGCAAATATTCCACCCTCTCCTTTATTATCAGCATTCATTGCAAAATAGACGTACTTGATTGTCGCCAAAAGAATTAGTGTCCAAACAACACTCGATAGCCCTCCTAAAACCAAGCCCTCACTAAAATCTTTCCCTCCTGTGATTGCTTGAAAAACATATAAGGGAGAAGTGCCAATATCTCCAAAAACAATACCAATTGTTATTAAAACTCCAGCAGCACTTAACTTTGTTCTAGAAGAAGAAGACATATTTAAATTGAAATAAATTAGGGTTCAAATGTATCATTTATCTTAACACATTGTTATAAAATAATAAATAATTTTCGTCCTCTTTTAAAAAAGGAACAAATCACATTTGATTATTAAGTAAAGAATAAAGCCTTTAATTCGTTTGCTTCTGAAGGGTTCAGTTTTCCAGCAAGTATCAAGCTGAGTTGTTTTCTTCTCAAAGCACCTGCAAAACGATCTTTTTCTTCCTGTGATTCGGGTATTAATTCTGGAACCTGAATTGGAACTCCCATCTGATCAACAGCAACAAATGTATAAATAGCTTCATTTGATTTATTACGAAGCCCCGTAACAGGGTCTTCAATATAAACATCTACAAATACTTCCATGGAAGAGCTAAAAGCTCTAGAAACTTTAGCTTCTAGAGTAACTATCGAAGATTGGAGAATTGGCTCACGGAAAGAAACATTATTAACAGACGCTGTTACAACAACCCTTCTGCAATGACGCTGAGCAGAAACACTAGCTATTACATCCATCCAAGCAAGTAGTTGTCCTCCAAACAAATTTCCAAGCGGATTGGTATCATTGGGTAAAACAATATGGGTAGTAATTGCTGTGGTCTCTTTAGCTGTTTTTGATTTCATAATCACTTTATAAATTAGAGGTATGACCGAATATATAAGTGCAAGTTATCTAAAAATTGAAGATAAATGGGATGAAATTAAAGGATCTCCTTATTTTTATCCACATATAAATAAAACAGTATGAATAAATCAACTTTTTCTATCAAAAAAAGAATTAAAAGTATCTCCTTTGCATTAAATGGGATTAATGTTTTTTTCAAAAATGAGCATAACTCCCATATTCACCTGATTGCTACGATATGCGTTATATTCCTTGGAATATACCTTGATTTAAACACGATTGAGTGGGTAGTAATCACGCTTGCTATTGGACTTGTTTTTATCTCGGAAATAATAAACTCATCAATAGAAAGACTGGCAGATTTAGTAAATAAAGAAATTAGTACCGAAATAAAAATAATAAAAGACTTAGCAGCTGCAGCAGTATTATTCAGTGCCATTGTAGCCGTAATTATTGGAATTCTTGTTTTGGGGGGGAAGATTTTTTTTTGATTAACTAAAATTAGATTTCGTATAAAAAGCAATCACTTTATAATTCGATCTCAGCAACATAGCTTAACTTTGACTCCAGAATTTGAAGGCAAGTCCATAGATACCAACAATCAAATTTTCATAATATTTTAAACCCTGTTAATTGATCCGTTTAAAAACTTCTAACTTTATCACAATCATCTCACTTTGAAAATATCAATATGAAAACGAACAAGGTATACTTATGGATATCTAACAACATGTATTATTTAAAAAATAAGTACATCCTTACATTCATTCTTTTTTCTTTTTATGCCTTATTTTTAGATGAAATTGATGTGTTCGTTTTCATATCTCAAAAAATTAAACTGACCAAATTAAATGAAGAAAAAGTAGTGATTGAAAAAAAATTACGTGAAACAAAAAACACGTTAATCAAACTCCATTATAATTCAGAATTAGAAACCTATGCTAGGGAAAATAAACTATTTAAACGAGAAAATGAAGATATTTTTATCATTACGAATAATTAATAAATATGATTTCAGTATCAGATAAATTTGAAATAACCGAAATCATACATGCATATTCTAATCATCTTGATAGTGAACGTATAGACCTGTGTTGTGATTTATTTATTGACGATGGAAAATTAGAGTTACGTATAGGAAAAGCCAAAGGAAAAAAAGAAATTGAAATTTTACTCAATTCGATTCTTGTTGCTACCAGAGGCAAAAGACACTTTATTACAAATACCGTAATTGAATTTTCAGATTCTGGAGAGGCATTTTCACAAAGTTATCTTCTCGTTTTAGAAACCATTAACTCGACCAATACCGTTATGACAGGCGTTTATTTTGACACTTTTGTGAAAATGGGTGATTCATGGAAGATTCATACACGAAAACTTGTTGTCGATTTATCTTTTTAAAAAAGAAACAGCCTTTTTAACCTCGTTGTCGTAATTATTTAAAATACGATAGAAACCATCTTCTTCCCATAGCTGTCTTGCAATTTCAGCTTTCAGAGTAACACTAATTAGCTCTTTACTACGAGGATTACTTAGCGGTGTTTTTTTGATATGAAAATTTCTCTCAGCATACTCAAAAAACTGATTTAAGACTACTTTGGAGATCTCAAATGAATTAAAGAATACATCCAAGTCTTTGTAATTCATTCGTTTTCCATCTAAATAATCAAAAGCAAAATTTTGAAAAGCAGAACTAAAACGGAGCTCAGAATAGTACAAACTAGCACCGATAGTATCAATTGGAATAAATAAGTCGGGTAAAATACCTCCGCCACCGTAAACAATCTTTCCTTTTGGAGTTTTAAATTTCAAAGAATCGACTAATAAAGTACTATCTACATGAAATTGTTCACCATGTTCCAAACGGTTTTCTTCATCATTTAAATACGCATCATAATTAGCCGAATAAGGACGTTGAATACATCTACCGGTTGGGGTATAGTAACGTGCGATAGTAAGTCTTATGTCACTGCCATCTTTTAATAAGATATCCTCCTGAACAAGTCCTTTGCCATATGTTCTTCTCCCAATAATAAGTGCCCTATCATTATCTTGTAAAGCACCTGCAACGATTTCACTAGCTGAGGCGGAATTACTATTAACCAATACAACTAATGGAAGATTATGTAACATTCCATTTTTACTTGCCCTGTAGATTTGTTCTTTAGAGTGAGTGCCTTTCGTTTTAACAATTACTTTTCCTTGTTCTAGAAATTCATCAACAATTTCGACGGCAGATTGCAATACACCTCCACCATTATTTCTTAAGTCTAAGATTAATTTCTGCATCCCCTTCAACTTCAAAACAGCAACTTTCGCTTTAAATTCGTTTGCAGTAGTGATAGAAAACTGATCAATTTTTATAAAACCAATAGTCGGAGTAATCATATACGAACTACTAATAGATGATATTGCAATTAGATCTCGTGTTATCAATTTGGAAATAAGATTATTAACCCTCAATAAAACAACCTTAACTGAGGTGCCTTGCTTTCCCTTTAAAAAACGCATTACCTTTTCATTTGATATTTTGACACCAGCGACTTTTTTATCATTTATCTTTATTATTTTGTCGCCAGCTTTTAAACCCACTTTATCTGAAGGAGATTTTTCGATCACATTCGTGATACAAATAGTATCTCTTAACAATGTAAAACGAACACCTACCCCACCAAATTCACCTTGAATTTGTTCGTTCGCAATTATAATATCCTTAGCAGAGATATAATTACTATGTGGATCTAGCTTATGTAGCATGTCAGAAATCGTTTGATCAAACAACCGAGATGCATCCACATTATCTACATAACGTGTATCTAAAATATCGATGATGTCTTTCACTTTAGTATAGCTATTTCCTCCTTTAAAGTCATATTTAGAAGTCGAAGAAAACGAGTTCCCTATCAAAATGCCAATAGCCATAAAAATCATTAAATAAAAAGGAGTAATATACCTTTTAGATGAAGTTTCTTTAATCATTCTATTATTTCTAATTGTAATACATCAATACCAGCTTCTCTCAAAAAGTCTATACCTCTTGTGTCTCTATAACTATTTAAAAAAACAACTCTTTCTATACCTGCTTGCAAAATCAATTTACTACATTCACAGCAAGGAGATAAAGTAAGATAAAGTGTTGATCCTAAGCAATTATTTGTCGATTTAGCAACTTTTAGAATTGCATTTGCTTCAGCATGTAGAACAAACCAATGCGTATCGCCATCTGAATTTTCACAACAATTATCGAAACCAGCAGGAGTTCCATTATAACCATCTGAGATAATCGCTCCATTTTTGACAATAATCGCTCCAACTTTTTTTCTAGTGCAATGAGACAAATCAGCCCAGGTAAGCGCCATTCTTAAATAAGCTCTGTCGTATCTTAATTGCTTTTCCTCTTTTAAAGTGTTTTTCATAAAATTACTTGTTTAAATAGCAACTAATTAGATAATGTAAATTTATATCCAACACCACGAATACTATGAAAAAAAATTGGATTTTTAGGATCATGTTCAAATAACTTTCTAAAAACCAAAATATAATTGTCAATTGTTCTAGATGTAGGGAATTGATCTGTCCCCCACAATTCATCTAAAATTTCTTCTCTTGATATAACCACACCTTCTTTTAAATAAAACAGCCGAAGTAAATCAATTTCTCTTTTACTCAAGTCAATAATATCTTTTGTTTCTACATGAGTTAATTGAAAAGTTTTAAAATCAACAACTTGATTTCCAATGAGTAATTTTTCTAATGGGATTATACTATCGTCAATTCCATCAATTAAAATTTGAACACGTAATAGTAATTCCTCTAAATCAAATGGCTTAGATAAATAATCATTAGCCCCCAACTTTAATCCTGCTATACGATCCTGCGTAGTCCCTTTTGCTGACAAAAACAAAATAGGAACCTTACAATATTTCCTTATTTCTTTACAAATTGTAAGGCCACTAACCTCAGGTAGCATAACATCTAATATTAGTAAATCAAACTGATCCATCCCGTCAGCACGAAGAAAAGCTTCAGTACCATGAATAATTGTATCAACAACGTATCCATCTAATTCTAAATTCATCTTAATCAAATCAGAAAGACTCGACTCATCCTCTATAACACAAATCGACTTCATAGTATCAGAAAAAACTAAACATTATGAATTTCTTGAATCCAATCATCCACAGAACGAGCTTGCTCAATATCGAAAACACCAGAGCCAGTTCTTCTAAGACTAATTAGAGTAGCTCCAGAATCTATTTTCTTGCCAAAATCATGGGCAATTGAACGAATATAAGTTCCTTTTGAGCAAGTAATCTCAAAATTAATCTCAGGAAAATTAGAAGAATTAATTTCAAACGAATAAATAGTCACCTTATTGGGATTTAATTCGATAGTAGATCCTGCTCTAGCTAATTCATAAGCACGTTTGCCATCGATTTGTTTTGCTGAAAATAAGGGAGGAACCTGGTCTATTTCACCTAAAAAAGACAAGCGCGCTTCTTCCATTAACTCAGTGGATATGTGATCAATTGAAAATGAAGCATTAAACTCAGTTTCTAAATCATATGAAGGAGTAGTCTTCCCCAGTAGAATAGTTCCTGTATACCTTTTTTCTTCACTCACATAATGATCGATTTTCTTCGTATTTTTTCCAGTACATATAATCAATAAACCAGTTGCCAATGGATCTAAGGTACCAGCATGTCCAACTTTAATATTTTTAACGCCCAATTTTTGTTTCAAATTCCAGCGTAATTTATTAACAACATCGAAAGATGTCCATTTAAAAGGTTTATCTACTAATAATATTTCACCAGCCTGATAGTCAACCATATTAAGCAAAAAAAGAATAATAAACAATAAAAGAAAAACCGAGAAAAATACGGTACCATCCCCACATTTTGAATCCGTATTTTTTTAAAATACCAATAAAGAATTTGATTGCAAGAATTGCAACAATAAAAGCAATTAGATTTCCAATAAAAAATAGGAACAATAAATTTTTGTCTTCCATTAACATCGTATACCCTTTTTTCACCTCAGTCAAACCAGAAACACCCATAATCTCCCAATCTTTAAGAAAGATAGAATACCCTGTAACTGCTAACATGGTTGGAACTGCTAAAAAGAAACTAAACTCGGCTGCCATCCTCATGGTTAAACCTTGTTGCATTCCACCTATAATTGAAGCTGCAGACCTACTTGTACCAGGCATCATCGCTAAACATTGCCAAAGTCCAATATTTAATGCATTTCTAGTTGTAATATTTTTTTCTTCATCGGTACGTAAATTTTTAAAAAAACGATCTACAAAAAGTAAGACTATACCTCCAATAATTAGCATAAATGCAATAGGTAAAGGTTTTTCCAACACGGATTCTATCTTATCATCAAATAATTTGCCTAACACCAAAGCAGGAATAACAGCAAAAAATAGTTTAGTATAAAAGCGATACGAAGTAAAATCAAGAAACTTTTTCCAATAAAGAACAACAACAGCTAAAATAGCTCCAAATTGAATCGACACTTGGAACATTTTAACAAATTCGTCTTTTTGAATTCCGAAAATAGAACTCGTGAAGATCATATGAGCAGTTGAAGAAACAGGAAGAAACTCTGTCAAACCTTCAATAATTGCTAAGACAATGGCTTGTACTAAAGTCATATTTAGGACTCTAAAGTAGATTTTGTGTTTTTTACAGGAGTCTGTAAAGATGAGGATTCAATCGACTTCGGTTTTTTCATAATTGAAAAAATGATTACTAAATACCCAAGCACAATAAAAATTGGGGCAATCGTAATTCTAACAGGAGAAAATAATTCCTTAGCATCAAATTTAGCGGGATCCGGAGATTTACCTCCAATCATTAAAATAAATCCAATTATATTTATTCCTAAACCAATCAGTAATAGGGTATAATTCATTTTTTCAAATGCAAATTGCTTGTTTTCTTTATCCATAGTGTATTTAAATTTTAGTACAAATCATCTAATTTTATTCGTAAATACTTACGTAATGAAATCCAGGTTGAAATTACGGTAATAAAAATACCAATCAACATTAAAATAGAAATTAATTGAAGAAGTAATTGAAGATTAAACACAAATTGGATAGAGTCAATTAAATTTGACGCAATCAAAAAAGACCCTAATAATAAAGCTGATCCAATTATCGAGGACACCACGCCCTGAAGGACGGCATTTAAAAGAAATGGTTTTCGAATAAAGCCAGCTGTTGCACCTACTAATTGCATTGTTTTAATCGTAAAGCGTTTTGAATACAAAGCCAAACGAATTGTATTATTTATCATTGCGATAGCTACAACAATAAGCAATCCAGCAACAAGTAAAAATAAAAAGACAAATTGTCTAAATCCTAAATTTACTTGTTCGACACTCGATTCATTGTAACTTACTTCTTCAACTTCATCTGGATATGCTTTTTCAATTCTTTTTTTTAATTGCATCATTCCTTTTTTTGTTGCTACCTGTTCCTTTGGCCTATATCCAATTGATGGTGGAATGGGGTTTTCTCCTTCAAAAATAGAAAATATTTGTTTTTTTGATTGTGTTGTTTCAGTAAAATTATCCATTGCATTTTGGGGAGAAACAAAAACTAACTTTTTGAATTCAGGCCAAGTGGTTAACTCTAATTGAATCTGTTTTATGTCAGAATTATTTAGTGATGGATAAAAAAAAATGTCTCCTTGAAGGTTTTCTTTTGCCTGTGTTTGAATTGATTTAATAGCTAACAAACCAGCAATAACAAGACCTATAATAAATAAAACCAAGGATATCCCTATCACAGTTGAGAAATAGCTAGTCCTTAATCCTTTCTTAGTAAAATTTTCAGCTTCTTCAATCATGACTGCGAAATTAAAAAAAAAAAGGATAGTAAGGAAAATCATTTTTTGTTTAGCCCACTTTTTGTTATTTTGCAGTATGAAATTAACCGATTACGATGCAATTATCTTTGATTTAGGGGGAGTTGTTATTAACTTAGACTATGAAAACACGAGCAAAGTATTCAAATCATTAGGATTAGATGACTTTGAAACTTTATATTCTCAGGCAGAACAAACTGGACTATTTGACTCTTTTGAAAAGGGGGCGTGCTCTATTCCATATTTTATAAACAAATTATTGACTTACTTGCCTTCAGGTATCACTCCCAATCAAGTAGTTCATGCCTGGAATGCAATGATTCTCGATTTCCCGATTAAAAATTTAGAATTTCTCTCACAATTGAGAGAATCGAAAGCAACTTATTTACTTAGTAACACGAATGAAATACACATTGCTAAAGTTCATCAAAAACTAAATGAAGTAGTTGACAAAAAAACAATTCATTCCTATTTTAAAAAAGTATATTTTTCATCGGAAATGGGAATGAGAAAGCCAACAAAAGAAATTTTTGATTTTGTAATAAATGAACAACAACTTATTCCAAGTAGAACCTTATTTATTGACGATACCCTTCAGCATATTGAAGGAGCAGAAAAAGCAGGGCTAAAAACGCATCACTTACAAAGAGATGAGAAAATTTACACTATCTTCTCTTGACATAACTCTACTAAGACACCATTAGTTGATTTTGGATGTAAAAAAGCAATCAGTTTGTTATCCGCTCCAATTTTTGGTTCTTTTTGAATTAAGTTAAAACCAAGAGATACTAATCTTTCTATTTCTAACTCAATATCTGCAACATCAATAGCTATGTGATGAATTCCCTGCCCATTTTTAGATAAAAAACGGGCAATCGGACTTTCGTTATTAGTTGCTTGAATCAATTCAATTTTAGCATCTCCGAGACGAAGAAAGGCAGTCTTAACACTTTCCGATTCAACCAATTCAATTTTATAACAAGGCGTGTTTAATAACGCTTCAAATAACAAAATTGATTCTTCAATGTTTGTTACGGCAATGCCTATGTGTTCAATTTTATTCAAAATACACTTTGTTAATTAAATTTTAAAGAACTTTTCAGTTTTATTATCAAAGTTAATATAATAAGCACCCTTAGCTAAAAAACTACAATTAATTACTAAACCGAATCCTTTTTTTACCAAACTACCATTTAAATCATAAATTTGATATTGCGTTTCACATGGACGATCGTCTGAAAAAAAAGAAAGCTCAAGTTTAACTTTTGCCGGTTTTTTTTCCATTTCTTTCAAAGTTGAATTAAAGCGTACTTCTTTCGATGGTCGTTTTGATCCAGTATGATCAATTTGGGAAACCCTCACAATATTTTTCCCAGAATGTGGAACAATTTTAAATTGATAAGAATTAATTGATACACTTTTACCTTTTCCTTGTTCTTGACCAACCTCAACCCACTTCTCCCATTTATATTGCTCTATAATAAAAGGAGATTTACCATCTTCATCAAGAGTTGACCAGCTGATTTCACCAGTTGGAGAAGCATTAATCTCTTTTAATTTGTATGTACTTTTAGGGTAAAGTACTTCTGGATTTAATAGCCTAGGCACACAGTTTGCTCCGTGGTCAATCAAAATTGTGACGGGTTGGTTAATATGAATGTTAAATAATGAAAAATCAATTTCAACAACACTATTACCTAAACCCCCAGGCAACACCCTTCCATTAACAGATATTTTAAATGCACAAAAACCAAATCCATCTAAATCAGGAGGGTTTTGTAACATTGGATTTTTTCCGAAATAAAAACCCTTTATTGTAAGTGTTGCAGCAACTGCATGACCTGTTAATAAAAGAGTTAATAAAAGAGTTAAAAGCTTCATAAAAATCTATAAATCAAAGATATTAAGAATTACCATGACGGACAGTTGCACTCATTTTTAGGGCTTGAATATATTAAAAAACCGAAGGTTAAACTTGGGTTTAAAAAAAATAAAGTTTGAGTCGATTCATAATGATTTCTCATTTTAACCTTAAATTGACGAAATAAACCTCCAGTTATAGCAGTATGAATAAAGAATTTGTTATAGAAATCAAACCGTAACCCAGATCCAAAAGACACTCCCAAACCAGATAAAGAGACTGTTTTTTTATTGTTTTCAAGAATAAAAAATTGATTCATTGAAATAAGTGGACCAAGTCCTACTCGTGAATATAAACCTAGACGTAATTTACCATACGTTGACTTCATAAGTTTAACGATATAACCAAGCTCCAAGGGAAAGTAAGCGATATTGTTTTGATAAAAAAAAGTAGCATCATCATTTAAAACTGAGTCGGGATAAGAAGATAAAGAAAAACTATTAAGAATTAACGCATTTTTAAGTTGTGTATTCTTGGACTGGAGTACGTAATTATGATTCATTAAACCCAATGATACGGATATATTTTTTCTCATATAATAACCAACTGAAACAGTAGTGCCTCTTAAAGCTTGTTCTAAAAAAGAGGTTGCTATCATTTTATTTGGAGTGGATAATCCATTAATACCTGACAAAGTAACTTCTTGTCCTGAATTACGAAATAATATATCGCTTTTTGAATAAGAGGAACTTTGCAAGCCAAGAGAAAAAAAGTAAGTTCCCTTCCCGTAAATAATAGTGTTTTTTTGAGCAAAAGCTTCCGTTAAAGAAAAAAACAAAAGAATTGCACAAATAAACCTCATTTAACTCATTTTAAGAAATGCAATTTCTTTTTCTGTTAGATGGCGGTAAAAGCCTCGAGGAAGGTCTTTTTTAGTTAAACCACAAAATTGTACACGATCCAAGCGAACAACGGTATAGCCCATCGACTCAAACATTCTTCTTACAATTCTATTTCTACCCGAGTGAATTTCAACCCCCAATTCACGACTCAAGGTATTCGGAATATATTCAACTTTATCACACACTATTTTTCCGTCTTCTAAGAATATTCCTGTACGAAGCTTCTCAACATCGTCATTCGTTACTGATTTATGAAGTTCTATGTGATAAATTTTTGCTGCTTTATGCCTTGGATGAGTTAATTTTTTTGCTATATCACCATCATTCGTAAATAATAAGACACCAGTAGTATCTCTATCTAAACGACCTACGGGATAAATACGTTCTCTACATGCTTTCCGTACAAGAGACATGACCGTTTTTCTTCCCAATGGATCATCCATCGTTGTTATGAAATCCTTTGGCTTATTTAATAGTACATATCGTTTAGACTCAGCATTAATAGTTGCTCCGTCGTATTTTACAACATCATCAGGTTTAATTTTATAACCCAATTCTGTAATAACAACATCATTAACACTTACTACCCCTGATTGAATCAAAACATCTGCTTCTCTTCGAGATGCCACTCCAGCAATTGACAAGTATTTATTTAAGCGAATGTCTTCACTAAATGTAGGCATTGGATCACCTTTTTTTTCTTTTTCACGGAATGGATAAGGTCTTTTTTTATCTTCTTTTAAAGGTTCAGTTGGCACAGTAGCTGTTTTGATTTCAGTGACTTTTCCTACAGTAAATTTTTTAGGTTTCCCTTTACTTTTTAAATCAATTTTTGAAACTTGTGGTTTCACTTTTCTTCTTGTGTTCATCGCGAGCATAAATTTGGGTAAAGATACACCGAAAGAATGTGATTGAAAAATAAATTTGAAATCAAGTTCTATTTTTTATCAAAATAAGTATATTCGAAACGAATAATAATCAAGTTGTTAGTAATAAGATCTTGAATAATAATAGAAGAAAGTGTGTTTAAAGTGCTAGAATAAATATATTCAATATTGGTAACAAGTTTCTTGACCTTGTACAACTTTTTTGCTACGAGCAACTTACGAGAATCATAAATAAGTTTTATCGCAGAAGACTTTAATGGAGAAGCACTTTGGAAATTCAAAATGCTATCCATCACTTTTTGAGAATTATAAAAATATTTTGTTTGATCAACAACAGAACTCACCTTAAACTTTTTACTAATTTCAGATAGCTGCCCTTTTGTGTTCGTAAAAGTAACAATGTCAAGATAAGGATTCCCAATACTATTATACACAATTTTCTTTCGTTGATTGGGAGAATCTTTATATCTAATAGTCTCAAAATCAATTAGTAAACCTCTATCAAACCTAGGGTATTCAAAATTTCGATTTAAAATTTTATCATAATAATGCTCGATTCGAATAATATTGTGAAGTGCATCATAAAAATAAAAAGTTGCACGAAAATCTTTTAAAGTCTTAATCCTATGAACACGAAGATCTCCATTTGGTAAATAATCATAATGGTTATAAATTGAATCGTTAAATTGATCATTTTTAGATATGTCTAGTGAACTAATAACTGTACCTACGGAACTAAAACGATATAAAACTGATCTACCTATTGTTTTCATAAGTTCGCCCGTTTTTTTTTCAAAATAAACCGCTTTTATTGATTTAACATTCTTTATGTTAAGTGGTATTGATTTAAAATCAATGTGTTCAGAATAAAACTGATCGAAAATGATATCTGAATATTGGGCAATACACCAATTAGTATTAATCAGAAGAAAAATAACTAATAAATACATATTAAATACAAACCGAACTATCAAAGTAATGTAAATATAGAATTAACTTTTTGCAAGTGAAAAAAACATAA
>CAMDGH010000003.1 GCA_945897755.1 Chryseobacterium gleum | reverse complement strand
TACCCACTTCTTTTAGGGTCAATACCGTTAAGTACCACATTTAAGGATTTTATTTGCTCAATTTCTAATAGTTCTGCTACTTTAAATGCAGATATTCTCTTAGAATAGTGCGCTTTAAATACATAAATTGGGATATCAGCATTAGCTAGTAATTGAATACCATCAGAAACTAGTCCCACAGGCGGATTATCAATGATTATGATATCGTATTTGTTTTTTAGTTCTTGTAAAATGTCCTGAAACTCTTTACTTAAAATTAATTCTGATGGATTTGGAGGAATTGGACCTGCAGTAATAAAATCTAAGTTGTTGAATTTTGATTTTTTAATTGCTTCATCAATTGTTATTTGGTTTACAATTAAATTACTCATACCAAGTTCATTAGTTTCATTAAATCCAAGATGAACCTTAGGTTTACGTAAGTCTAAGTCAAGAACAATTGTCCTTTTACCTGACATTGATAAAATACCTGCTAAATTAAGTGCAACAAAAGTTTTACCTTCTCCAGATATAGATGAACTAATTACTATCGTTTGGGCGTTTTTATTTATAAAAGCAAGGTTCGATCGAATATTTCTAAGAGCTTCAGCGAGCATTGATTTAGGATTTTCTTGAACGACCAATTGAGAAAATTCCATATTTTGTTTTGCCAAAGGAATACCACCTAATACATTTACTCTTGTAGGCAGAAGATTTTTAAGTTCCTCAATGTTGTTTATTTCATTAAATGTAAGGTATTTTAATGTTAGGTATGCTAAACCAAGAATTAAACCGCAACTAATAAAGCTTATGAAAATTAATTGAGTGTTAGGGCTAAATGGATCTGAAGGAATGTTTGCAAAACTTAAAATTTGATTCGATGGGTGGTATCCGGCATTTGACATTGAATAAGTGAATTTCTTCTCCTCAAACATTTTGTAATATTTTTCTGACACTTCAATTACATTCTTAAGTTTCAGATATTTTCTTTTTATTGAAGGTATCGTCGTTTTATTTTCCTCAAGTTCGTTAATCTCATTAGTAAATGTGATGACTGATTCACTTAGTTTTTCTTCAGTAGTTTTTAGGTTTTTTCGTATTGTATTTAGTAAGCTTTTGATTCTTTTATCTATGTTTCTAATTTCTCTGTTGTTTGAAGTAAACACATATAATAATTCTTCTCTTTTATCATGGAGTGAAATTAAACTTTGAACACTTGAGTTTAGCGAACTGAAATTTGGATTTTCTGCAATTTCCGGCAATGTTTTATATAATTCTACCCTGTTTGGATCTCCGTCTATTTTTAATTGGATTTTGTTAAGTGCTAGTATATTTTCTTCAGCTTCTTCTATTTTTTCTTTTAATGAATTAATTTCAGTGATCATTTCTAGTTCCTTATCCTTAGGATCATTCATTTTTATATCTTGCTGAAATTGCAGAATGGTATCATTAGAATGTTGCATTTCTCTTGCTAGCGAATCAAGTTGCTTATCTATAAATTCTAACGAGTTATTATTTCCTTGCGTTCTTATTTCTTCATCGTAATTGAAAAAGGATGTCGTTATTGCATTTACGATGTCATGACATAGGATGGGATTGTAATCCGTGAAGCTTATCCTAATGGTTTGTGCTGCAACATCTAGTGGTGCCACGACTAGCTTGCTTAGCAGAGAGTTGATTAAATTTGTCTTATTATTAAATTTAAAATAAACTGAATTTCCTTCAATTGAGGTTATGAAACTTTTGTAATCTTTTACCTGGATTGAAATGTTAAATTTATCACAGTTTATTTCTTCATTAATTTTCCCCTGAATTTTAAAACGTTCGTTGTTTTGTATGAATGTTAGGTTTATTTTTGATCCGTCGATAAACTGAATTTGTATTGGAATATCACATAACGTTGAATCTGTTAGTCGAATTGGAATAATTTTAAAGTTACTTTTTTTATATAAATCTTCTGTTAAAACTTTTCCTTCAGCATATGTGTTTATTCTTAAATCGAGCGTAGATAATGCTTTTTCAAATAGAAATGGTGAACTTAGGAATTGAATTTCTGCGTTTATTCCTTTTTGTGTATTCACATTTTGAACTCCAATTACCTCTGCACTTTTATCTTCGTCTTTAATTTGAATTACGGAAAAAGATTCGTAAATGGGCTTGGTGTAGCGAAGGTAAAAGAACCCAACTATGTAGAAGAATCCGGTTAAAATAAGAGGCACATACCAAAATCTTCTTACAATATTTCGAAGTATGTGTGGATAGAATCCTTTATTTACAATGACACTATTTGAAGTTTCGTTCACTTAGTAATTGTTTTAAAGATGGTTAATGTACTCAACGTTACTGTAAATAAACTTAGGTAAGGCGTTATTTCTTTAAAAAAATCTTGGGCGAAAATCGGGTTTTCTTCTATAAATATATAATCATTTGCTTGAACAAGCATTTCCGCAGTTTCTAATTTGTCTATGGTAGATAAATCAATCAAAAACACTTTCCGTTTTCCATTAATAGTTCTCATTAATTTTATATTGTTTGCGAAGGCTCTTTCTGGAATTCCTCCCGCTGATGTAATCACTTCAAGGAGTGTTGTTTTTGCATTATTAATAGGTATTATCTTTGCGGCACCTCCATTTCCTGATATTACAATAACACGTGAATTAGAAACTGTCAATTTTATATACGGGTCATTGATGTATTTCGAGAATTCTTTTGCTAGTAAATCTTCGCATTGTTTTACTGAAATCCCTTCCAATTTTACGTCTCCAAGTAATGGGATATAGGTAAATCCATCTTTTCTTACTGTAAATTCTCCTGCACCACCTGATGACGCACCGCCTGAAAAAATTCGTTCTCCATTATTTGAAACTACTGTAAATGAAATGCGATCATCTACGGCTAATTTATAATCATCGTAAGGAGGTGATGGCATAGTATCAAATACAAAGTCAGATCCTTTAGGTATTTTGAACATCTTATTTCTAGGAGAAAAACAACTAGAAATAAGTGTTATGGAAATAACAAAAATGCTTAGTCTAACGAAGTTTTTTTTCATTTGATTTCGTTATAAGTTCATAATATAAAGCCTCCATGTCGGATGTTAAACGTGTGTAATGAAATCGTTCTTTAACGAAACCCCATCCGTTTTCAGAAAATCTAGTGCGAAGTTCTTTATTTTTTATTAATAATCCCAATTTTTGAACATATTCCTCTAAATTTCCTTTCGGGACAATGAAACCAGTTTCCCCCTCATTAACGATATCTTTTACTCCACCTACGTCCGAAGATATTACCGCTACATTACTTGCTTGTGCTTCTATTAAGCTAACTGGCGTGCCTTCATTGTCAGAGGTGAGGCATATAATATCCATACCGGCGTTAAACTCTGCAATGTCTTTAATCCAAGAGGTAAATATTAGTTCATTGTTGAATAACTTGTTTAATCGATCAATTTCTTTACAGATTTGCATTTTTAATTCGCCGTCTCCGACAATAAATATTTTTATTTTTTTTTCACCTGCAGAAAGTATTTTTTCACATACCTGAAGAAAAAAAGCATGATTTTTAATTTTTGTCAAACGTCCTATGATTGCAATTGCGACTTCATCTTCTTGAATGTTAAATTTTGTTCTGGTTATAATTCTATTTTCTTTAATCTTAATTTGAAATTTCAGTAAATCGAAGCCTAAAGGAATGATTTTTATCTTTTCTTTAGGGCAAATTTTATGTATGGTCGACAATTCCTTTTTTTGTGTTTCACTAATCGCAATAATAGCCGTTGTTTTTTTAGCTAGTCTTCGTTCTATTAGTTTAAAGAAGTTTGTTTTTATTAAATTAAAATAAGAATGAAATACATGTCCATGGAAAGTGTGAACGATAACAGGAACCTTGCAAGCATATGCGGCTCTTCTTCCAAGAGCTCCCGCTTTAGAAGCATGCGTATGAACAATGTCAGGTTTAAATTCGAGTATGATTTTTTTTATTTTTTGATATGCTTCTTTATCTGATTTAATACTTGGTTTTCTCTTTAATTCAGGTATGATTAATGGATTTATACCATACTCTTCAGGTATGTGAAATGAATCAGACTCTCCTTGTTCTGGGAGTCCTCCTATTAGAAGGGTTTCAAAGTCAGAGCTTATAAATTTAGTTAGAAAAGTGGCGTTATAGGTTGGGCCACCTAGGTTAAATCTATTTATTATCCGAAGAACTTTTGGCATATGGTTACAAATTTAATCTTTATAATTAACTTTGACTTAGACTATAAACGTCTTCATCGACAATGATTTGTTAATATATTATATGTTTTGATTTAAGGATGTTTTTAAATGAGGTATAGGTCTTTTTATTTTATTTTTTGTTTCTTTTTTTTTAATAAAGCTTATTGTCAATCTAATATTGATAGTGTTTTTTTTAGTTTTAAAAATTTAAAACACATTGAAAAATCTAAAATCAGTTTTTGTGTTGTAGATTTAGATAGCGGCAACACCGTTTTTTCCTATAAAGATTCCCTTACCTTGCCTGTTGCTTCAATTATGAAGGTATTTACTACTGCTTCTGGTTATGAGATTTTAGGTCGGGATTATGCTCCTTCAACTTCTTTTTTTTCCGATAAAAATATTGATAAGTATGGGGTGTTAAATGGTGATTTATTTGTAAAAGGAGGGGCAGATATTTCAATTGGTAGCTATTACTTTAACAAAGAAGATAGCGTCTTATTTTCGTTAGATACATTTGTTAATGTTCTTTACAGCAAAGGATTGAGGACTTTAAATGGGAATTTGATTGGCGATGGTTCTGCTTTTGGCTATAAAGGATTGTTAAATGGTTGGTTTCCTTCAGATGCTGGAAATTATTATGGTGCTATTCCCAGTGGATTATCTGTTTATGATAATTCGTTACGGTTTTATTTTAATGTTAAAAAACCCAATACAATTCCTGTTTTAGATAGTGTCTTCCCGAAAGTTTCCGGTTTAAAATTCACTAATTTTCTTCTTTCCCGAAATGGTGTCGGCGATGGAAGTTTTATTAATGGTATGCCATATAATGTAGATCGAATTGCAAAAGGTTTTTTAGAATCTGACTCACCTAAAATGCTTGTTAAGGGAAGTTTGCCTGATCCTGAATTTCAATTTATGGAAGAATTAAAGAATGCTTTTTTTAGAAAAGGGATTGTTGTAAATGGATTTATTCAAACTATCCGCCTAGATTCTTTAAATCAATTCAATCATATTGGATATAATTCCCTTGTTGAATTAGCTTCAGTTAAAGGAAGGAATTTAAATGATGTTGTTTACTGGACAAATTTAAAAAGTGTAAATGTTTTTGCTGAATCAATTGTTTCATGGATCGCAAATGAAAAAACTAGTCAAGGTTCTGTTTCTAATGGTGCTAAGTATATAAAACAATATTGGGATAAGTATTTTGATTTGTCTAATTCTGTTTTTTCTGATGGGAGTGGACTTTCTTCATATAATCGGTTAAGTGCTCGTAATTTTTGCGATTTGCTGACACATGTTCAAGGTTCTAGTTATTTGTTTGATTTTGAATCATCACTTCCAATAGCTGGTAAAACGGGGACCCTTAAAAGTTTTTGTCTTGGTCAACCTGCAGAGGGTAATGTAAAAGCAAAAAGTGGTACGATGAAAAATGTTAAATCCTTTGCTGGTTATGTATATACTAAATCTGGAAAAAAGTTAGCTTTTACAATTATTGTAAATAATTTTAATTGTAGCTCATCTCAATTAGTGAAAAAGATTGAGCCAATTATGAATGCGTTGTATCTATATTAGATCTGCTAATTCAAACGTTATGATTTCATTCCAGAAATCTTCTATTTTTATATTTGCATAATTTAGCATCTGAGGAACAATACTTGCAGAAGAAAAACCCGGAGTAGTGTTTACTTCTATAACTGTAGGCTTATTATCAACAATCATAAAATCTATTCGAGCAACTGATTTTAGATTTAGCAATTCGTAGATTTCTTTGCTTAGTTCATAAATTTTATGTTCTATGGTTTCACTTATTCTTGCTGGTATGATTTCATTTGATTTTCCATTATACTTTGCGTCATAGTCGAAGAAGTCATTTTCACTTACGATTTCAGTGATTGGAAGTGTTTTTAATCCGTTTTTTGTATTATAAATACCACATGTAACTTCTACACCTGCTAAGTTTGATTCGATTACGACGCGATTTCCTTCTTTAAATGCATTTTCAATAGATTGAATTAAATCGCTTTCTTTTTTTACTTTGGATATTCCAAAACTTGACCCTGAATCTGTAGGTTTTACAAAGCATGGAAGGGACAATTTCTGAATGATCTGCTTTATGTTTATTTCTGATGTTTTGTTTAGAACAATTGAATTAGCAACTGGTATATTGAAATTTCTTAAAAATTGATTGCAATACCATTTGTCGAATGAAAGGGCAGAAGCTAAAAAACCTGAGTTTATTACTGGCTTTTCCCTCATTTCTAAATATGCTTGTAGTTGTCCATTTTCACCAGGTTTACCATGGGTGTATATTAAAAATGCGTCAAGTTCATTTTTTTGATCAGTAAAAAAAGTGAGTTCCCAAATATTTAATTCTATTTTTTTTTCACCGATAATGGCATACCAATTATCACGGGTTACTTCAATTAAATAGGGTTTTAGAGCTTTAGGAAAGTTGTTGAAGATTGTTGTAGCACTTTTCTTTGAGATCTCAAACTCAGATGAGTATCCACCATATAGAATACCTATGTTTATCATTAGTATAATTATAAATTAATAACAAATATTGAAGTCGAAGTTAAAGAAGAAATTGGTACTTAAATTAGTATAATATTTAAAGTTATTAGCATTAATGTATTTAAAACTTGAATAGACAAAAAATAAATTAATCACGTATATTCAGTTAGATATTTTTATATTTGCTTGTAATTTACATCAAATGTCGTTTAAACATTTATTAAATAATATTATTTTAACAACAATGTTTCTTAAGCAACTGGGCTTATTAATATTGATTTATATAATTGTTCTTGGTGGTGTTATGTTGTATCTTGATTTGACAACTCATCATGGTGAAAAAATTGCTGTGCCAAATCTTGTAGGTAAAAATGCATCAGATATTGATGATATTATTGATGAGTGTGGTTTAGATTATTTGATAGTTGATTCTGTTTATCGTCCTGAAATGCAAGAGGGATTAATTTTGAAACAGTATCCAGAACCAACATCAAAATCGCGTGTTTTTGTTAAGAGTACTCGTTTATTAGAAATAAGTGTTTCCAAAAAGGTTCGATTTGTAAATGTTCCTGATTTAAGACGACTATCAAAGCGTTATGCAGAATGTATACTAAAAAACAGGGGATTAAAGTTCGATTTTACATATAAGTTAAGCCCAAATGAAATTGATGCTGTGATTTATCAAAAGTTTAATGGAAGAATTATTACAGAGGGTGATAAGGTTCCTTATGGTTCGGTTATTTATTTAGTGATTGGAAAAAAATCAGATGCATCTCCTTTTCAAGTCCCAGATTTGTATGGGTTAAGGTTGTCAGAAGTAGACTCATTAATTTACGACCTTCCATCAGTTTCAATAATTGTTGGTGATTGTAAAGAATGTATTACAAGGCAAGACACTTTAAGTGCTCGTGTAGCTATGCAGACTCCAGAATTTTTTAAAGGTAATCTAAGGTCTCCTGGATCTGATATTGTTATTTATTTGGAAAGATTTTTCAAACGAGATCCTGATTATGGAAAGGATGAAGAATAATTTTTTTTTGTATTTAGTTCAAATCAGTTTTTTCCTTCTACTTTTTTTGTTTACCAAATTTAGTTTTTGTCAAGAATTTTGCGGTCCTCTTTTTGCTAAATCTGCGGAAAGTTTTTCTTTAAAGAAAAGAGGGTCATTAGACTCTTCTTTTATCTATATTTCTGATACATTAAATATAAATAAGCGTTTTGTCGATGACTTTTCTCAAAATCATTTTCAGAGTTACCTAAGTGACTATAACGATTTAAATGTTTACTCTAAAAAGTATTTTAAGTATTTAAAATTAGCAGATTTAAAACCAATTGACCCTACTCTTAGATATGGGTATAAAAATTCATATCTTTTTAGGCATGATTTTGTTTCAAAAAAAGATACGGTAATACCTCTTCCGAATTTACCTCTTATTTTTTTTGATCTATCAGCATATCCAATTAAACAGTCAGCTATAAATTGTTATCCGGCTTATTCTTTGTTTGATACGATAGGCGGATCACTTAATATAATGGATACCGTGAATCTTTATTCCGATATTGTTCAGGATTCGGTAGTGCTTTTTTTTAGTAAATTAAATGATAAAAATGCGTTTTGGTTAGATAGTAATGCTTACCGAAATGATCATTATGCAGTTAACCCTCCAACTTTAGGTGTTGTCACTTTTGATGGATTAAACCAATATGGTTATCCGTATTATATAAATTCTCAAATGAGGGGATATGCAGATTATTTGACATCTAAACCTTTTGATTTGAATGGATTAAAATTGAAAGACTCTGTTTATTTTAGTTTTTTATTTCAACCCAAGGGTTTCGGAGACGCACCAGAAAACATGTCTGTTGGGCTAAAGCAACAACACGATTCTCTTTGTCTTCAGTTTTACAATCCTAAATCTGCGAAATGGATTTCTGTATGGTCTTCTACGGTAGCTGATAATGAAACTGATTTTTTAAAAGAAAGTAAAGAATTTAAAAAAGTCCATTTCCCTATTTTAGATTCAACATTTCTAGGTCTTGGATTTCAATTCCGGTTTGTGAATTTTGGAGATTTGTCGGGAAGTTTAGATCATTTCCATCTTGATTATGTGAGCTTTAAAAAGTTTTCAGGGTATCAAGAAGAGATTTTTAAAGATTTTGCGTTGGTATATCCTTCGGGATCTATTCTTAAAGAGTATGAATCAGTTCCTTGGGCTCATTTTTTGATTAATCAATCAGATAAGTTGACTGATTCACTTAAAATTAGTTTACGTAATTTAAGTAATTCCGATGCAAATAATCAAAGTGGTGCTTTTTTTGAGGTTTATGATGCTAATTCAACACTCTATAAACAAAGTATTTCAGGTGATATTTTATCAAATTCTGATTTAAATTATAAAGCGAATACCTTGTATGAGAGTTTTCACGAGTTGAAAAATAAATTCTTTTTCAACTCTCAATTGTCGTCTAAAAAAGCTTCTTTTTTTGTGAAAACGTTTGTTTCTGCGCAGTTTGAAAATCTGCCTGAAAATGATTTTTCTATTTATAGTCAAGTTTTTGAAGATTTTTATGCTTATGATGATGGTACTGCTGAGGCAGCATACGGATTAAAGTCTTCCCATGCTCAACTTGCTTATTTGTTTGACCCTTATGTGTATAATGATAGTCTTGTTGGTGTTTCAATTCATTTTGCACCTTCTGTGTCTGATAAATCGAATAAGATTTTTGGTTTAAAGATTTGGGCTGAAAATAATGGTAAACCGGGTGTTTTACTTTACGAAGACGATGACTTTTCATTACGTCAACCAATATACCAGAATCTTAAAAATGGATTCTCAAATTATTATTTTAAAGATTACCGAAGATTACCGATTACAGGTAAGTTTTTTATTGGTTTAAGACAGATTGACCAAGATCCATTAAATATTGGATTTGACAGGAATGGGTATGCACAAAAGAAACTTTTTTATTCAAATGACCAATTGTCTAATTGGAAATCTTCTAATGAAATTGGATCTTTAATGATGCGCCCTGTTTTTCAATCAAACATTAATAATGAATTGTCTCTTTCGGATCAAATATCTATCCCTTTATTTTCTTTCTCGCCAAATCCTGCTTCTGAGGAAGTGAATATTACAAGTCGCTCACCAAACTATCTTGGATCTCAATTAATTGATGGTATGGGTAGAATTTTGTTCGAATTTGCACCTACTCAATTACAGTTTTCAGTTTCTCAATTAGAAATAGGTACTTATTTTTTAAAAGATAAGGTTTCTGGAATTACGCGTAAATTAATTAAACTATAGTTGTATGATAGAGGAAGAAGAGGAAGATGGAATTCAACTAGAAGAAGATGAATTATATGAGCATCATCGAATTAGTGCTGATAAAGGTCAAGAGGTAGTTCGTATTGATAAATTTTTATTAGATAGACTGCCAAATACCTCTAGGAGTAAAATCCAAACAGCTGCTCGTAATGGGAATGTAGTTGTTAATAAAATTGTTGTTAAACAAAATTATAAAGTCAAGCCGGGAGATGAGATATCAATCGTTTTCCCTTATCCTATTCGTGAAATTGAGTTATTGCCTGAAAATATCCCATTAGATTTTATATATGAGGATAGTTATTTGGCTGTTGTTAATAAGCCATCAAAAATGGTGGTTCATCCTGGTTGTGGCAATTACACGGGAACATTAGTGAATGCACTTGTTTATCATTTTGATAATCTACCAACCAAATCCGAGGATTATTTTGGTAGACCGGGTTTAGTTCATCGTTTAGATAAAAACACAACAGGTGTTATGGTTATTGCTAAAACAGAATTTTGTTTAACACATTTAGCCAAACAATTTTTTGATAGAACGACAGAAAGAGTTTATAATGCTTTAGTATGGGGTGATATTGATTTAGATGAGGGCACTATTGTTGGTCATATAGGAAGATCTCTAAAAAACAGAAAAATGATGACTGTTTTCCCAGATGGAGATTATGGTAAACATGCTGTTACTCATTACACCGTTTTAAAAAGATTTGGTCTTGTTACTTTGATTGAATGTAAACTTGAAACAGGAAGAACTCATCAAATCAGAGCTCATTTAAAGTCGATAGGTCATCCTTTGTTTAATGATAATGAATATGGTGGAGATCAATTATTAAGAGGAACCACACATACAAAGTATAAACAATTTATAGATAACTGTTTTTCTTTGTTGCCTGGGCAAGCGCTTCATGCCAAAACCTTAGGTTTTGTTCATCCGATCACAGATGAGCCTTTGTTTTTTAATACTGATTTACCGAAAGGATTCCAAGAACTGATTGCTAAATGGGAGAATTATACTGCAACCTTAAAGGACTCGTAATAAATTCAGTTCTATTTGAATGTTTGTATTTGTATTTTATCATTATATTTATAGCATTCATTTCTTTTTAAAAGATTTTTTATGCTGAAATTTTTCATTTTATTTTTTTTAGTTTTTTCCTTTTTTATTTCTTTTGGTCAACAAGATCCAAAGGAGATAAAGAAAGCAAATAGAAGTTATGTTAATGAAAATTATTGTGATGCAATTCAGTTGACTATTGATGCTTATGAAAAGGTAAACATTAAACATAGGAAATCTTCCGAAAGAAAAGGTGATATGGCATATAAAACGGCTGATGCTTATCGAAAATTAGAAGATTTTAAAAATGCCTTAGATTGGTATCAAAAAGCAATGATTCATAATTACCAACGTTTCAAGCCAGATGTCGTTTTTTATTATGCTGAGATGATACGTTATCTTGGTGATCACAAATTGGCACTTGAAAATTATCAAGTTTACAAGCAATTAGTTCCAGGAGACTCAAGGGCTGATGCTGGAATTCAATCATGTAAAATGTCAACAGATTCAGAGACAAACAAATCTAGCTACCTTGTATCCAATATTCAAGTGTTAAATAAAGATGGTTTTGAAATGTCTCCTGTTTTTTCAGATAAAAAGAAAACACAATTGGTTTTTAGTTCTGATCGATTTAATGCGAATAATGGAGGTGTTGACCCTAGATCATGTCAATCTCATATGGATTTGTGGGTGTCTCAGATCGATAAAAAAGGCAATTGGGGAGAACCACAGCTTTTTCCTGGTGAAAAAGTAAATACTGAATTTAATGAGGGTACGATTTGTTTCGATAGTAAATTCAAAAAAATGTTTTTTACACGTTGTCCATTTGAAAAAAATAAAAATTTAGGGTGTGAAATATGGATGTCTGAAGTAAGAGGAAAGGAATGGGCTGAACCGATTAAACTACCTATCAAAACGAATGATACCATTTCCATTGGGCATCCTTGTGTTTCAGCTGATGGACTGTTCTTGGTTTTTACGGCTGAATTACCAGGAGGATATGGAGGTAAAGATTTATGGTCTTCTCAATATTCTAAAAAAGCGGCTATATGGTCTCCACCAGTAAATTTAGGTCCTGAAATAAATACTGCAGGGAATGAGATGTTTCCTTCATTTAATGCATATGAAGATCTTTACTATGCAAGTGATGGGTTGCCTGGTTTTGGAGGTCTTGATATATTTAAAGCGGATAAAAAGATAAGTTCTGGAATGTATTTATGGGAAAATCCTACAAATATTGGGTTACCGAGAAATTCAGAGTCTAATGATTATAGTCTTATCGAGGTTAATGAAGGAGAGGGTTATTTTACCTCAGAAAGAAAAGGAAGCTTGGGTAATACATTTAAACCAGACTTATATAAGTATCAATTACCTCCTAATGTGTATGATTTGAAAATTCTGGTTAGTAAATTAGGCCAGTCTGAAAAAAAGCTTCAAAATGTAAAAATTGTCCTTATTGGTTCTGATAGTTCTACTTTTGAAGGATTTACGAATAAAAATGGAGCAATCTTTTTTGATCTTAAGTCAAATGGAGAACGTGTAATTAAAGAAAATACAGACTATACTATTTTAACTTATAAAGAGGGGGCTGAAAAAAATAAAAGTGAAACAAAGTTTACTACAAGGGGCTTGCGATCAGATCAAAACTTTATTATAGATGTTCCATTGTTAATTCCAGAAGAAAAAATTAGAATACCAGAGGTTAGATACGCTTATGGGAAATCTGATTTACTAAACGATTCGACAATTAACTCTAAGGATTCATTAAATTTTGTTTATGATGTAATGATGAAGTACCCCAAACTTATCCTCGAATTAAGCTCGCATACTGATTCTAGGGGCTCTGATGAATTAAATCAAAAATTATCTAACAGTAGAGCAAATGAATGCGTCAAGTACTTGGTAGAAGAAAAAGGAATTGATATTAGAAGGTTAATCCCTGTTGGTAAAGGAGAGAAAGATCCGGTTAAATTTATTGACTCAAAGGGTAAATCAAATGTGTTAAATGAAAAGTATATCAATCAATTTAAAGAGAAAGAGTTGGTCAGATTTGAATATTTACATGCTTTAAATCGAAGAACGGAAGGATTTGTTCGTGGAATGGATTTTGATCCAGACTTAGCAGTTCAGCAGCTTATTCTTCCTAAGTCTGATTTGAAAAAAACAACAAAAACAAAAAAGAAAGACAAGAAAGAAAAGAAAAAGAAATGATTTCTAACAGATAATTTTATGTAAATGTCTTATTCATTTATAAAATTGCACACTAAATTAATACACACCTTATCTTGGGTTGGTTTTTATTTTATTTCATTTATTTTTTCTCAGTTCAATGATGTATCATCTGCTTCTTTATTTAGCACAGACTTGATACTAAATCAAATTCTACATGTTTTTTTATTCTATTTTAATTTTTATTATTTAATGCCTAATGTTTATTCTTTCAATAGATTATATTATTTGATTTCTGTTTCTTTTTGTTTATCTTTTTTGTTGTTTTTCGGATTTCAATTTCAGCTTAATCAAACTGTGCTTCCGTTTAATTTTCATATTCATCATTTTTTTTCATTCAATTTTATAAGATTTAGCTTCCCGTTTTTCATTGTTTTTTTTATAAGTTTTTTATACCGGATTATCTTTGATTATATAGCTATTCTTAAAATAACAGAAGAAAATAAACATCAGCAATCAAAAATGGAAGTGTCTTTTTTAAGATCTCAGATAAGCCCTCATTTTATTTTTAATGCTTTAAATAGTAGTATCATTTTAGTGAGAAAAAAATCTGCTTTAGCGGAAGATTCCCTCCTTATGTTATCTAATATCCTTCGCTACATGTTGTATGATTCTGATGAAGAAAAAGTAAGTATTGAAAATGAATTAGAATACATAAATAGTTATATTTCTCTTCAAGATATTCGTTTTGGAAAGACCGTAGAAATACAAAAAAAAATCATTTATGATCAAAAAATAGATCGATTTATAGAGCCAATGCTTTTAATTCCATTTATTGAAAATGCGTTTAAGCACGGAACAAATGTGTTAGAAACTCCTTTTATTAAAATTGATATTGAGATTACAGCTGAATACATACGCTTATTTACCCAAAATAAATATAGTTCTGTTATACGAATTAAGGATCAAAATGATCATGGTATTGGTTTAGTGAATGTTAAGCGAAGACTTGAATTGCTTTATCCAGGAAGATTTGACTTAAAGTTAAGTAAAGATGAACGTTTTTTTTACGTAGATTTCAAACTAAATTTTGATAAATGATACGTTGTTTATGTATTGATGATGAGTCTCTTGCTCTAGAGATGATGGAGGATTTTATTCGTAAAGTTCCTTTTTTACAATTAGTTGCTATTTGTAATAATCCGATTAATGCATTTACTATTTTAGAAACAGAGCAAATTGACCTTCTATTTATTGATATTGAAATGCCTGAGATTTCTGGAATTCAATTTATTAAATCACTAAAACAACGTCCCTATGTTATTTTTTCAACTGCATACACTAAATATGCCTTAGAGGGATTTGAGCTGGATGTGATTGATTACCTTTTAAAACCATTTTCTTTTGATCGATTTTATAAAAGTGTCTCTAAGGTAAGGGAAGTGCAATTATTAACAAAACAATCTACTCCCTCTGTCTTAAAGCAATTACCACCCGATTTCTTATTCGTAAATTCGGACTATAGTTTAATTAAAATATCGATTTCAGACATTTCGTTTATAGAAGGTCTAAAAGATTACATAAAAATTTTCATTAGTGGAAATCCAAAATCGATTATAACTCGTATGAGTTTGAAATCGATTGAAGATCGTTTGGATTTGTTAGGGTTTAAGAGAATTCATAAATCATATATTGTTAATTTATGTAAAATTTCATCCATCAAGAAATCTCGCCTTATTATTGATGGAAACGAACTTCTTATAGGTGACAATTATAGACTTTTATTATATAAAGCCTTAGGATTAGATTTGTCTGAGGATTAATGCTTTGTTTATTTTCGACGAAAAACACCTCTTTATCCTTTTCTTTTCCTTTTAGGTATCATTTTTTTTATTTATGTATATTTATTTTTAATCTTTGTTTCATAAGATAAAGAGTCATTAAAAATTAATAATTATGAAGATACATTCAAATTTAGCAGTCAGTGATAACGGGTTTATTTTTAATCCTTACAATGGAGATTCCTTCTCTACTAATAATGTTGGTGCGGATTTAATTAGATTATTGAAAGAAAATAAGTCAATGAGTCAAATTATGCAATCATTACTTGAAACGTATGATGTAGACCCAATTCTATTAGAAAAAGACGTTGAAGATTTTATAGCTCAGTTAAAAGATCATTATTTAGTAAATCATGACTAATTCTAAAAAACTTAAATTAACAATAGCTGTTACTGGTCTCAACGCTGTAGATAGCCCTGGACCCGGAGTTGCTGTTATTCGTGGCTTAAGAGATTGTGTCGATTTTGATTTAAGAATTATTGGGTTGTCTTATGAATCTCTTGAACCTGGAATTTACATGGAAGGTATTGCTGATAAAGTATATCAAATCCCATATCCTGCTGCCGGAACTGAAGCATTATTAAACAGATTAGCATATATTCATTCTATTGAAAAAGTGGATGTTATTATTCCAAATTTTGATGCTGAATTATTTAATTTTATTAAAATTGGCCCAGCTTTAAAAGAAATGGGTACCGCTACTTTTCTTCCTACTGCTGAACAATTAGAATCGAGAGATAAAATTAATTTGTTTGAATTTGGTGAGAAACATGGGTTTTTAGTGCCAAAAGACAAAACAATTTACGATATAACGGATTTACATTCAGTATCGAAAGAATTTGGTTATCCAATGGTTATTAAAGGGAAATACTATGAAGCTACGGTTGCCTACACCCTTGAGCAAGCTCAGAAAGCATTTCATGCATTGAATGCAAAATGGGGACTCCCTATTATTGTTCAAGAGTTTATTTCAGGTACTGAGGTTAATATTGCTGCTTTAGGTGATGGAAATGGAGTTACCATTAGTGCAGTGCCAATGCGTAAATTGTTTATTACTGACAAAGGAAAAGCGTGGGCTGGGATTACGCTAGAAGAACCTACTTTAATTGAACTTGCTGAAAAATTCATTAAAGCTACTCATTGGAGGGGAGGTTTTGAAATTGAAATTATGAGAACAAAAGAAGGAAAACCATATATTATGGAAGTCAATCCTCGTTTTCCTGCTTGGATTTATTTGACTGTTGGTGCAGGACAAAATCAACCAGCCGCATTAGCAAAGTTAGCTTTAGGTCAAAAAGTAGATCCTTATAAAGGTTATGATGTTGGAAAACTTTTTATTAGATATGCATGGGATTTAATTACGGATGTATCTGAATTTCAAAAAATATCCGCTTTCGGAGAATTGTAAATATTTAAATTAACTAATAGTAAAATTAGAATAATATGGAAACGCAAAAAATGAAATATGAAAGACCTGCCATTCGTAAAATGAATACGGGATTGATGAATAAATATGGTACTCGAACAGAATATGCACCTTTCACTCATATTGATGGAGTTTCGGTGAAAGAGTTAATTGCAAAATATGGATCTCCATGTTTTGTTATTTCTGAAAGAACGATTCGTAAAACATATCAAAATGCAGTTCGGGCTTTTAAAACACGTTATCCTAAAGTTCAATTTGCGTGGAGTTACAAAACCAACTACATAGATGCGGTTTGTAATGTATTTCATCAAGAGGGTTCTTGGGCGGAAGTAGTATCGATTTTTGAGTATACTAAAGCAATTCAAAATGGTGTTCCTGGAAATAAAATCATTTTTAATGGCCCAGAAAAAACCAAAGATGATATGCAAGTTGCCATAGAAAACGGTTCTTACATTCATATTGATCATTTTGATGAATTGTATGATTTAATTGAGTTAACTACTAAATTGGAAAAATCTGCAAAGGTTGCAATCAGGGTTAATATGGATACTGGAGTATATCCTGTATGGGATCGTTTTGGATTTAATTATGAGTCAGGTCAAGCTTGGAATGCGATTACTAAAATTATGGCTTCTGAATACTTAGAATTGGTAGGGCTTCATTCTCATATTGGAACATTTATGTTATCTACTGCTCCTTATTCTGTTGCTGCTTCAAAATTAGCTGATTTAGCTGTTAATATTAAATATGTATATAAGAAAAGTATTCAATACTTAGATTTAGGGGGAGGTTTCCCTTCTGCTAACAACCTAAGAGGTTCTTATTTACCTGGTTCAGATGTTATTCCATCGATTGATGAATTTGCGGAGGCTATTACAACTACGATTTTAAACTATGGATTTCCAAAAGAAGATCTTCCATTATTAATTCTAGAATCTGGAAGGGCTTTGATTGATGATGCTGGTTATTTATTAGGCAGTGTTATTGCGAATAAACGATTGTCTGATGGGCGTAGAGCAACAATAATGGATTTTGGTGTCAATATTTTATTTACAGCATTTTGGTATGAACATAAAATTACCCCTGCTCAAGAATTTTCTTCACATACAGAAGAGATGGTCTTATACGGTCCTTTATGTATGAATATTGATGTTGTGAGACAGAGTGTTACTCTTCCTGCTCTGAATAAAGGTGATCAGGTGGTTGTCCATAAAGTTGGAGCTTATAATATGACTCAGTGGATGCAGTTTATTGCGATGCGTCCAAAAGTGGTCTTGATTGATACGAATGGTAAACCTCACGTTATTCGTGAAAATGAAACGGTAGATACCATTACTCAAATGGAGCGTATGCCAGAATATTTAAAATCCATTAATTTATAATATGAGTTATCTCAAAGCAATTATTGAATATTATGTTCAATAATTGCTTTTTTTGTTATTCTATCAACCTACATGAAAGAGCAGTATTATAGTATTAAACATCCTTTTTGGTGGATTGAATCTATCTTGAATACGCATGCTATTTTATTTTTCTCAACAAATAAAATAGTTGGATTTCTATTTTTGATAGCTTCATTTGTTAACCCAATAGCAGGAATAGCTGGTTTGTTAGGGCTTCTTTCTGCGAATGTTTTTTCTTTGCTTATTGGTCTAAATACTGAATCCATTAGGAAAGGATATTATGGATTTGACGCTATGTTGGTTGCTTTTGGATTGGTGTATACTTTTGAGCTTAATTTAATTTTAGTTGCAGTTATTTTTTGTGTGGGATTTTTGTCTGTTTTAATAGGGAATTTCATTCATGCAGTATTACATAAATACCTGTTACCTTCACTGAGTATTCCTTTCGTTTTCACTGCTTGGATTGTTCTTAGTGCATCGACTGAAATGACTGCATTGGATGTTCATCACCACATACTTTACCCGTTAAACACACTTCATCCATCTTCGGGTAATACAATTTCAGATTGGTTACTTTTCCTAAATCAGCTAGATACTGTTTTTAGTGGTATTCCTTCTTTTTTTAGAATTTATTTAAAATCATTAGGGGCTTTATTTTTCTTGCCAAATTTACTTTCAGGTACACTTATGGCAATTGCTTTGATTGTCTATTCTAGGATCGCTTTTTCGCTTAGTTTACTTGGTTTTTTTGTAGGATACTTTTGTTATTCTTTTTTCGGGGGCAATTTAGCTGATTTATCGACTAATTTTGTTGGATTAAGTTTCATTTTTCTTTCAATTGCAATTGGTGGAATATACTTAGTTCCTTCTTTTGTGAGTTATCTGCTTTCAATGGTCTTAATGCCAATTATGATTTTACTTTTTTTTGGATTGAATAGGATTTTAACTCCTTTGGACTTACCTGTTTATTCTTTGCCTTTTTCTTTGATAGTGGTCTTATTTTTATACATTCTTTATTATCGAATTAGGGTAAGTTACATTCATAAGGTTATTTATCAATTGCATTCTCCAGAAAAAAATTTAGCTGCTCATTTAAATTCTAATAACCGATTACGTCAGTTTAATTACATTCCGATTCATTTGCCATTTTGGGGTGAGTGGATGGTTTCTCAAGCACATGATGGAAAAATAACGCATTTGGGTGACTGGTCTAAAGCGTTTGACTTCATTGTACTTGATGAAGAAATGAAGTCT
The DNA here is from genome assembly GCA_945897755.1 of Chryseobacterium gleum. Taxonomy (GTDB): domain Bacteria; phylum Bacteroidota; class Bacteroidia; order Flavobacteriales_D; family Crocinitomicaceae; genus CANHVK01. The sequence goes on along the minus strand of CAMDGH010000003.1, from coordinate 38,230 downwards.
TACGAGCAATCTGGGACGAATCTTACTGATTTTTATTGTTTCAATAAGCCGGTAGTAGCTTGTGCTGATGGATATGTTTCATCAATTGTTGATCATGTTGATGATAATGAAATACGAGGTGTTAATACCCTCCAAAATTGGGGGAATTCAATTGTTATTTTTCATGTTGATGGATTATATAGTAAGTTAAGTCATTTGAAAAAAGGGAGTATTAAAGTCGCTGTAGGTGATTTTGTTAAAAGGGGTGAAATTGTTGGGTATTGCGGTAATTCGGGTAGGTCGCCAGAACCGCATATTCATTTTCAATTGCAAGCAACTCCTTTGATTGGAGAAAAAACACGCTCTTATCCGTTGGCTTATTATTTATTAAATGAACATAAAGAATGGAAGTTAAAAACGTTTGATATTCCTCAAGAAGGTCAGCTTATTCAAACGATAGATGTCAATCCGTTGCTTAAATCGGCATTCGATTTTATTCCTGGTAAGAAATTTCACTTTGATATTTATGATGAGGGTGTTATTTCAGGTTCAGAAAATTGGGAAATTTTTACAGATGCATATAATTTAACCTTTTTATATTGTAGTGAATCTAAATCGTACGCATATTTCTATAATGATGGTAATATGCTCATTTTCACGAGTTTTATCGGAGATAAGTCTGGATTACTTCATCATTTTTATTTAGCACACTACAAGTTGATTTTTGGTTTTTACAAAGGTTTAATCATTGAAGAGCAATATCCGATGGATACATTATCCATAAAATTCCTTCAGGTTTTACAAGATTTTATTGCGCCATTTTATCAGTTTTTCAAAACACATTATTCAATGTGCTATGCGAATATTGATGATGCTAATTTATCGAATCAGATTACCTTAGAATCAAAAGCTGAAATTAGAATAGGAGGAATTAAACAAAAGGCATTTGAATATAATACGGTGTTAAAAGACAGTCAATTGTATGAGTTTTATGTATTTGGTAAACACTTAAATTTAAAAGCTGTATGCGTTATTTCGTAGTGTTTTTTTTTATGCTGAGTGCAAATACTTTTTTTTCACAGAAGAACATGAAGGAATCTTATATTGATAGTATGTCTTTGGTGTATTATTCTTCATCTGATATAGTTAGTCTAAGATATTTAGTAAATCAATCCATAAATCAAGGCAATGATTTTTATTATTTACGTCTTCGTTTGGGTTTACTTTATTTTGGAATAGGGAATTATGCACATGCTATTTATCATTTAGAGAAAGCGTTGAATTTTTATCCTGCTGACTTGTATTCAAAAGACAAGCTCTTTTTCGCTTATCTTTATCTTAACGATGTGTCTTCTGCGCGGCTTATTGCATCTAAGTTTCCTTTATCAAATCGTTCTTTTTATTTGGGATTATTAGGGAATCAAAATCTTCTTGTTATCGAATCCGGATTTCAATGGGTTAATCCATCTGCTTTATTTACTGATCGAAATGCATTTTTAACTTCTGATGGTTTGTATGCAGAAAGCGATCGGCTTAGTCAGGTAGTATATAATCAGGTAGGTTTAGGGTATCAGTTAGGAAAAAGATTTTCATTTTATCATGGTATAACTTACATTCAAAATAAACGAAAGCAATATATTTCATATTCTCAAAATTCAATATCCCTCGACTCTCTTGCCCACTATGGAGTTAAACAATATCAACTTTATACTGGAGTTAATATTCAGTGCAATAAAGGCCTCTTAATTCAATTAGGAGGGAACTTATTTTCTTATCACGCAATAAAAAATAGTGTGAGTTTTGATACTGCTTCTAAGGTTTACAAGTATGATATTTTGAAGTTAAACCAATCAAATTATTTAGCAACGTTAGGTATTAGTAAAACTGTTCGAAAATGGACATCTTCTTTATCTCTTTCATCAGCCTATATTGACTCTTCACTTTTCCTTCAGTTTGGATCACAATTAACGTGTAATGTTTTTGGAGATGGTTCTTTTTTAGTCTCATCTGGCTGTGCATATTCTAAAAGTGATTCACAAAATAGAATGGTATACAACATAAAGACGGGGTTTTTAATTGGTAAAAAATCGTGGGTTGATCTTTATTATTTTGGTGGAGACTTAACAAATTTTTGTGATGGAAACGGGTATGTTATTTTTAATATATCCGATAAATTAATTACTAAGACAGGATTCAATATACAATACCCTTTTACTTCTTTCTTTTCTGCTGCTTTACGATATGATTTAATGCGAAGGGAAAGCCTAATAAATCGGTATAATCCAGCATTGTCTTCATCATCTGAATTAATTTTAAACCAATCACTTATAACAACTTTGACATGGAAGTTCTAACTAGATACGCGCTTATTTTTGGAGTTTTTTTCTCCTTTTTATCATTAAATGCTCAATCTGAACTTGATAATAAGGAGGCTTTTCGGAAAAGTTATGATGCTGAATTTCAGTTGAAATACCTGAAGTCAATAGAAGAACTCAATAAAGTGAGTGATCAATCTTTGTATGAAGTCAATCTTCGTATGGGTTGGTTACATTATAAAGCTGGAAAGTACCTCGAATCAATATCGTTTTATAAAAAAGCGATTGCTAAAATGCCATATAGCATTGAGGCGCGTCTTGGAATTGTTTATCCTTTAGGAACACTTGATAAATGGGATAATGTAATCGAACATTATAAAGTTATTTTGAAGTATGATAGTGGAAATCCAACTGCGCTTTATCGGTTAGGTTTAATCCATTATAATCGAACTGAGTATAGCTTATCTTGGAAGTTTATACAACAGTATATCCACTTATATCCATTTGACTTTGATGGGAATAGTTTGGCTGGTTGGATTAAATTTTCTGTTGGAAAAAAAGAAGAAGCGTTCGTTTTTTTTAAAAAAGCATTGTTGGTTAACCCCTATGATGCAAGTTTCAATAAGGTGTTGGGAATTAAATAAATAGGTTTAATTAATTTAAAAAAAAGGTATGAAAAGGTTTATTATTAGTGCTGTTTTGTTGATCTCTTTTCCTGGGTTTTCTCAGTATTCAGCTTCACTTAGAAATGCATTTAAAAAAAGTTATGCTGCTGAATCACAGTTTCAATATGCAAAAGCAATCGAAGAAATAACTCCATATGATAAAGGTGTATATGAGGTTACTATGCGTTTAGGATGGTTGAATTATGCGAATAAAAAGTTTGTTGAGTCTTGTGCTTTTTATAAAAAAGTAGTTGATTTAAATCCGAAAAATATCGAGGCACGTTTGGCTTATGTTAATCCATTAGCTTCTATGGAAAAATGGGATAAAGTGATTGAACAATATAAAGCAATAATTGCTGTTGACCCAGCACATGCATCTTCTTTGTATCGTTTGGGTTTGATTTATTATAATCGAGCTGATTATAATAAATCATGGGTTTTTTTATCGTCTTATCTGGGTTTTTACCCATTAGATTTTGACGGAAATAGCTTGGCTGGTTGGGTTATGTTTGCTCAAGGAAAAAAAGAGGAGGCAATTTCGTTTTTTAATAAAGCATTATTATCTTATCCTGATGTAAATACGTTTAATGAGGCACTTAAGTAAAACCAAATGTAATTATAAAATAGGCCAAATATGCGAAGTGATTTTTTATCAAGACGATAAAAAAAATAGTTGCATAGCCTAAGCTATGCAACTATTTTTTGAAGATATATTGATGAAAAAGAACAAGTAGATTGGACTGTTTTGTAGTTATGTTTGCTATAAAATTCAGAAATGTTAGTATGTTTTTCTTAAATGTATAGCTATCGTATTCGCTGTTTAATTTTCTCTGGGACTTTTTAATTCAATTGCTTTCTTTTTAATATAAGGCTTTTGGGCAGGGCGTGGCGATTTTTGTATTGGTATAGTTTCATTATATTGGTATTGATCTCGTTCGTTTGTATTATTTTTCGTGTTTGAAGGAGGACTTGTTTTTTTATATTGATAAGAATTAAAATTTTGTTCAGGTTCATCTTCTGTATTTCTTCCAATATTAAATGTGGCTGTTAATCCTATCCATAACAAAGGCGTATCTGTTGTTTTGTAGTCATAAAGTTTATAAATCGGACTATCGTCTATTACACTATATGAATCTATTCTAAACCACTGTGCGCTGAGGCCATAATCAATCCTAGAATAGAGGTCTATATAAAACCAATCTGTGATACGATACATTATACCCGAAGTTAACCCTGTAAAAAAAGCATTTTGACTCATTAAACTTGAATCACGTGTTGATTCATAATTCGGATCTTCTTTTTGTAATTTGACTGTTTCAAGAGTCCTGAATTTTCTAGACCCAAGGTCAATATCTGCATGAAATCTCACTCTATTTGGTCGTGTAATAAATCGTGTTTTAAAACTCAAGGCAGAATGTGAATTACTTACTTTATAGTCGGCAAGTGCATCTGATGGGTTTTTTAAACTGATGGTTGTTTTTCGAATTCCAGCATCAAAATAGTTTATATCCGCTCCAACTTGAATTTGTATATTAGAAAAATTAGGAAATGGTTTGCTTAAAAAATGTAGGTCGTAACCATTGCCATCTTTATATTCGCCATTATAAAAATCAGCTAATGGGTGGGTTGCAGCATAGCCAAATCCAATACTGTATTGACTTTTAGCGAAAATAGAATAAGTTAAAAAGAAGAATAATAGGATGGATTTCATGGTTTTTTTATAAATCTAATACAATCTTTAATGTGTATTGTAAAAAAAACAAAAAAAGGTGTTTCATAGAAACACCTTTTTTGTGGGAGCGGAGGGAATCGAACCCACGACACAAGGATTTTCAGTCCTTTGCTCTACCGACTGAGCTACGCTCCCTCCTTTAAGTATGCAAATATAGTTATATTATTTAATTAGGGTGTTTTTTTAGTGTTTTTTTTCAAAAATTCGAACTATTTTTGTCTTTTATAAGGTTTTTTATAAATTACTGATTTATCGGTTTAAACTATATGTATCATGATTAAGAGCTATAAAGACACGACGTTAGTTATTGATGCCGGTAATACGCGAATTAAAATAGGTGTTTTTAAAAATGAAGCACTTGTTGAAGTTATACGTTTTGGAAATGAAGAATGGAATGATTTAAAATCTTTTCTTCTTGAGTATCGATTTACTAATTCCGTTGTTTCTTCTGTTCGATCAGATAAAGATACACGTTGGATTTTACAAATGCTACAAAACCCTATTTCTTTTAATGGCTCACAAGAATTGCTTCTAAAGCATGTGTATCAAACTCCTGAAACGTTAGGTTCAGATCGATTATCAAATGTCCTAGCTGCTTCAAAATTAGCTACATCGAGTGCCTTAGTCATCGATATTGGCACTTGTATTAAATTCGATGTAATTGATCAAAATAAGTGTTACTTAGGTGGTTCTATTTCACCGGGAATAAAATTAAGGTATAAGTCGCTTCACGACTACACAGGTTTATTGCCTCTCTTAAATGATGATTCTAATGCTCCAATTATTGGGGATTCTACTGAGAGTTGTATGCATTCAGGAGTAATGCAGGGAATACAAGGCGAGATCAATCATTTCGTGTCTTATTATGTTGCTCGTTATCAGGATTTAACAATATTTGTCACAGGTGGTGATGCGCATTGTTTTGATATTGATTCAAAAAATAACATCTTTGTTGAACAGAACCTGACTTTATATGGTCTGTATTACTCGATTCACTCTCATGCGTATTAAGTTATTTATTTTTTTTTACTGTTGTGTTCTTCAGTATAGTAGTGCCCAACAATCTATTTCTTCCCCATTCACTCATTATGGTGTTGGAGATTTAACTTCCTCCAATCATTTTGTCTTTGGGGCACTCGGTAATGCATCGGTTTCATTAATCGATTCTACGAACTTAAATTTTTTTAATCCTTCTTCTTATAGTAGTCTAGGTAAAGGTCAACCTATTTTTTCTTTAGGAATGTCTTCCTTGAATTATTCTTTATTGGAGAATCAATTAAAAACTAATAGGTCATTGATTTCAATTGATCATTTCGCTTTTGGGCTTTCTTTTTTTAATAATTTTGGGATTTGTGCGGGGATAAAGCCTTTTTCTACCACAGGATATGAAGTTTCATCCATCAATATACTTAATTCAGATACCTTAAGATCTTCTTTTTTAGGTAATGGAATTGTTTCGGAAGCTTTTTTAGGGGTATCATATCGAATGTTGCTTCAAAATCATTCCTTGTCTTTTGGTCTTAATACGGCTTATATTTTTGGTAATAGAAATACAATTGAAACAAAAACGTTTAATAGTCCTGTGATTGGTTCTATTTCAAAAAAATCATTTCAATTTAAGGATTATGAATTTAAGTTTGGATTTTCGTATAGTTCACCTGCTTTAAGAGATCATCGCTTTACGATTGCTTCTGTTCTTGAACCTGAAATAAAGCTAAGTAGTTCCGTTCTCAGTTTTAAGGCAGTTTCGATAGATGTTAATAATGTAGCTTACTACAACTACCTCACTGACACATCATTTTCACGTGTTTTTTCATTACCTAATCGCGGGTCTTTTGGGTTTAAATATGAATATATTCCCTATTCCAATGTGAATATGTCGTCGAATAAAAAGATGCAATTTATTATTACTGGAGAATGTAAGTTTTCTGATTGGAATAAGGTTAAATCAAACGATAATTTTCCTGAATTTAATTCTACGACTTCTTATCATCTTGGCATACAATACGCTCCTCATTATGACTTTTTAGATCGTTCTAAGAGCATTAAATTAGTAAGTCGACTTAGGTATCGAATTGGAGGGTTTACAGGTTCAGATCCATGGATGTATAATGGTTCTAAAGTCGTATCTTCTGGATTTACCTTTGGCTTAGGATTGCCTATCATAGTTCAACGTTCATTATCTTCTCTTAATATTGCTTTTGGACTTATTAATCGTTCTACACTTGACTTGTCATTGAAAGAAACACTTCTTCAATGTTCTGTGGGCGTTTCTATTTCTCCAGCTGTTTATGAGCGATGGTTTAAACAAACTAAAATTGATTAATTTGGTTTATGAATTTTAGTTTTATTCTGCTTTTCGCCTTCTTTCTCGTCTTATTTTCTTGTGAAAACGAGTTAGATTCAATTAAAAAAATCACATACAAATCTTCAGATCCTGCTGAAAGAATTGAGGGTTTAGATTTGATGTATACTGACAGCGGTTTTGCTAAAGTTCGACTTAAAGCCGCTTATGCTGAATCTTTTATTAATCCTTCAAAAATCACTAAATTAAAGGGTGGGGTAGAAGTGTTCTTTTTTTCATCCATCGGTGTCATTAAATCTCATCTTACTGCTCTGAATGGGAATATCAATGAAGATGGTTCAGTTGTGGTGTGGGATTCGGTTCGGTTCAAAAATGTTGCTAATCACCAATGGTTAGAAACAGAAGAGTTACATTTTCATACACAGCATAAATCAATTTTTACAAACAGACAAGTGATAATTCACTCTAAAGATGGTGTTTTATTGGGTGATGGGATTAAAACAAATCATGATTTTAAACGGTATGATTTTATGCGACCAAGAGGTAAATTAACGTTAAATTAAATAAAAGTAGGATGAATTTATACAACAAGATTATGCTTTATTTTTGGCTAGCTCTATCCATTGCTTCGCTATTGGTAGTTACGGTCATGGGTTTTTTAGAAGGTTTTGATAGATGGTATTTTTATTATTTCTTTTCTGGCTTATCTTTTATGATGTTTATTGTTCGCAAGTGGATGATGAGAAGAATGGCTAAGCATTTAATTTTTTTAGAGGATCAGAAAAAAGCAAACAATTAAATGTCTCTCATTGAAATCTTCACGGATGGATCTGCTAAGGGTAATCCGGGTAATGGTGGCTATGGGATATACTTACGTTTTCATAATGTGGTAAAAGAGTTGTCTGCAGGTTATCGTTTGACAACGAATAACAGAATGGAATTACTTTCTGTTATTGTCGCTTTAGAGAGTTTGAAGTCTGATAAATATCCCGTTCGTATTGTTTCTGATTCTAAGTATGTAATAGATTCCATTAATCTTGGTTGGGTTCAATCTTGGGTTAAAAAGGGGTTTAAAGGAAAAAAGAATGAAGATTTATGGCGTCGTTATTTGTCGGTAGCACCTAGGTATAATGTTGAATATGTCTGGGTAAAAGGTCATAATGGCCATTTTGAAAATGAACGCTGTGATCAACTAGCTGTTCAAGCTGCAGAATCAAATGATTTGTTGATTGATGAAGTTTACGAGAGGATAAAGTCTTAAAATATTAGCTTTCTTCAATTACATAGCATGCTTTGATGAAAGTGTATATCAAAGGGTGTGGGATGTCTCTTGTAGATGAAATTTGGGGACAATAACCGCAAACTACAAAAAAGTTTTTATTGTTTAAGCTAACAATTTCGACATCCTCAAACTCATTGTAAGCTTCTATTTGAATTGTTTCTTGCGTTAAATTTTTTAGTAAGGAAGGGTATAGACTGTATCGAGTTGTTGTAAGTTCAATTTTATTATGATTTTTATAAAGTTGAATTAAAGCATTTGAATGTGGAATTAATTCTATTTTATCAAAAGTAGAATTAGAGATTAGGTTTTCAGAAATCAGTTTCTCCCCATTTGCACTTAAGTTTTTTTTTGAAATTAGCAGTTCGAAAAAACGTTTAAATCCTTCTCCCGTAATTAGAACAGGCAGGTTGTAGTGCGTTAGCAATTCTATGATTCCAGAGAGGAGAAATTCATTTTTATATGGGCCGGAACTAATCCATACTCCATCGTATCCTTTTAATTGATTTGATGATAGGGAAGTCGCTTCGTGTAATTTAATCCAATAATAATTGATTTCGATTTCTAAAAAATAGGAAGCGTGATCTAAGGAAAGGTTTGTTGCGTGATGAGAATTGAATGTGAAGTTGTAATCACCGATGATTGCTATTCTGATTTGCTTTTTCATTAGTATGATTTCTTAACGTTGAAACCAAGCTTTGAATTGTGCATTTTCAATTTTAATTGAATCAAGAGTGGTTACAGTATTCTCTGTATATTTTTTGTATAGGTAACAAGAAAAATTTGCTGTAAATTTTGAGTAGTCAAATTCAATATCGCTTTCTTGCACAATATTTGTGAATGCAACAGTTCTTGGTGAAGTACTGTAATTTCGTAAACCATCAGACATCCAAACCTGTCCTTTTTTGTCTTTATACTTTACTTCAAATCCGAAATTAGAAGTTACGGAATACTGAGGAAGCGCATTTTCTTTAAAAAAGTCATTAAATATTTTTAGTGTAGGGTCTGCTGCTGTATTTGCGTCCCAGGTTGCATTTCCTAACGCAATTCGTAACGAATTGTTTAGTGAAATGTTGTTCATTTCTGCAAAATAGGTAGTGCGAGATGCCTCTCCTTCATTTTGAGTGATGTATTTTGCTTTGCTAGTCTCGAACTCACACTCTGATAGATTTTGAATCCAATTTATATCGGTTTGGGAATTATCTTTTATGATTGTAGCTTTTAAACTGGCTTTTAACACAACTTTTTTTACTGGAGCAGGTATGATTTCGTGCTTAGTACAACTAAAAAAACCGTAAGAAATAAGAAATGTAAAAAGTATTTTTTTCATAGTTTATGAAGTTTTTGTTCTTTATTCGAATCAAATTTAAAAAAAAAAAACAATAGTATTCTTTTTTTTTATTTTTTCATTTTATGCTCGTATCTCAAGTGTGTTCTCTTCGAATTCAAAATAGTCAATTTCGATGTTTTCATAAGCGGAATTTTTTGTCGAAAATGAATAATATTCTTCGCCGTTTTCTAATACTTGCTTTTCAAATAAACTGCTTACATCTTCATAGTTTAATTCATTTGTAGCATTCTGAATACGACCTAATAAACGGTTTAAATCACTAAAACTTACAATGAGTTCGGTGTTAAATTTATTCTCTCGTGTACTTATTTCACAATAAACGCTTACTTCGTTGATTGAAGACTCAAATTCAATGGTCTTAATTTTAATTTTTTCAAATAATTTTCGCATGATTTTATAATTTTCATACAAATGTGATGAGTGTACTACGTAAAATAAGTCCGTACTTCTTGTATTTTCACTTTATTTTATTTTTTTAGTTTATGTTTGTACTAGCTAAAAAAAACTAATTAATTTAAATATGAGATATGATTTAATACCGAATGATTTATTTATTATAAATCGTCAAAAGTTCAATTTATCTATGCTTGCAAATTCCCTTGCAATCTTCAATTCAAATGATATCTATCCAGTTTCTGCAGACAGTACCTTTCCATTTAGTCAACACAGAGATATTTTTTATTTGTCAGGTGTTGATCAGGAAGAATCGATTTTGCTTTTGTTTCCAGATTGCACTAATGAGAATCATCGCGAAATACTTTTTTTAAAGGAAACGAATGATACGATTGCAGTTTGGGAGGGAGAAAAACTAACAAAAAATAAAGCGTTCGAGGTTAGCGGTATTAAGACAGTTTATTGGCTACATCAGTTTGATTTGATTTTTAATCAATTACTTGCTGAATCTCATTCAATCTATTTAAACACGAATGAACATTTAAGGGCTAATACAATCGTAGAAACAAGAGAAGATCGTTTTATTGCTTCTTTTAAAAAGAAATACCCCACACATCATGTGTTGAGAAGCGCTCCAATTATGCATAAGATTCGATCGGTTAAAGAGACGTATGAATTAGATTTGATGCAGTTGGCTTGTAATATTACTAAAAAAGGAATTGACCGTATATTGAAGTTTATTAAACCGGGGGTATGGGAATATGAAATTGAAGCAGAATTAGCGCATGAGTTTTTAATAAATCGCTCTAAAGGTTTTGCTTATACTCCAATTATTGCTTCAGGAAGTAATTCTTGTATCTTGCATTACATTGATAATAATAAACAATGTAAATCAGGTGATTTGGTTTTGTTGGATATTGGAGCTGAGTACGCAAATTACGCGTCAGATTTAACCCGTTGCTTTCCTATTAGTGGTCGATTTACTCAAAGGCAAAAGGATGTTTATAATGCCGTTCTAAAGGTTAAAAATGAAGCTCAAAAACTATTGGTTCCCGGAACTCTTATTGCTGATTATCATAAGGAAGTTGGACATATAATGGAAAGTGAATTGATTAAATTAAAATTAATTGATGCGACAGATATAAAAAATCAACGTTCGGATTTTCCGGCATATAAAAAATATTTTATGCACGGTACATCTCATTTTTTAGGGCTTGATACGCATGATTTAGGTCTATATCAATTACCGATTCAAGCCAATATGGTTTTTACGTGTGAACCTGGTATTTATATTCCTCAAGAAGGTCTTGGTATTCGTATTGAAGATGATTTAGTAGTAAGAGATAATGCCGCTCCTTTTAATTTGATGGGTTCTATTCCAATTCTAATCGAAGAAATTGAAGCTATAATGAATGAATAATAGCTTACATTATTCTATTTCTGGTTCTGGATTCCCTGTACTTTTTTTACATGGCTTTTTAGAGGATAGTTCCATGTGGGATTATTTGATCATCGATCCAATTGGAATTCAGCAAATTCGTGTTGATTTACATGGACATGGTAAATCAATTAGCCAGTCATCCAAATCTTCCATTAAACAAATGGCATTTGATGTAATGGAGCTCATGCATTTTATTGGTCTGACTCAATTTCATATGGTTGGCCATTCTATGGGGGCTTATGTTGCCTTAGAAATCCATAATTTGTTACTTTTTAAGACAAAACTCATATTACTTAATTCTAATTTCTGGTCTGATTCTGTAAAGAAACAACGCGATAGAGAACGCGTTGTTTCTTTATTGACTCAAAATAAAAAATTGTTTATATCATCTGCATTACCTAGTTTATTTCTTGACTCTAATCGATTCAAACGTGAGATTGCTATGTTGGCTTCAAAGGCAATTCTTTTTCCTGTTCAAGGATTGATTGATGTAACTTATGCTATGCGTGATAGGGTTTCTTTTAGTGATTACGTGTTTCTAAATAAAGACTCTATTTTTATTATTCAAGGTGAATTTGATACATCTTCATCTCTTGAAAAAATGAATAATGAATTGAGATGTAAAAAAAACTTTTTTGTTATAAATGACATTGCTCATATGTCTTTTATTGAAAATGCTAAGGAAGTAAATAAACTTTTAGCGCATATTCTACATTGATTTTTCTATGAAATTGCTGTTTTTAATCTAAATCATTATCTGAGTCAACATTTTGTTGGAAGTCTTTTATTTTTAATGCTATTTCACTTAAAAATTGCATTTTTTGTTTATCAAAGTCATTTGTTTTGCATTCACTTAATAAAACGTGAGATTCCATTACATTTTTTTCACTAAATGGTCCTTCCATATTTTCAATTATGGTAAGGCATTCAAGTGTTTCCATAAAACTTCCTTCAATGGCTATTTTCACAAAAGTATCAAGGTATTCACTGTAGTCTAATGTGCTGTTCCATATACTTGAAAGTATTAATTGGCGGCGGTCTATGTTTTCTGGCGCTATAATAATATCCATGATGCTTTTTTTTGCCCTCGGATTTTTTATGCAAAATAAAAACTCTAATATAAGCGTATTTTTTTCAGATGGTGTTGATGGCTCTAACTCTTTAATTACAGTCTCTATTATTGTTGGCTCTCCAATTATTTCTAGTCCTTCAATGGCTGTTTTCACTATTTTTACATCATCTGATTTGAGGTCTTCAAGTAAGCTTGTTATTTTTAATTGTTTACGTCCTATAGTATCTTTCTTTTCCATATCAATCTATTTAGTAGCTTGTGAATTGAAGTTCAAACGCAAGCCGCAAAGTGAATTTAGTTTAAAAAAAAGCAAGTCATAAGCCGGGTTCTGTTTCGCTTTCGCTTATTTGTCATTTATCTAGTTCTATAATCACTCATAGAATCAATCGACCTACCCTCCGAGTTTGGCGAGCAGCCATTCCGTTTATTACTAAACATCCCCGGTTTACATGGTCTTTCAGTCCGTAAGGTTTACCTTGCAGCTTTTGTCACCAAAAGCACGGTGAGCTCTTACCTCACCTTTTCACCTTTACCTGGTTTCCCAGGTAGTTTTCCTTTCTGTGGCACTTTCTGTGTTCGTTTACTAACCCTTCCTGTTAGGAAGTACGGTGCTCTATACTGCCCAGACTTTCCTCCTAATCTAAAATCAGGCGACAAACTGACTTGCTTTATTCAAATATAGTGATTTTTGTTTCTATTTTTATATTTTAAATTATAAATCAATGAAGCTTCATATTCTACGTCATGCTAAAACGGAGGTAAATTCTTTGTCTGGAAAGGACATTGATCGTAAATTAGCAATTAAAGGTATGCTACAAACGGATCGTTTGCGCGTTTTTTTTTCTAAACATACATTTTCTAATACACTTTTTTTTTTCGTCTACGAGTACGCGAACTAGGGAAACTATTTTAAATGCGTTATCTAATGATATTCAAGCTTCTTTTGTTTTTTCGGATCTATTGTATTTAGCGAATGAGGAACAATTACTTCATTTTATTTTTTCTCAAGTCGATTGTATTGATTTATTTATTGTTGGACATAATGAGGGTCTTTCAAATTTAGTTTCACTCTTGTCGAGAGAACCAATTTGTTTAAAAACAGGAGAATATGTTTGTCTCTCTTTCGATTGTTATAAATGGTCAGATGTGATTCATTTTAAAGCTGTTTTGAGTTAGTTTTTAATGCGGTATTACAAAATGGTTTTTTAAAAGAGATTCCTGGATCTCCAACTTTTTTGCTGTGATTTTTACGTGCTACTGTTCACTTGCTTCGAAATTTCTGTTACAGTAATGAATTAATGTGTTGTATTTGAAAGTCTTTCCTGTTTTTGCTTTAAAATCAAAAGAACGCTTAATCGTTGACTAAATAAATGGAATTGATTGTTGGAGGAGTTTTTTATTTCTTTTCCAGTTTTCTTTATTACTAAAAGGGTAGCACGAGACTTAATAACTATTATTCATGTTTTAGTATTACATACACCTATTTTAGAAAAAAATCATTGAATTTAATGCCACTTCAAATTAAAGCGATCGTTAATTAAATAGTAGGATGAATAACATCAGCTATTGTAATATTTTTTTGACATACATATTTGATTCTGCAGTTTAAGTTCAAATTAAACAAAGTTGACACTTAACAGTTTGTTAATATTAGTTTTTTTTAAAAATATAACAAAATAGTGTATATCTTAAACCCTTGTTTTTTAAATGTTTTTGGGTATTTCTCTTTATAATTATTTTTTTTAAAAGTAACATGCACTTAATCTACATAGATTTTTTTGAGTCTAAATTTGACATGTTTAATTTAACTTAAAAAAGAAAAAGTATGAAAAAAATTTACAAGTCGGCTCTTTTTGCTCTTTTAGCAAATGCTGCAATTGGTCAAAGTCAATTTTTTACACCTACGACTTACAGAGGTGCTTTTGCTCCTGGTGTGGCGCAATGGACAGATTCATGGACTAATTTTAACCCTCAAAAGAAAGCGTATAACCCTTTAAACAAGGCTGTTGTTCAAGTTACTGCTAATATCACTGCGAATACGACATGGTCTTCTTCTAAAGTGTATCTTTTAAAAGGTCAAATATTTGTTACTGGTAATGCAACACTAACAATACCTGCAGGTACTGTTATCATGGGGGATAAAGCAGCACAAGGTGCTTGTTTGGTAATTGCTAGGGGTTCTAAATTAATTGCGAATGGTACTAAAACATCTCCAATCGTATTTACATCTAATCAAGATACGAATGCAAGAGCTAAAGGAGACTGGGGTGGTGTTGTTATTCTAGGTAAAGCTACTAACAATCAAGCTGGTGGTCAAGCTTTTATTGAAGGTTATGCTAACGCACCACTAACACAACATGGAGGAAATGACGATGCAGATAATTCAGGTTCATTGAAATTTGTAAGAATCGAGTATTGTGGATTTGCTTATCAACCCAACCAAGAAATAAATGGATTGACAATGGGGTCAGTTGGATCAGGTACTACGCTAGAAAACATTCAAGTATCTTATTGTAATGACGATGCTTTTGAGTGGTTTGGTGGAACAGTAAATGCTAAATATTTAGTTTCGTACAAAAATTTAGATGATGACTTTGATACGGATTATGGATATAAAGGTAATGTTCAATTTGGTTTAGTTTATAGAGATCCAGCTGTTGCGGACAACCCATCAGTATCCACATCTGAAGGATTTGAGTCTGACAATGATGGTACTGGAACTAATACTAATCCAAAAACAGCTGCTCGTTTCTCAAACATTACCCTAGTGGGTCCTTTAAAAGGAAATCCAGCAGCTTCTGTTGCTTCAGGTTACAGAAGAGGTGCTCGATTAAGAAGACATACTGAATTGAAAATTTACAATTCAATTTTCATGGATTTCAAAAATGGCTTACACATTGATGCTGCAACTACAGAAGGTAATGCAACAGCTGGAACTTTGATTTTCAAGAACAATATTTTAGCTGGAAGAGCAACAACTGGAAAATTTGGTGAGGTAAACTCAGGTTCTACATTTAACATTAACAGTTTCCTATTAAGCAACAAAAACGATACAATAACTTCAAGTGCGAATATATTAACAAATCCTTATAATGAGCTTTCTTTTGACTTTAGACCATCAGTTGGTTCTGTAGCATCTAAAGGATCTGATTTTGTAGATGCTTCAATTACAAGTTTAGTTAAAACAATAGCAACTACACAGTTGAATGCAAATGTGTGTAATGGTAGTGTGGCTGCTTTAAATACTGTTATTTATGGTATTCCAGTAACAGGTGCGGTAGGTTATAAATTTAGAGTTTCATTAAATGGAAATCTTGTTAAAGATACGGTAAGATCATCTTATTTCTTTTCTTTGTCTATGATTCCAACTGTTGCATATAATACAACTTATCAAGTTCAAGTAGCTCCAATTTATGGTGGTGTTGTTCAACCTTTTGCTTACACATGTACTGTTGCAACTCCAATAGCTTCAACATCTATTAAAAACATTCATTGCGATGCTAATTTACCAGCTATGGCATCGATTGTCTATGCAAATTCAGTATCTAAAGCTCAAGCTTATAAGTATCTTATTCAGGATGGTAATCACCTTGACTCTTTGATCTCAACATCTTCTTATTTCTCTTTTTCTAAATTTGTAAATCCCTTATCTAAAAAGTATGCTACTACATATTCAGTGAAAGCAGCTGTTAAAACAGATAATGTATGGTCTGCTTATTCTCTTGCGTGTGATATAACTACACAAGCTTTACCTACAGCTGCAATAGCAACTGCTTCTTGTAATGCAACAGTTAATTTATCAGCGTATGTTAATGCAAATGTTTTTCTTGGAGCTACAAAATATAAATTTATCTTAACTAATGGTGCACATACTGATAGTGTTATTCAAGTTTCTAGATCTTTAAGAATGAGTTATTTTAAAAATGCATTATCTAAAGTTAATGGAACAACATACTCTTTAAAGGTAGCAGCAGAATACAATGGTGTTTTTGGTAACTTTAGTGCTCCTTGTAATATTACTTTAAATACAGCTGGATTAATTGAGAATGATAACAATACGAATGGTGATGTTGTTTCTTATCCTAATCCATTTACATCTAATTTTAAATTAGCTTTTGATACTAATTCAAATTCAGATGTTAAAGTTGTAATCTCTGATTTAACAGGAAAAGTAATAGAATCAAAAGTTGTTTCATCTTCTGATTTTCAAAACATAACTTTTGGTGAAAATGCTCATCCAGGTATGTACTCAGTTTCTGTTCAACAAGATGGTGTTATTTCAAACTTTAAAGTTGTTAAGTCAAATAACTAATCTTTTTTTTTAATAATTTATAGCGGATCTTCGGATCCGCTTTTTTTGCTTGTATATATTTAAACTATTTTTTTATGCGTCTATATTTATTTTTTTCTATTCTTTCTTTTTTTTCAGTTACTCTTTTTTCACAAGTTAATTCTGGAAAAACGAATTGTTCTCCAGATACTGTTTATTATACTGCAGTAAAGTCTAAGCTGCTTATCAATAAAAACAGGAAAGATTCCCTTAATCATTGGGGTAAAAATAAATTGAAAGCTGATCTAACTAATCCTGTTAGTGTTGCCCAGATTTATTTAAATAATGATTCAGTTAAGGTTCATGGTGCAAATATTAGAATGGGAGCATATAATGTTTCTGGTGGAATTTACACCGCTGTTAAAGATCCAGTGAAGGTTACTGTTTATTTATTTGGGATAGATGAAAATACCTACTTACCAAATAAAAAGATTGATTCTGTTGAAATTAATGTTTTGAATGATAACTTATACACTGCTGTTTTTCCAGTTCAGCGTCTTGTAAACACTAATTTTGCAATTGGTTTAAAGAATACTACATTCACAACTCCTATTTCTACTTCACGAATTAAAGTATTTGCTAATAATGCAACAGATACTTCTTTTGGTGAGGGTCTAGGTTGCGTTCAGACTCCTTTTAACAACAAGTATGGAGTATGGCAGTTAGTCTCAGATTATTTTGATGGGGTTGTACCATCCGCTACTTCTCCTTATGGGTATGAGATTGGCGCTGAGTCAGACTCTTTAATTAATTGGGATTGGATGATTCATCCGATAATCTCTTATTCTGTTAAGGCATCTTCTTTTACTTCAAAGGTTAATCCACAAAATTTAGATGAAGTTGAACTTTCTCGTTCATCGAAGTTAACTATTGGTAAGAATCATTTATTGACATGGTCTGGGTTTAAGTATAAGTATTTTAAAGAAAAAGATTCATCTTATTATTGGTTATGTAATAATAAAGTTACCATGGATAGTGTTTTTAAATTTACAATGCAACAATCCTTCAAAGGGGTTCAATTAAAAGCCCAAGTTCTTGGATATACCTCAAATTGCGCGGATGTTAAATCTTATTTTGGGGGTGTTTTGTCAACTAAATCTGATTACAGTAATATTTCTATTTTTCCTAATCCAGTATTATCACATCTAACTGTTAATATTGAAAATGTTTTATCAGATATTTCAGCTATCAAAATCTGTGATTTTACAGGGAAGGTGTTAGTTTATAAGGATTTAAATATTGAAGATAAACGAATGGTTCATGAGTTTGATGTTGACTCTTTTAATCCAGGTATATATTTTGTAATTATTGAAAATAATTCTGCATCTTTTTCTTATAAATTGATGAAGATTTAAATAAGTTGATTTTAGTACAAAGGACTTTTTCATAAAGTCCTTTGTTTTTTTTTCATATTCTGCAAATCTATTTTTAGGTTTATCTTTTTTTAACTCTTTTTTGTTTTTTTTAAATTTCCATGGTAAATGGTTTTTTTAAAATTCATTTTAAGAATCTTATGTCATTGTTAATAAAAGTGTTTTTATTTTTTAATCTTTTAGATTCCCTTTAAGATTGTTTAATTTTCTCCAATCATAAACTTGTTTTTTTGTTTATGTTTTCTTAATTATATTTTCATTTATCACGTGTAAATTTGATTTATATTTTTTTAATAAATGATACTCCCTATTGTACTTCCAGTTAGAAATGTTTCAGCTTATCTTTCTGATACAATTATTAGTATAAAAAGTGCATGTTTTTTTGCTGGGTATACACCATATATAGTAGTTGTAGATGATGGCTCTAATGACGATTCAGCTAAAATTGCATTATCTCATGATTGTACAGTAGTTTATCTTCCAGATAGAGGTTTTTCAGTCAGTGGTAAACCTGATTTAGCATTAGTTTATAATGTTGGTTGTGATTACATACGTGAACATATAAATGAATATTATCCGTATATTTTTTTTACTGATTCTGCATCTATTTTAGCTGAAAATTATATTGCATTACTTGCAGATAAGTTAGAGTCTAATTTGTATAATGTTATTTGCCATGGTGTTTATACTAACATCACTTTTCCATCTAATTTTGTTAGTGCGATGTTAATTCGAGATTCTTTTTTTTCGATGTTAAGATTTAAATTTCCCATTAATTATTATTCTTGGTTTACTTATCCAATATTATATGCAAAATCGAAGGGTTTTAAGACGAATGTTGTTGAGGATGCTAAACTGAGGTATGTAAATTTAGAGGATAATAAAAATCACGGTTTTATCATTGGTCGTGAAATGTACGAAACAGGATTTATATTTTTATATGCTCTTTTAAAATCTATTCGATTTTCTTTTATCCATAATCGAAAAATCGGTTATAGAATGATTAAAACATTTTTGTTTAGTTCCGGTTCTCGATATCCGCCTAAATTAAGGGCATTAAATAGAAAGTATCAATACAAAACGATTAAGGGGTTTTGATTTTATCAATCTTCTTTTGAATCATTTTCCTTTTTTATATAATTATACTTTATAATGTGTGATTTATTTTCATTGTGCATTTTTTGTATCTCAATGATTTGTTTTGCTATTTTTTTTTCTGCTGTAATGTGCTTTATTTCCACTTGTGTAATGGGTTTATTTACTTTGTATATAATAGAGAGTATGATTCCACTTATAACACCCGACAAGTGACTTTCCCATGAGATGTGAATATCCATTGGAAATATACCCCATATTAAACTTCCATATACAATTACAATTAGCAGTGATAATGCCTGAAGTTGTCTATTTTTACTTGAACTCGAAGTTATAAACAAGTATGTGATTAATGCGTAGATAACCCCACTCATTCCAATATGATAAATACCTTCATATGGAGCAATTATCCAAGTTAAAGCACCTGTTAATACCCAATTTAAAATAAATATTTTTTTAGCGTTTTTTGAGTGAAAATAGAATAGGCATAGCGTTAATAAATAGATTGGAATTGAGTTGTTTAAGATGTGATTAATATTTTCTTGATCATGTAATAAAGGCGAAAATACTATTCCTACTAAACCTACTATCTTTCTTGGAAGTATTCCAAGATGGTTTAATTGTGTTGTGAAAAGTGATTGTGCCCAATAAAATAACCATACAAATAGCAATGGTATAAGTGGGTAAATTACGAGCTTGTATGAAATTTTATTTTTGATAATTTAAATCTTCAAATTCTATGCCTTTTTGTATTTGGCAGATTTACACAAAAAAAAGACTGCCACACTAGTGACAGTCTTTAACATCTTTTTTTTATTTGTTAATTTATAGCTAGTTTAATTGTTTTTTGAATTCCATTTGATTGAATAGTTACAAAGTATGTACCTTGATTTAAATCTAATTCTTTAAAATCAATCGTGTTAAGCCCTTCGATAAGTTGTGTATTTGTTATTGTTTTAACTGTTTTCCCTGAAATATCACTTATATTTATATTGATTAAATGATTCTTTTCACTTTCAATTTTCAATGAAAATTTACCTTCGCTAGGGTTAGGGTATATTGAAATTTGTGATATGGAAGTTTCAATGGAGTTAATTCCAGCAGCAATAGGTAGTGGTCTATAGTCAGGGTTAAAATAATCGTATGGTTTTGTAAGTATACCTTTACTTGAAGTTATTGTATCATTATTGTTACTTGATAAGAAATCATAAATTTTGAATGTAGAAGCCGCTGTTTTTAAAGTGCCATCCGTGTTATATACAGCTGCGTTTACTTCTCCAAATTTTCCAGTAGTTGATCTTCCTGCTATAATATTGTTTTTAAATACAAGATTATTTGTTGTGGCATTTGTTTCACAAGCTATTCCGTCTATATGTAATCCTGTTTTAAAATCTATAAAAATCGAGTTTTCTATTTTTTGCGCACTATTTCTTCTAATTCTAACTGCTCTTCTATGGCCTGCTGCTAAAGTGCTTAGTATATCTCCACGTAATGGACCAACTAATGTTATGTTTGAAAATGTTGCACTTGTTTGAGGTATAGCATTACTTCCTGTAGCATCATTGTCTGATTCTATTCCTTCAGATGTGGATACAGATGGGTTGTCCGCAATAGTTGGATCTTTTATGCCCAATGCAAATTGAACATGACCTCTATATCCATAATCCGTGTCAAAGTCATCATCTAAATTCCTATATGAAACTAAATATTTTGCATTTACTGTTCCACCAAACCACTCAAAAGCATCATCATTACAATATGATACTTGAATGTTTTCTAGCGTAGTACCTGATCCAACTGAACCTAATGTCAATCCATTTATTTCTTGGTTGGGTTGATAAGCATATCCGCAATACTCGATTCTTACAAATTTCAATGAACCTGAACTATCAGCATCATCATTTCCTCCATGTTGTGTGTTTGCTGAGTTAGCATAACCTTCAATATAAGCTTGACCACCAGCTTGATTGTTAGTAGCTTTACCTAGAATAACAATACCTCCCCAGTCTCCTTTTGTTCTTGCATTCGTATCTTGATCAGATGTAAACACGATTGGAGATGTTTTAGTACCATTCGCAATTAATTTAGCACCCCGAGTAATTACCAAACATGCACCTTGTGCTGCTTTATCCCCCATAATAACAGTACCTGCAGGTATTGTTAATGTTGCATTATCAGTGACAAATATTTGTCCTTTTAAAAGATACACTTTATCAGAATTCCATGTTGTATTTGCAATGATATTAGCAGTAACTTGAACAATAGGCTTTTTTGAAGGGTTATATGCTTCTTTTTGGGGGTTCCAATTTACCCAATCATTTGTCCATGATTCAGCAGGAGCTGGTGCAAATGCTCCATGATACGTTTTTGTTTCCTGAGCTTTTGTACTGACACTTACAATGAGTGCCAAGGTAATACCGTAAATTTTTTTCATTTATTTCTTTTTTAAATACGAAACAAATTTCTTGTTAAAAAACCTTACGAATGTTAACCCGTGTTTATATAAACGTTCTCATTGCTTAACTTTTTGGTAGTATAAGATTAATTTAAGATGTTTTTTTTAATGTTACATTAACATATTATTTATCTATAATATGTAAAAATTAGAGACATTACAATTTATTATAGATGTTTTTTGTGATTTGCTAAATCTATCCTTGATTCTCGGAATGGGCCGAGATAAGCTAATGTGATAAAAAGAAGCTTTTTTTATGGATGACTCAAGACTCTCCTTTTCTTGCTTTGTTAAAATTTATAGGAGACTGAAATTGACGCTATCCTTCCAAATACAGTAGACCATAGTAAATCGTCATTTTTTTCATCAAAGGTTGTTTTTTGATTTTTATCTCCGTAAAGCACATTATTTAAAAATGGGGAACCAATACTTTCTGATTTTTCACTTTTTTGATAGAAAATTTGTTTTTGAGCCAATATGTTTTGAAGGTTAAGCTTCAATTCGAAACTGTTTTTTTGTTTTGTAAAGGATTTTGCTATTTGAAAGTCAATAAATAACCTTGAATTTTCCCAAATATCTGGTTCATTTATATTTCCAACAATAAATATTCTTGGTCCAACTTGGTTCGCATTTAATGTTAATGAGAGTTCTTTTTCTGAATTTGTATAGGATATACCTGCATTAAAGACATAAGGAGATTGTCCTTGAAGTGGTCTGCTTTTTGCACCTACAACCTGGCTTAAATCGATTGATGATCTAATAATAGCAAGATTTGAAAATACGGTAAATTGATTTAATATTCTATTTGAATCCAAATTAAATAGCGTCGAAAGTAATAATCGAGCTTCAATCTCTAAACCTGTGTTTTCTGCAGAAGCTACATTATCGTAATAAATCGCATCAGCTACATCTGGTCGTGAAATTTGTTCAATAGGGTTGCTAAATGTTTTTTTGAAAAATGAAGCCGAAATTAATTGCCCTTTTCCAAGAAAACATTCATATCTTAAATCTAAATTTTCAATTTTTGCACGCTTTAATGACTCGTTACCTGAAATTACGAACTGAGTAGTAAAATCATAAAATGCAAATGGAGCTAATTCCCTATATTCGGGCCTGTTTAGTGTTTGAGAGTAGCTAAGTCTTACGTTTTGTTTATTTCCAAGCGAATATACCAGATTTGCTGATGGTAATGCATCTAATACGGCTTCATTGTTGAGATTAAGTGTATCTCCCGTTTTTTTGACAGCGTACAGGTTTTGTTTAAAGTTTTCAGCTCTAATCCCCCAAATAAGTCGGATATTTTTTTTCCATTTATTGTCAAATTGAATAAATCCTGCTTGAAGATCAGAAGAAGCAGTGTATGAATCACTCGGTTTAGTTCCTTCAATTAACCTAAAACCTCCTTTTCCATTTGCTAATTTACCCATGTTTTTTTCATCAAAAATATGATCTTCGTCAATCGTTAATAAGTCAGTATCAAAATCTAATAATCCTGTTGTGTATTTTGCATATCCTAATAAACGTGCTGAAAAATCGCGGTATCTATGTTGAGTAAACCCTCCTAATTTAATCTCATTTTTAAAGTTTTCACCTATATTTAAGGGTATAATGATATCTGTTTTTAAACTTCTTATTCCTTCATTGTTCTCAGAAAAAAACATTGTACCTCCATAACTTGGTCCTGTTGAGCTTTCAATTGCTGCAGTAAATTTTTCACCTTCACCCTGATTTTGTGTGTAAATACTTCTTCGTAAGTTAGGAATGGCTCTTTTAATAGCACTAAATGATCCGTTCCAATTTAATTTAATTTTGGATTTTTCAAAAAAATGTTCTCCAATTAATTGGCTTGTGTAAATTTGATTACTTGTAAACCATTTTACATTCGCTTTTAAATTTGTTGGATCTTGAGATGGGCTTAGAACACCTGATCGCATGATCGTTTTATCATCTGTATTGACGCTAAGTACATTTTTAAAACTGATTTGATTTTTCTCATTAATTTTAAATGCTGCATTTATCAGTGCACCAGAAAATACTTGAGAACTATAGTTTTTATCCAATATGTTACTTGTCTCTAATGATAATATATCCCCTGATCCATTGTCGTATGTGTGTCTTTCTGTTTCCGAGTAAACATTTGATTTATTGTAATTGAGTGCTGCCAATAAACCTATTCTTCTTTTGCCAATGAACCAATTTAGACCTTGGGAATACTGAAAATTCAAGTTTGGTGCGAATATATCTTTTCTTAAACCCCAATTGGTTGTCGTTATTTTAGCTAATTCACCTTGCTTATTGATATCTGTTGGAAAATCATTAGATAAACCAGGAATATTTTTGTTCATTGCTCTTTTACCGTCATCTATTCCAATAAAATCGTATTTACCTCCCTGATATCCGATGAGTTCTTTACCCGTTGTTATTGTGTTATACCCCGAACTTATGCTGATTGATTTGAAGTTGTCCTCCGGAATACTTTTAGTGTTAATTTGAATTACTCCACCTGCGAATTCTGCCGGTAAATCTGGCGTTGCTGTTTTTATGATCACCAAATTGTCTAGCATGTTTGCCGGGAATATATCAAATGAAAATGCTTTCCTATCTGACTCTGAGCTAGGAAGTGGTGCACCATTTATATATGCAGCATTATATCGATCATTTAATCCTCTAATTATAGCAAATTTATTGTCTTGAATACTTGCTCCCGATATTCTTTTAAGAACATCGCTTGTGCTTCTATCGGGTGTTCTTTTAATTGATTCTGATGATATCCCATCACTTACGGATGCCGAGTTTTTTTGTTGTAGAAGTAAAGCTGTGTTTGATTCTTTTTTTATCGTTGCTTTTACGACTACTTCTTCTTGCTCTTTAACAATGGAGCCAAGTGTAATGGCAATATTTGTTGTTTCTTTTGATTTGACAATAATGTCTGTAATATTTTTAGAATTGTATGTTGAATACTTAAAAGTTAAGCTTACTATTCCTGGTTCAATACCTTGTATCGTGAATTTTCCATCAAAGTCAGTGAGTACTATTTTAGTAGTGCCATCAAGACTTACTTTCACACCGGGTAATGTTTCTCCTGTCTGATCATCAGTAACATTACCTTGAATAGCTCCGATTTGTGCAACTGCTTCTGTTAATAAGCAAATTAAAAAAAGGTATATTACCGTAATTATTTTTTTCATTGTATTTATTTTTTTACAAATTTATTTGAATTCAATAACTAGAGCATTAACGGATTATTAAACTCGCATTAATTTTGGTTATGTATTATTAATGTTAAATTGAAATTAATGTTTCTATCCTTTGGATTTGAAAGGGAGTATTTCGGTTATTTTTGAACTATTTTGTTCAATAAAATTTCCAACTACAATTATGTTTACACCTAACTTTTTAAAGATGTTTATTTTTTTAGTTGAATTTATTCCTCCTCCTACAATTAATGGGCTTTTTGAGTTTTGTTTTATAAGCTTTATTACACTATATGGGACTGATTTTTTTGCACCACTTCCACAATCAAAAAAGGTGATTTTTTTGCCTTGATTTAACCCAGCTAATGTTGTTTTTAATATTGCTTTTGAATCGTTTCTGGATAGTGGTATTGTATTACTAATTTTCTTAACGCTACTTTCGGTTTCTCCATTTATAAGGATATAACTTGTCGGTATAATTTCCAATACACTTTTTCTTAGTTTTAATGAACTATCTATGTGTTCTTCAATTAAGTATTTGCTATTCCTTCCAGAAAGCAGACTTAGGAGAAGTATACCATCAGCATTTTTTGTTATTTGGGAAGACGATCCTGGGAAAATTATGATTGGAATGTTTGTAAGGGGTTTTATAATGGAAGCTGTTTTTTCAAATTCCATATTGGTACACGAACTACCTCCAATAAATATGTAATCTACTTGATGTTGATGTATTCTTGAAATTAATTCATTTAATTTATCAGCTGAATTAGTTTTTTCCGGATCTATTAATATCGCAATTTGACCTGTTTTTGAAATGATTTTATCGAGTAAGGAGACTTTCATATTCTAACTGTTAAAACAAATCATCATATTATTCAACTGGTGAATGCGAATATTTTCAATGGTATTCGTTTTTTTAATTATTCCGTATGCAGATGTTGAACACACATTTTTTACTTCTAAATCATTTTTGAAGCTCATTGATTTCACATGTGCTATTTTATAGAGCACCTCTTTTATACTCCAGTATTTCGTGATTTCTAACGCACTTAATTCCATTAATTGAGATAATTCTTTTTCTGATAGAAATTTATGGGCTAACTTAAACACCCGATCTGATATTTTTTCAATGTCAACGCCAATTGTTTTTTTCGGGTTTATAGCTAATGCAACTAAATTGTTTGAATGACTTATACTTATGTAAGGACCGTTAGAGATGAACGGATATCCTATTTGCGAATCATAATTTATGTCTGTGAGCCCAATGATTTTGTTTCGAAGATATCTAATTCCCAATATTTCTTTTTTTTTTGACTCTACATTTGTTGAGCTGAGTTTAATTAGATCAAGACTTGTTAGTTGAATGTTGTTTTTTTCGATTTCTAAATTTGACACATCTAAAACGTAGACATTGCTATCTTGGTTGGATAAGGTAATGATTTCTAAATTTTCCATTTTCATTTCAAATTTAATCAAATGTTTTTTATTTCATAAAGATCAATTTATCTTTATTCTAAATTTTCTAATATTTTTCGCCTCAATAAATCGTGATTTCACTTTTTTTTCTAATTTTACCAATTAGTCTATTTTAAAAATTTTTTTTTATGATTTTTTTAATTAATTTAAATTGTTAATTTAGTTTTAGGGTTGACGATGTTTAAATTATTAATAATCTCATCAGAGTTTATAAATTTATGTGATTATGTTAAAGAAGCTAGGTTTATTATTTACAGTTGTTTTTTTTCCAATTTTTGTTGGGTTTTCTCAGTCTGGTTTAGGAACTTTAAAAGGTGTCGTTAAAGATGAAAAGACAAATGAGCCTATTTATAATACTACAGTTGTTCTGAAGCAAGGTGATTTGATAAAGAATCGTGTCAAAACAGATGATTTAGGTAAATTTTTAATGAATAACATAGCTCCTGGGCAATATGATGTTGAAATTAAAAATGAAGTTGAAGGTTATCAAACGAATTTAACTACGGGTGTTATTATTTCGGGAGATAAAATTACGTTCTTGGATAACTTAACTTTAGCTAAGCCTTCTACTAAAAAAGATGGTAACGGTGTTCAAGTGATTGAGGATGTTGTTGTAAAAGCATATAAGATTCCTTTGATAAGTAAAGATAACACTGCTAGTGGTGGAACTTTAACCCGTGAAGACATTAAGAACTTACCTGCTCGTAATGCTGCTGCTGTTGCTCAAACAGTTGGTGGTGTTGGTACAAACGAAGGCACTGGTGAAATGTCTATCCGTGGATCAAGATCTGATGACACCTATTTTTATATTGATGGAATTAAGGTGAGGGGATCATCAAATTTACCAAAATCTGCTATTGAGGAAGTGAGCGTTATAACTGGGGGCTTGCCTGCTAATTATGGAGATGCAACTGGTGGTATTATTTCGGTAACCACAAGAGGACCTTCTGCTTCTTACTTCGGTAGTGCTGAATTAGTCTCTTCAGGAATTTACTCTAAAGGAAAAGATGTAAATGGGTATGATGATAAAGTGTTTGGTTTAGACAAATTTGGCTATAATCTTATGGAGGGGATGTTGTCTGGCCCACTTTTAATGCAACGAGATTCTACAGGAAGAAAAGTTAGGCCTTTGTTAGGTTTTTTAGTTTCGGCAAATTTTACGGACGAATTAGATAACAGGCCACTTGGCAATGGAGGGGGCTATAGGATAAAAAAAGATGTTAGAGATCGTATTTTAGCTAATCCATTGAGAGAGATGCCGAATGGACAAGTTCCTCTTCATGCTTCAAATTTCTTGCATGCTAGTGATTTTGAACAAAATGCCTGGAGAATGAATTCTAGACGTACAGTGTTTTCTGCAAATGGTAAAATCGATGTTAGAACAGGACCAACTGTTAATTTAACTTTTGGTGGTTCTTTAAATTACTCTACTGGTAAACAATATTCTTACAGTGGTTCTTTGTTGAATTTTACAAATTTCGGCACTTCAACTGGTCTGGATTGGAGGGTTTACGGAAGGCTTTCGCAACGTTTTGTTAATAATCAAGAAGGATCTAGTTCTAAAATTAAGAGCGCATATTATTCTTTAATGGTTGATTTCTCGCAAAATTATTATACGAACTATGATGATAAACATCAATTTAATCCATTTAATTACGGACATGTTGGGATGTTCAAAACAACCCAAGAACCTCAATATAAATTTGATGTTGCTTCTTCAACATATAAGCAAGATGGTGTTCCTAAAGATATTCGAGTAGATTTCACACCAGATAAAAATAATTCTGAATTAGCATCTGTAACAAGCCAATATTATTCTATTTATAAGAACAATCCCGAAAATCATTATGAAAATTTATTCCAAATTCAACAAGGAAATGCTCTAAGAAACGGGGATCAGTCTGCATCAGTATATGGTATTTGGAATAATATAGGAACACCTTATAATTCGATGGGTAAAACTGAAAATTCTCAATTTCGAGTTTCTGGTTCTGGGTCTTTAAATATTGGAGATCATGCTTTATCACTCGGTTTTGAATATGAAGAGCGTGTTGACAGAAGTTGGAATGTAAGTCCAATTGGCTTATGGTCTATTGCTCGTTTGAAGACTAATTTTCATTTGCGTGAATTGGATTTTTCACAAGGTGATACTTCAATTATTAATGGTAATACGATGATTTCGTATGAGCGTTTAAATTCTGGAAATGCTTTTGTTTCTAAAACGAATGAATATGGCGGTAATACTGATAATCAATCCTTTTTTGATTATAATTTAAGAAATAAATTAGGCTTAGCTGGTGGTGGAAAAAACAGTTCTTTTGTCGATCTTGATAATGTTGACCCAAGTAAACTTTCGTTGGATATGTTTTCTCCTGATGAGTTGCTTAATGACGGTAATTCCTATGTGTCTTATTATGGATATGATATTGCTGGAAATAAGGTAAATGGCAATACTGATATTTCAAGTTACTTTAATGATACTGATAAAAATAAAAATTATAAACGCTTTGTTGGCGCTTTTCAACCAATTTATGTTTCAGGATATTTAATGGATAAATTTTCGTTTAGTGATTTGGTTTTTAATGTTGGTGTACGTGTTGATGTTTTTGATGCGAATCAACCTGTTTTAAAAGATCCTTATTTGCTTCAAAGTGCTAAAACAGTTCGTATGGCTAATGAACTAAAGGACGGTAATAATGGTGCAACTTACCCATGGGTGAGCATTCCATCTTCTATGGGCGATGATTATATCGTATATGTGAATGATATTTCAAAACCATCATCCATTAAAGGGTTTAGAAATGGTTCTAATTGGTATAATTCTGATGGTGTTCAAGTTGAAGACCCAAAAGAGATTAGAGGAGCAGCTGGAATTGCACCCTGGTTAAATGATCCTTCAGATAAAAAAGTGAAGGCAGATGCATTCACTAAGTATAAGCAACAAGTAAATGTGATGCCTCGTGTAGCGTTCTCATTCCCTATTTCAGATGAGGCTTCTTTTTTTGCACACTATGACATATTAACTAAACGTCCTACAAATTCCCTGAGATTTAACCCTACTGATTACCAGTTTATCGCTCAATCATCATCTCCTTTAATCAATAATCCAAATCTTAAACCAGAAACAACAATTGATTATGAACTCGGTTTTCAACAAGTTTTAAATGCAACATCTTCTTTGAAGATTTCCGCTTTTTATAGAGAGCAACGTAATAATGTTCAGTTAGTTAATGTATTTGATGCCTATCCGAATTCATACAAAACATACGGTAACAGAGATTTTGGTACTGTTAAAGGAATGACTATTTCATATGACCTTAGACGGACAGGGAATATTCGTATGACTGCTAATTACACGCTTCAGTTTGCTGAGGGTACTGGCTCTGATGCATCTTCTGCTGCGGCTTTTATCAATGCAGGACTACCTAATTTACGAAATATTTTCCCTTATGATTTTGATACAAGACATCAATTTAATATTGTTGCGGATTATAGATACGGAAGTGGTAAAGATTATAGCGGTCCAATGATTGGAGATTTTAAGGTTTTTGAAAACGCAGGAGTGAATTTTATTACAAATATTTATTCAGGTAATCCATATTCATCTCAAACTTTTATAACGAATGCTGCTGCTTTAAGTCCTAATTATTCTGGGATGACTGGATCTTTAAATGGATCTCGTAAACCTTGGTCTTATAGATTAGATATGCAATTTGATAAAACGTTTGATTTAGATTTTTCCAATGAAGGGAAGAAGAAAGTTGTATTCTTAAATCTATATGTGCGTGCAACCAATTTATTAAATCAGTTTAATATAATTAACGTATATCGTGCAACCGGGAATTCTGATGATGATGGTTATTTAGCTGCTGCTCAATATCAATCATCTATTCAAAATCAATATGATGAACAATCTTTCAGAGATTATTATACGATGAAAGTTCAAAATGCATTTAATATTAGTGCTCCAAGAACTGTTCGTTTGGGTATTAAGTTAGATTTTTAAACTTTAATTTTAAGATACAATGAAATTACATATGAAATATTTTCTAATTACGTTTAGTTTTTCAGTTTCCCTTTATAGTTTATCATTTAATCATGATTTATTAAATCCGAATTATAAACCAACTAAAACTAATACTTTAAAGGCAGGTTGTGCTCCCGCAAGTAAGCGATTAACCCTTCAGTATAATGATGTAAGTGCTCTTTTGGAGACGGGTGGTATTATGTTTTTAGATAGAGCTAATGGAATTGGTGCTTATGAAGTACCGAAAGGATCAGGTATTACAGCCATTTATGCTGGTTCATTATGGATGGGTGGAGAAGATGTGAATGGACAATTAAAATTAGCTGCTCAACGGTTTAGATCTTCTGGAAATGATTTTTGGACAGGTCCATTGAGTGCTGGGGTATCTTCAGGTAATTACAATCCCCTTCAACCAGTAGGAGATAATTCGATTAGACCTTATGGTGATGCAAATATAAGTTCTGATCAATGTGTTGCTTATGATGAATTTTTCACTATTCGAAAATCAGAGGTGGTAAGGTATATTTCTTGGTGGGAGTGTAATAATATTCCTGCTAATGGGGGTTGCGGACCAGATATTAAAGAACCAACTAACGATGAATTAAATAGAATTAATAATTGGCCTGCTCATGGTGACGTATCTTTAAATCAGGATAAATATTTGGCCCCTTTTTATGATTATGATAAGGATGGTGAGTATAATCCACAAAAAGGCGATTATCCATGGTATGATGATATTTTGGATAGAAATGATATTGTATGTGGATCTGATAGAAGGGTATCTCTTTTTGGTGATGAAACACATTGGTGGGTTTTTAATGATAAAGGAAGTATACATTCAGAGTCTGGCGGTGATCCTATCGGAATGGAGATTCGTGCACAAGCTTTTGTGTTTTCAACAAATGATGAAGTTAATAGAATGACCTTTTATAATTATGAAATGATTAATAGGGGTACTCAAACTTTAAAAAACACTTATTTTAGTCAATATGTAGATGCTGATTTAGGCAATTATAGTGATGATTATGTAGGTTGTGATGTAACTAGAGGTCTTGGTTATTGCTATAATGGAGATGCAAATGATGAGCCTAGTGCTGGTAAAATTGGGTATGGTATAAATCCACCGGCGATTGGCATTGACTTCTTTGAGGGTCCTTATCAAGATGCTGATAATTTAGATAATCCTGGACCAGTCGTTGTGAATGGAAAATTGGTTTTACCTACTGTTTTAGATGCAATCGCTAAAAAAGGAATTGTTTATGCTGGTTTAGGCATTGGTTATGGTGACGGGATTAAAGATAATGAACGTTTTGGAATGAAGCGCTTTTCATATTACACGAATGGTTCTTCTTCAAGTGTAGGTGATCCTACGACAGCTGCTGGATATTACAATTACATGAAAGGAAAATGGAATAAAGGGGATCAAACGGTTTATGGAGGTACAGGTTTCCCTGGAAGTCCAGGATCTACTACTATAAATTCCGATTATATGTTTCCTGGTGATTCAGATACATTAAATTGGGGTACTGCTGGTATTTCTCCTGGAAATAATAATTGGTCAGAATTACTAACTGGTTCTGTTTCCAATAAGCCTGGTGATAGAAGGTTTGTTCAATCTGCGGGTCCATTTACTTTAAAACCAGGTGCTGTTAATAACATAACTGTGGGTATTATATATGCTCGAAGCAGTGAAGGAGATAATTCACTTCGTGCTCTTAAAAGAGCTGATACAAAAGCACAGCTTCTGTTTGACAATTGTTTCAAAATTTTAGAGCCACCATGTGCTCCAAGACTTACTGTTAAAGAACTCGATAAAAAAATAATTTTAACGATTGATAATCCATCATCTTCTAATAATAAAAATGAAAAATACAGGGAAGAAGATAAAGCCAATATTATTGATCCAGGAAATGGAGTTGTGTACGATAAGTTTTATCATTTTGAAGGTTACCAAATCTATCAAGTTAAGTCTAAAGATGCTTCTATTTCAGATATTGGTGATGTGAATAAATCTCGTCTGGTTGTTCAATGTGACGTGAAAAACAATGTCTCTAAATTGATCAATTTTGAATTTGATGAGGAATTAGGTTTTTCTTTACCTGTTGAAAAAGTGAAAGGTGAAAATAAGGGCATTAAACATTCTTTTTTGTTAAATGAAGATCAGTTTGCTTCAGGCGTTAAAACCTTTGTTAATTTTAAAACATATTATTTTATTGCTGTATCTTATGCTTATAATAATTTTAAACAGTATAACCCTAACGATGCATCATACCTAGACGGACAAAAAACTCCTTATATTTCCTCGAGGGTTTCTTTTGATGGCTCTCCTATTGTTGCATCTGCAGCTATGCCTCATAATCGAATTACAAGTAATATTGTTTCTCGTTCGGTTTATGGTTCTTCTCCAAAAATTACACGTATTGATGGCAAAGGAAATGGCAACAGAGCTTTGTCTTTAACAAGTGAAAGTGAAGATTCAGTTGTTAAAAATGGATTTTTTAAATCACCTACTTATAATAGTGGAAATGGTCCAATTGAAATTAAAGTTATAGATCCTCTGAATTTAGTTGATGGTTATTTTGAATGTAAGTTTACAAATTATGTTCCTGAAACTGCAAATGAAGCGAAGAACAATAAAGGCGTGGATACTGCTTCTTGGATTATTTATAGATATGATAAAATGGGAGGGGTGCTTTTAGATTCTGTAAAATCTGATGCTTCGATAAAAGTCGATAACGAGCAACTTATTCCTTCTTGGGGTGTTTCTGTTCAAATTGCTCAAAGTGATTATTATTTTACTGATATTGATAAGTCTTCCTATACTATTTCTGACGAATACAAACGATTTACCGAACCTATTTCTTCTTCAATTTCTTTTTCTGACTCGTCTAAGAAGTGGCTTTCTTTTATAAATGATGAAGATGATTACAGTCCTAATAATTGGATTAGAAGTGGAACTTACTCGCCTAAACCAGCAGAAGATGAACCTACTTCAGGTATAAGAAATCCTTCATTGTATCCAGATGAAGTTATGTATTTAGACGCTAATGGACAACCTATTTTTAGAGACCCTTTTAAGAAATACACTAAGTTATTATCAGGTGGAATAGCACCTCATTCTTTAGTTGGTTATCAAGGTAGTTTTATGCCTCTAGCATATCCTAAATCTTACTTTACTCCTACAAATGCTAGGGATTTAGCAAGTATTTCTAGGTTAAATTCCATTAGCATTATAATTACTTCAGATACTTCAAAATGGACTAGATGCCCTGTTTTTGAGTTGGGTAGAATAGAAGCTTTAAATGAAGGAAATGCACCTATGGGTACATTAAGAAGAGGTAAAAGTATTGATAAACTAGGAAATGTTATTCCTGGATCAACTGGTTTAAGTTGGTTTCCTGGCTATGCGATTGATCTAGAAACAGGTCAAAGATTACATATGGGTTTTGGTGAAAATTCCTTTTTAGGCAGTGATAATGGTAAAGATATGAAATGGAATCCTTCTAGTGTGTTGTATGATGCTTCTGGTAATCCACACATGGGTGGTCAACAACCTATTTATGTTTTTGGTGTAAATGTAAATGGCTATGATGTGTCTAAGAATGCGAATTGTCCATATTACGATGGGAAGAATAATTGGATTTATGATAAAATGAAAGAGGAAACACAACTTTCTTATTTATACGTTTACCATAGTTTGCTCTGGATTGCGAATACAATCACGGTTGATAAATCTGAGTTTTTATCTACAAATGTCCGAATTTCAGTTAATGTGAATAAGCAATATAATGATTTTGTATCTTCGAATATAAATAAAGGTAAACCAATGTATAGCTGGTCTATGGATAATATTACTTCTAAAACCGCAAGTTTGGATCAGAGAAAAGATGCCTTAAGTATTATAAATGTTGTTCCTAATCCTTATTATGCTTTTTCTAGTTATGAGAGAAATAGACTTGACACGCGTGTTAAGATTATTAATTTACCTGATAAATGTACTGTTAAAATTTACAACGTTGGAGGTAAGTTAATTAGAACTTTTATTAAAGATACTCCTCTCAATTACATTGATTGGGATTTGAAAAATCATCAATCAATTCCTATTTCAAGCGGTGTTTATTTAATTCACATTGAAGTTCCTGGAGTTGGTGAAACTATATTAAAATTCTTTGGAGGGATTAGACAATTTGATTTAGAAAACATTTAACATAACTATTTATGAAAAATAATACGCTTATTTACATAAAAACTTTTTTTGTTTTTAGTTTATTTTCCACTTTACTTTATGCGGGTAATGAAGATAGGGTTGGTTCTGCTGGTGCTACACAATTATTAGCTAATCCATGGGCTAGGAGTACTGCTCTTGGGGATGCAAATGTTTCTAGTGTTAATGGCTTGGAAGCTACATTTACGAATATTGCTGGTTTAGCTTATACCGATAAAACACAACTTAAATTTAATCACACGAATTGGTTAGGTTCGTCTGGAATTCGATTTTCAAGTGCTGGGATTGCACAACGTATTTCAGAAACTGGTGTAATAGGAATTTCTGTTCAGTCTATGAATTTTGGAGAAATTCCATTTACAACAGAATCCAATCCTGAGGGTGGAATTGGTTCTTTTACCCCACGTTATAGCATTATTAGTTTAGGATATTCTAAATTATTTACGCATTCTATATCTGGGGGAATTAATCTAAAAATTGTGAGCGAATCTATCTCCAACTTGAAGTCGAATGGGATTGCTTTAGACGCTGGTATTCGTTATGTTGCTGGGGATAAAGATGAGATGAAGATGGGTATTACTTTAAAAAATGTTGGCCCACCAATTAAACAAACTGGTGATGGTTTGTCGACTCAAATAAATTATGTGTCTACAGGAAATCTTGCGACCTTAGATCAAAGAAGTCAAGCTTACGAGTTGCCTTCTCTTTTAGCTATTGGTATTTCATACGATTTACTTTTTTCTAAACTTAATAAGTTAACTCCTTCTTTTTCTTTTACAGCTAATTCCTTTTCGAAAGATCAATTTAGACTTTCTTTAGATTATTGTGTAGTTCTTAATAAAACTGCTTTTAATGTAAGAACTGGTTATGTCTATGAAAGTGATTTGAATACACTTAATCGGTCAAATGCACTAACTGGTTTTACTGCTGGCTTCTCTATTGATGCTTTTTTTGGTAAAAATCAATCAGCTATTGGTCTTGAATATGCAGCAAGATTATCAAGTCCATTTGGTTTAATTCATACTTTTGGAACTACTATAAATATCAAATAAATAATTTATTAATTTTATTTTACATGTCTACTGTAACTTATTATACTGAAGAAGGTTTAAAAAAACTCAAAGATGAACTTTACGAAATGAAGTCCGTTTTAAGACCTTCAATATCAAATCAAATCGCAGAAGCAAGAGATAAAGGTGATTTATCTGAAAACGCTGAATATGATGCAGCAAAAGAAGCTCAAGGACTTTTAGAAATGAAAATAGCTAAGCTTGATTCAATCATTGCTTATGCAAGAGTTATAGATGAATCTACCATAGATACGTCAAAGGTTTTTATTTTATCTAATGTAAAGATTAGAAATTTATCTAATAAAATGGAGATGGAATATAAGATTGTTGCTGAAAATGAGGCTGACATTAAGCTTAAAAAAATCTCTATTGATTCTCCTATTGGAAAAGGTCTTTTAGGTAAATCAATTGGTGATATTGCGGATGTTCATACTCCAAATGGGGTTATTAAATTTGAGATTATTGAAATTAATAGGTAAGTTCATGTCTTCTATTTTCACTAAGATTATTAATAGGGAAATTCCAGCTTATATTGTTTCTGAAAATGATTTATTTATCGCCTTTTTAGACATAAATCCCCTAGTGCTAGGACATGTTTTAGTAGTTCCAAAGGTTGAAGTTGATTATTTTTTTGATCTTGATGATACG
Organism: Chryseobacterium gleum; assembly: GCA_945897755.1. GTDB lineage: Bacteria > Bacteroidota > Bacteroidia > Flavobacteriales_D > Crocinitomicaceae > CANHVK01. The sequence goes on along the minus strand of CAMDGH010000003.1, from coordinate 1,805 downwards.
CTCCTTTCTGAAATGATTCTCTTTAGTAAGTCTATTTCAAAAAAGATTAAAAAAGCTTTTCCCTGTAAAAAAATTGGTCTTTCTATAGTTGGTGTTGAAGTTCTTCATGCCCACATTCATCTTATTCCAATAAATTCATTTAATGATATGAATTTTTCAAATCCTAAACTTAATTTATCCGCTAATCAGCTTGATTCTGTTTTGGGAAAAATACTACTTTCTTGATTTTAGTTTAAGATATAATTTATTTATACTTGAAACATAACCATCATTTTTTTGAATAAATAGTATAATTCTTGTTTGAAAGTACATTAGTGTAAACATGGTTATAATACAAATTAATGTTGTAAATACATTGAATCGTGTTCCATATCCTATTATTGGCTTTATAACTTGGTAAATTATGATTAAGTGACCGACATACAGCCATAATGTATTTCTAGTCATTTGTTTAACAAATACAGGAAGATCTTTAATTATTAGTCCTAAAAATGCCATTACTGATCCTACGCTAATTACAATTCCAATTCGGTGGTAAATTAAATTAGGACTATCGTGCCAAAAATAACTTTTAGAATAGTAATATCTTTCAAATTGATCTCCAATTATCGAAATAGCAATAAAGCCAATTCCAATTGCAGCTAATTTATAGCCAATTATTTTCTCGAATTTTTCTTTTTTTACTTCATGATTTAACCATAACCCGAGTAAAGCTCCAGCAAATATATAAGCTAACCAAGGGGTTAATGGAAACATCGATTTTGTTTCAAAATCATTTAAATAGGGTGCCATAAAAATGGGTAAATGGGATAAATCAACATTGTTTAATAATGGGAATGATGAGATTATAATTAGCATTAGTATAAAATAACTGCTCGCCATAACCCATTTTTTGTGTGCTGTCATCATGTATACCATCATAATGGTAAGTAATCCTATTGCAATTATATGAAGAACATCTACTCTCAAAGCCCTTTGTTTTTCTTCAAGAGTTAATACGTTAGATATTATCAAAAATGGAAAACTGATTATAACAGCCCAAAATACAGATGTAAGTAATCTTTTCTTTTTATCTTCTTGTTCGAAATATTCTTTTTTGAATAATACTGGTCTCGACTTTATATGTTTCAATGCTCCATCTCTAAATAACTTTTTCAAGGTGTTTTCTTGAAAAGAATTTTCAGTATTTGTAAGCACTTTGTATATATATAAACAAATTGTTATCCAAAAAATGGTGAAAAATGTTTCACCAGTGGTTACGGTTAAAAATAAGTTTAATCCATCTTTAGTAAATATTTTTGTAATTTCATATATCGGAAAATTTAAGAAATACCCCCAAAATAGGAGTGTAAATATCCGATTTACACCGCTTTTTACCCTTGGGTTAGATCCATCTTTATTTTCTTGTGATAACATAAGGTATGTAAATACAGCACCTGATACCATCATGAAAAAAGGGGCAGTGTAGCCTCTTAAACTTGTCCATATTTTTATTCCAGTGCTATTTCCATCACGAATTGTTAAATCTAAAAAATCATAAGTTGTATGTCCTTGTATCATCATAAATAATGCAAGAACTCTCATTAAATCTAAAAATAATATCCTTTTTTTATCCATATTTAGTTAGGTGTTATTTTAAAAACAATCCCATATTTATTACTATTAATATAGATACTATTTTTAACATCTGTATTATTATCTAAATTTATTTCTAGATATTCATTTTTTTTTGTCAGGTTCACATTATGTGTTGATTCACCTATAATCTCTAAGTCGTTTATAATTTTAGTTTGTAAATTTAATTT
>CAMDGH010000002.1 GCA_945897755.1 Chryseobacterium gleum | reverse complement strand
CTGATCGAAAATGATATCTGAATATTGGGCAATACACCAATTAGTATTAATCAGAAGAAAAATAACTAATAAATACATATTAAATACAAACCGAACTATCAAAGTAATGTAAATATAGAATTAACTTTTTGCAAGTGAAAAAAACATAAAAAATAAAATTTTATAAAAAAAGCTAACTACATGACGAAAATTAATAAAAATTGACATATGATTGATTTATAAATTAAAAAAAATGTTTGTTCAAAAAGAGAAAAAACAAAATGTAAAAAATAAAAATAAAATAGCTGGATGTTTTAAACTTTTGAAGGTGATGTTATCTTTGCTGTGGATTTAAGCTTAGTAATTGAAACCATAAATAAAAATTCAAAAAGATGTTTTCACATCGATTTAATTAATTACTGAATTTATTCCTGAGTAGTAAGAAATTTTCAAAAGGAAATAACAAAAAAATATTGAAAAAATAATATAAAAAAAAACAATAATGATTAAATATTAATCTATATTTGTTTAAAATATAATCATTATGAAGCATCTAAAAGTAAATGACAAAGCACCTCACTTTGAAAGCAAAGACCAGCATGGAAAGGTGTTTAATTCAGAATCACTAAAAGGTAAAAATTACGTTCTTTATTTTTACCCAAAAGACATGACACCGGGCTGTACTGTTCAGGCATGTAATTTAAGAGATAATTACGCCCTTCTAAAAGAAAAAGAAATAGATATTATAGGTGTTAGTATGGATTCTGAGATGTCACATATTAAATTCATCGAAAAACACGAATTACCTTTTACCTTATTGTCAGATACAGACCGATCAGTAGTTGAAGCATTTGGAGTATATGGTCAAAAGAAATTTATGGGTAAAATATACGAAGGTATTCACCGAACAAGTTTTCTAGTAAACAAAGAAGGCAACATCATTGGAATCATAGAATCACCAAACACAAAAGCACATAGTGAGGAAATTTTACCATTTTTTTAAAAATTAAATAAACTACGTAACTAATTTACGTAGTTGTGCTCTTACATTTGCTAAACAATAATAACTTAAAAAAAGAAATCATGTCAAAAGAAGTAAACATAGAAAAATTAAAAGCCCTACAACTTACGATGGATAAGTTAGACAAAACTTACGGTAAAGGGAGTGTGATGAAATTAGGAGATGCTCCTATTGAGGAGGTTGAAGTAATTTCCTCGGGATCATTAACATTAGATTTAGCCTTGGGAGTAAATGGTTATCCAAAAGGAAGAATTGTCGAAATATACGGGCCTGAATCATCCGGTAAAACTACATTAGCAATCCACGCAATTGCTGAGTGTCAGAAGAATGGTGGAATTGCTGCTTTTATAGATGCAGAACATGCCTTTGATCAATTTTATGCAAAACGTTTAGGAGTAGACATTGACAATCTATTAATATCACAACCGGATAATGGAGAGCAAGCGCTAGAAATAACAGACAATTTGATTCGGTCAGGTGCAATTGATTTAATTGTTATTGATTCAGTTGCTGCATTAACTCCAAAAGCAGAAATTGAAGGTGAAATGGGTGATTCACAAATGGGTTTACAAGCTCGTTTAATGTCTAAAGCACTTAGAAAACTAACTGGTTCAATTTCTAAAGCAAAATGCAGTTGTATTTTTATCAATCAATTAAGAGATAAAATTGGTGTTATGTTTGGAAATCCAGAAACAACTACTGGCGGAAATGCATTAAAATTTTATGCCTCGGTAAGAATTGATATCAGAAGATCTACTCAGTTGAAAGATGGTGAAGAAATCATTGGAAATAGAGTTAAAGTTAAAGTTGTGAAAAACAAAGTAGCACCACCATTTAGAAAAGCAGAATTTGACGTTATGTATGGAGAAGGAATTTCTAAAATAGGAGAAATTATTGATCTTGGAGTAGATTTAAATATCATCAAAAAAAGTGGTTCTTGGTTTTCTTATGGGGAAATGAAATTAGGACAAGGAAGAGATGCGGTTAAAAGTATCATCACAGACAATATCGAACTGATGGATGAATTAGAGGCGAAAATAAGATTAACGCTGACAAAAATCCCTTTAAGTGAATTAATTTCTGAAGATTAACAATTAAATAGAGTTTAAAAAAGGTGTTATGCTTTGCGTAACACCTTTTTTACTGAATAATAAATAAATAAAACTAATCCAAGTGAACCATTAAAATTCGTGCAGTTTGTTCAGAAGTTTGATTTAATATGATTTTTTTACCTTCTGTAACGCGTTTAATTGTATCACCATCATAATGTCGAATGGTTACTAATTCGAGATCTTTTAGAGAAGAAACATGGTATTCAAGCTCCAATGAATCTCGTAAACTTTGTGTAATAAGCTCATGGTCATCATATACAAAATCAAAACTTAGCGCAGAATTTTGCATCATATTAATTTGAACACCATTCGCTGCAATGACATCGAAGATTTGACTTAAATTATGCTCCGCAATAAACGAAAAATCCTTTGCTGTTACTTGAATCATAATTTGATGCATTTTAAAAATAAATGAAGGAATTAAATCATCATATTCAGTTGATGAACTTATAATAGTTCCATCTAATTCAGGGTCAACAAAAGATTTTACATACAATGGAATCTGCTTGTTTTGAAGGGGCTTGATTGTTTTTGGGTGGATAACAGTAGCACCATAATAAGCCAATTCAATCGCTTCTTGAAAGGATATTTGATTTAATTTAATTGTGTTCTCAAACCATTTAGGATCGGCATTTAACATCCCAGGAACATCTTTCCATATAGTAACACTTTCGGCATTAAGTGCATAAGCAAATATAGCAGCAGAATAATCTGAACCTTCCCTACCTAAAGTCGTTGAAACTCCAGAAGAAGAACCTGCAATATAACCTTGAGTAACTATGCATTCAGAATGCTTAAATATGGTTGAAAAAGATGAGGAAATTGCTAAAATTGTATCGTCCCAATGTACATTTGCGTTTCGAAAATGAGCATCGGTAATGATATAACTTCGTGCATCAAGCCATTCAGAAGCAAACCCTCTTTCTAATAAATAAGTTTCAACAATACGAGTACTTAATAATTCACCTATACAAACAATGTCATCATATAAAGCATCGTAATTAGCAGGAAGCGTTTTACGAAAAGAATCATTTAGTGAATTAAAAGTTATCTCTAAATATTGAAGTAAACCAATGTGTTTTTCATAAAATAGTTTGTCAATAATACCGAGATGATACTTGTATAATTCATCTATTTTATATCTAAAAGAAGATAAATCATTATTCCAACGAGCAAGAGCAATAGTTTCAAGCGCATTCGTAGATTTCCCCATCGCTGAAATGATAACTAATCTCTTTTTTGTAGAATAAAGAGAAAGAATATCAGCTACATTTTTTACTGCAGCAGCATCCTTAACCGAAGCACCACCAAACTTAAAAACTAACATGGAATAAAATTTAGTAAGCTAATGTACAAAAATAAACCTATCAAAGAATGTTAGATTGTTATTATTTTAGCAAGTTATATTTTCTTTTATTTATAATTACGAAACGAAGTGACATAAACAAAGTATTTCCTGGAATGAGATCTTTTCGAATAAAATTAAACCCTGTTTGTAAATGAAACTGAGAAAATTTAATGCCAATAAGAGGTGCGAAACCAAAGTAATAATCTTTATAATTAGTCTTGTATAGCAATCGCGTACCGTAAGTTAAATTAAATCTGCCTTTTTTAAACCAATAACTTGCGTCAATTCCCATTACATTTGATTTAAAATTGTAATTAATCCCTGCATTTATAGCATGTGTAATTGGATTAAATAATTTCAAATCTTTTAATTGATGTTCAACACCAAATTCGAGTTGTGAATAAAGTCCCCGCTGGATACCAACATAAGGTCCATACTTATAGACATTTAAATCAAAATCTCCCTTTTTAAAATGTTCAAAACCATAAAATGATATTGAAGAATATAGAAACTGAGTGTAAAAAAATAGAATAATAACACAAAAAAATTTACTTATCATTTGAACCCTCTTTTTTATACCCGATTAAATTTGAAATAAATATAGTGCTTTCCTTGAGTTGAGGAATCGAACCAAGTGTAATTGATTTTATAGGTTCATATAAAAGAGATTCCTGTTTTAAATTTTTAGGAAAAAAAGATAGCTTTTCATCATAAGACTCAATCAATACAAAAATAGTACTCATAAAGTAAGCCGCTTTTAACATAGAAAAAAAAACACCACCCAACTTATTAAGTGTTGATAATTGCGCAATTTTAATCAACTTTTCAATTGTTTTACCTAAAAAATACACCATCGCTCCTACACCTAAAAAGGTAATCGTAAATGAGATAACTGGAACAAAGTGGGATGTAAATCCGAGAGAATCTTTTAAAAAATTTGCAGTATAATCTGAAAAATGAATACCAACGTATATTCCAGCAAAAAAAGCAAGAAGTGTAAAAACTTCAATAATAAAACCATGCTTGAAACCTTTCCATGCAAAATAAATGAGCGGTGAAATAATTAATACGTCGATATAATTCATTGATAAAAAAAATAGATTAATTGATTGCTTTTTATACTAAATAGTATTCTGTTGTTAAATTGAAATTTTCAAGCCCCTTATAACCATCTTTTAACTAGATTTTATAAAGTTATTTAAATTAAATCCAGTTAAAAAAAGTTTTTTAAATAGAACATTATAGTACAAATCTACTAAATATATGGTTTAATTATTTATGATTTCTTAAACTAGTGTAACTGATTTACCTCTTTATTTACTTTTCTAAAATTAAAACGATTTTATGATATCTAACCATTTATAAATAGCTTATTTTTGCATAAAAACATTCAAAAACATTGTAAAAAATGACGATCGAACAAATCTATACCGGCTGCTTAGCACAAGGAGCATACTATATAACATCCAATGGCGAAGCAGTAATTATTGATCCATTAAGAGAAACAGCTCCATATGTTGATAGAATAAAACGTGATAACGTAAGTTTAAAGTATATTTTTGAAACACATTTTCATGCCGATTTTGTAAGTGGTCATTTAAATTTAAGTAAAGCTACTGGAGCACCGATCGTATTTGGTCCTAATGCCAAACCATCATTTGAATTTATTAGCGCAAAGGATAATGAGGTTTTTAGTGTTGGAGAATTAACAATAAAAGCAATTCATACGCCAGGGCACACTTTAGAAAGCACCTGTTATTTATTAAGCGATATTTCTGGCAAAGAATTGGCTTTATTTTCTGGAGACACTCTTTTTTTAGGTGATGTTGGAAGACCTGATCTTGCTCAAAAAACGAATGATTTAACTCAAGAAGACTTAGCAGGTTTATTATTTGATAGTTTAACAGAAAAAATAATTCCATTAAGTGATGAAGTTATAGTATATCCAGCACATGGCGCAGGAAGTGCTTGTGGAAAAAACATGATGAAGGAAACTATTGACACCCTAGGCAATCAAAAAAGAATGAATTACGCCTTAAATCAACCATCAAAAGAAGCTTTTATTGAAGCTGTTACAGATGGATTAACACCTCCCCCAAGTTATTTTGGAATGAATGTGTCATTAAATAAATACGGTTACCTTGATCAACCTACAATATTAAATAATGCAATGAATGCATTTTCTATTGTTGATTTCATCGCTTTAGCCGATAAAACAGGTGCTTTACTTTTAGATACACGAAGCCCTGCACTATTTTGGAACGGATTTGTACCCAAATCAATCAATATCGGATTAAATGGTGACTTTGCACCATGGGTAGGAGCAATGGTTAGTGATGTGAATCAACCTATATTATTGATAAATGAACCTGGGCATGAAATTGAAGCAATAACACGATTAAGTCGGGTTGGTTTTGATCAGGTGATTGGGTATTTAGCAGGTGGCTTTGAGACATGGAAATCTGCAGGGCAGGAAATAGATCATATCCGAAGAATTAATGCAGAAACATTTGAAAAAGAAGTTTCACTAGAGACTGACGTTGTAATAGATGTACGTAAAGAAACTGAGTATGCTTCTGAACACCTTAACGAAGCATATAATAAACCTTTAGCATATATTAATGATTGGATAAGCCAACTCAATCCAGATTCTTATTTCTTTCTTCATTGTGCAGGAGGATATCGAAGTATGATAGCAGCATCTATCTTGCAAGCTAGGGGAATTCGAAATTTCACCGAAATTGAAGGTGGGTTCGGAGCAATTAAAAAAACAAATTTAACCGTAACAGATTTTATCTGCGAAACAAAAAAATACTAATTCGAAAAATATATGATATGGACACTAAGTTGTTTAGTGTTCGTTTTCTTGATTAAATAATTCAACCAATATATATCTCAAGTCTGTTAGAGATTTTAATTCTTCAGAACTTGCGTAATCCCCATCAAAAGCAATGATATGATTTGCATACATAGTTTTCATTTTATTAAAATGTGAATGTGATGCTAAATTTTTAAATACCCTTGATGAAAGAACACCGGGTTTTTCTGCTAAGACAAGACGCGTAATCGCATTTATTATTTCATTAGACAATTCCATAATGTCTTTTTCGTCTATTTTTGACATATTTTTTATTTTTATAACTATTAATTTTCAATACATTCATTCATTAAAACTAACATCTTTTCACCTTTCATTGCTTGAAAAGAAACACACTTTTCTCGCTTGACTTTTTGGAGTAGTTTCATTTTTTTGAATTCACTTTTAGTTGGATGTACTGTCAGCATCTTTTCTGAAAATGAATTTAATTCTTTTCCAGCAGCAATACATGGACAAATATCTTCTTTATTTCCACAAGAAATGATTAGAAATAAAAGGGGGAAAAGCGCTATTTTTTTCATAAATAAATGGTTTTCTTTAATGTAAAAATACGTGAAAATAATAATCTAATTTGATGGTATGCCATCTTCTAAAACATCACCTCTTAAAAAACGCAGTTTTTTTCTTGCCTCAATCGAAAATAAACTTCCTTTATAATCAATCACTATTTTTTTATAATACTCAGCCGCTTTCTCTTTATTAAATAAATGATATTCGTATATCTTCGCCAATTCAAAGATAGCATCGTCAGCTAAAATATCGTCACTGTATTTCAATATTATTGATTCTAGCAGTTCAATTGCCTCTTTCCACCTTCCTTGATATTGAAAAGCTGAAGCCTTCCTGAAAAGTATTTCATCTTGAAGTCCATGCATGGGGAAAAATAATTGAATAGAATCAAATTTCATAAAAGCTTCGATGAACTTATGTTGTTCTAACAATAAATCTGCTTGAGCAAATTGATACATTGCAGTATAATTAGAATCTATTCCTAAATTATCGGTTATTAACAACGATAATCTTAATGCATCATTAGCGATTAATTTTGAGGTAGACTCTTTCAAAACATCCAACTGAGCTTGTGCAAATTTAAAATCTCCATCATAGTAAAAAACACGTGCATTTTTAAATTTAGCTTCAAAACCAATCGGTTCATATTTAAATTTTTGTTCAAGGTTCATGTAAATCAACGAAGCTTCCCAAATGTCATTATCCATAACGTACAAGTCAGCCAATAACATATTAAGATCTGCACTCATTGCATTATCAATGCTAGGGTTTTTGATTGCATTAGTTAATAGCTGTATTCCTTCATTGATTCGGTTTCCATAAAAACTAAGTATATAAGCCAGTTCTTTTTGAATTGAAATTGAAAACTTGGAATCTCCAAATTTAGCTAAGGTTTCTTTGTATAAAACAATAACTGAATCAATCTTTTTTGGGCTAAAATTTCTTTGTTCGGTTAACTCACAATAAAATGAATTTAGAAAAAGACCTTGAGACATGCTGAAGTAATAGTTATCTGACCCATAATTAATAACATATTGATATGCTTCTCTAGCGAATTTGTATTCTTTTTGTTGAATAAATTGAGTGCCAAGATCAAATAATCTTAACCCATTTTCATTAAATCGTTTGTCTATTGAAATTGCTTGTTTAATAGCAAATCGATAAGACTTACGTTGAGTATAAAACCAAAGCATTAATTCTGCGTAAGGCAATTCATTCACTTTCTTCTGTGATTTTTCAATGAGTGTTTCCTCAAGCAATACTAAATCATCAGATGTTGGAATTGAGAAATCAATGGTTGAGGAAAGAAACCATTCAAGTTTATTTAAATCTCCATTTTCTAACTCAAACCACCTAAAGAGTTCATCAATCATTTGTTTTTTGTCCCCTATTTTCGAATAATATTGAGCAAATTGCATCCCTAATGAGATTTTATTATGAAACTTTTTTCTACCATCCGTTAATACCTGAAGTGCTAAATCAAATTTTTCTTTTAGTAAAAATAAATTGAACAATTCATTGATCTCTTCTAGCGAATTTGTGTGATTTTTTATTAAGTCCTGATGAATTTTTTCTGATTCCTTTATTCGCTCATTAACTATATAAAAATCAGCTAACAATAGTGAATATTCAACTTCTGATTCCGCTTCATTCGAAATTTGTTTTTTCAGTAACTTTTCAGCAAGTTTTAAATTTTTTGTTTCTGTTAAACAACGGTAATATTGTAAAAAAGTGAATTTATTATTTTCTTTAAGAAAGATTTTTTCACAGTAAGGAAGTGCTTTTGAGAATTCATTATTCAAAAAATAATATTCTGCTAACTGATGATCTGAATTTAATTGAGAAAAAGAATCAAAATAGCAGAAGAAAACCAGAACCAGAAGAAAATAACGCATACTTTAAAGTTTAATTTCAGCTAGTGAATCACCCAAATATTCAATATGTCTATTTATTTTAAAATACAAATTTAAATTCTGACGTTGTTTTAATGATACAGTCCTTAACACTTCTGACAAGCTAAGTACTTTTGTTTTTTCATGCTCCATAAACTTTGAATACTCATTTCTATTCCCACTCCCATTATTAATATCAAGGATAAGGGCTTCAATACTGTTCCTCAATTTTTGTGAACCAAAAATAATCGTTTCATCTTGAGCTTCAATATTTCTAAACTCGTTATAAATTGCATTATAGTCATCAAGCTTAGTTGCTAAATATAGGTCTATCGTATCATTTATTATTCCGTTTTTGACATTTTTCTTTGTTTCCTCCATGCGGTAAATGATTTCCGATATCGTATCTTTTTTTAAATCCTCAAAAGACTGTTGAATTGACATCACTTTTTGTAATTCTTTAGACAAGACAGAAAGTTGCTCTTTTTTCGCCATATCATGACAAGAAACAAGAAGGAGAAGTAAACAACTATTTAGCAGATATTTCATATCTTAAAGATACTTAAATTTAGTATGAATTTACATTTTTTATAATTGGATATTCATTGGTAGATTAAGCGATATTAATCAATAGCATCATCTATTTCATTAAAAAATTCGCATATAATAAATCTGAGGGTGTTGTAATTTTTATATTCTCACAATTTCCTTCTACCAAATGTATTGTAAATCCGGCTTCTTCTACTAATGAAGCATCATCAGTAATACCAGCATGAAACTCTAATTGATATGCTGTTTGAAGAATTCTTTTTTCGAACACCTGAGGGGTTTGGATTAGTCTAAAAGAAGCTCTATCGACAACACAAGAACTGCCATCCCTATTTACCATTCTCATCGAATCATTTGAAAAAATTACTGGGACAGCAGAGCCATTAAGAAAAGCAGAACTGATGCATTTCTTTATCGTTTCTGTTGAAACAAAAGGTCGAACTGCGTCATGAATAGCGATGTAATCGCCTTCAGCATAATCAAGTGCATTTTTAACTGAATGATATCGTTCAATTCCACCTTTAATGATCGTATGAGGTATCGAATACTGATATTTTTCACAGAGCTTTTCCCAAAACGGAATCCATTCAATTGGAAGCGTCAGTAAAATTTGAGCAGATGAATCAAATTCATAAAAACGATCAATGGTATGAAACAAAAGTGGTTTATTACCGACAAGAATGAATTGTTTAGGTAAATCTCCCCCCATTCTTTTTCCTATGCCTCCAGCCGTAATTATGATTGTGGTTTCCATTATAAAAAATAAAAAAAGGCTGCCAAAAGCAACCTCTATTAAAACATTAAAAAAAATATTATTTAATCTGATTTGGATTATTTAATGCCGATTTATTAAACTTATGTTGGTAATTCAGCCAATAAAAAAGACCTATAAAACCTAACATAATTAATGAATAATTAAATTTATTTTGAATAAACTCATAGAAAAAAAAGATTGGTTGAAATAACTTCGCAATCGTAAGGAATATAATTGTTGAACTCATGGTGTGTGTTTTAATATAGTTACAAATTAAGTAAAATATCTTGAAAAAATCAACTAATCTGAAAAAAATAACAATTACTTATCCAAAAACCTCATTTCGTTGACTATCTAATTTTAAAAGGATAAATATCATAACCGAAAATGACATCATTGAAGAACCGCCATAACTAAATAAAGGCAGCGGTATACCAATTACTGGTGCAAAACCGATATTCATTCCGATGTTTACAGCAAAATGGTAAAATATAATCATTGCAACAGAATAAGCATAAATTCTTGTAAATCTCGATTTTTGTCTTTCCGCGATTATGATAATTCGAATAAGCATAAACATAAATAAAAGCACAATGAAAAAACTACCAATAAAGCCCCATTCTTCAGAGAGTGGACAGAAAATAAAATCTGTTTCACTTTCTGGAACATGATTCGACTCAACACTTGCTACACTTGCATTATTATAGCCCTTCCCAGCTAAACCCCCAGACCCTACAGCTGCCATAGCTCTATTCCGATTATAATCTTCACCATCGGGATCTTCTCTAAGTCCCAAAAATAATTCAATACGATCTTTTTGGTGATTGCGTAAACCTTGAAATCCAAAATTTACAATTGAAGATATCATCGTACATAATAAAAATCCAATGATTAAAATTAAGTTAATACGAGGTCTTTCTCTTTTAGAAGAATACCAACGTAACAAGAAATAGGAAAATAGAGTTAACATAAATAATCCCAATACAATACCGAAAAATCCTGGTATTTTTAACGAAGGAAACAATGAAAATGTGATGATATTATTACTCATAAGCATCGTTATTAAGGAGATGAAAACGACTATAAAAAAGATTGGAATAAAGTGCGACCCAACCCAAGTACGTTTAAATTTTACGCTTGGAAATAAATTAATTAACCTCAATACGATCGGGTCATAGGTAATTCCTTCACGATACATTACAAATAAAAAAGAAGTGAAAACAACAAAAGTACCCGCATCTGGCTGCAATAAGATCAAAACCATTGGAACTAACAAAATTACATTGGCAATGATAACTGTATTTATATTTTGTTGTCTTACATCAATACTACTTATATAACTAGCTAAGGCAATACTTGTTCCAATTTTAGCAAATTCAGCAGGCTGCACACCCATAGAGCCAACACCTAACCAAGCTCTAGCTCCATTTACACTGGGCATAAATAAAACAATGACAAGTAATACTAAACAAACTAAATAAATCGGAATCGCGAAACGTTTATAAATTGAAGCATCAATTAAAAAAACAATTAATCCTAGAAAAAAAGAAATACCAACCCAAAGAAATTGTTTACCATATTTTTGAGAAAAATCAAATAAACCAGGATGCTTTGGATTAAATGCTGCAGAATATATATTAGCAACTCCGATGATAATCATGATTAAAAACACAATTAATAATCCCCAATCAACATTTGATACTATGGAATCTTTTCTATTCATCTAGTTAAGGTTGTGTCTTGATTCGTTGAAAAATTAGTGTTATTCTTTTTTAATTCTAATACATCTAGGTTTTGTTTGATCAATTTAGTTTCCTTTTTCTTATTCCTTATTTTTTTATAAATATATTTTTCCATCATTAAACTTGCTATCGGAGCAGCAACAGCTCCTCCAAAACCAGCATTTTCAATAAATACAGCAATAGCAATTTTCGGATTATCTTTTGGAGCAAAAGCTATAAAAACGGAATGATCTTTTCCATGTGGATTTTGAACAGTACCTGTTTTACCACAAACAATTACATCTTCAAAACGACCTTGAGATCCAGTACCCCCACTTTCATTAACCACTCTTCTCATACCTTCAACTACAGGTTCAAAATACTTCCTGTCAACAAGCGTGTATCTTTTTCGAGTATAAATTTCCCTTGGACCTGTTTTTCCAATAGATTTTACAAAATGGGGCACATAGTACCATCCTCTATTCGCTATAATAGCAGCTAAGTTAGCTAATTGTAGTGGAGTTGCTTTAACTTCACCTTGGCCAATTGAGATAGACCTAATTGTATTAAATGACCAGTTATTTTTACCATACCAATGATTATAGTAAGCTGAGTTTGGAACTAATCCTGACTTAACTCCAGTAATATCTGTTTCTAATGCTAAGCCAAAGCCAAAACTATGCATGTACTTAGCCCATTTATTTAATCCTATAGCAGCATCTTCAGCTGGTTTCTTTCTTCTATTTTGTTGAATAATTTTTCGAACGGTATAATAAAAATAAGGATTACAAGAGTATTGAATTGCCTTTGTAATAGATGTTGCAGTTGGATGATTATGGCATCCTACCATGCTTTTAGTACATGGAAAACTTGTTTTTTCATTTATAAGCCCTTCTTGCATACCTACTAATGCTTGAATCAATTTAAATGTAGATCCTGGAGGATACTCTGCTGATAATGGTCTGGGATACAAAGGCATTCTTTTATCGGATACCAATTTAGGGTAATTTTTGGTGATGTTTTTTCTTCCTACTAAAAGATTAGGGTCAAAAGAAGGAGCTGAAATCATTGCAATAATTTCGCCACTACTCGGCTCAATAGCAACGATACACCCTTTTTTGTTTTGCAACAAATTTTCACCATATGCTTGAAGATTGATATCAATTCCTAATTTTAACGGAGGGCCTTGACGGGCAATTGTATCATACTTACCGCCATTAAAGGGTTCAATCGCATTGTTTAAAGCAGATGTAACAACATAATGAATTCCTTTTATCCCTCTAAGATCAGTTTCATAAAACTTTTCTAATCCAGATCTTCCAATATTATCTGACGCTTTATAGAATCGGTCCATTTTAATTTCATCTGGGTTAACTTCTGAAAGATAACCTAATATATTAGCTCCGTTAGCATAGGGGTAATTTCGCATACTCGTAGCTTCCTCATAAAAACCGGGAAAATTAATTAAATAAGGTGCTATTTTAGACATTTGCTCCATATCCATCTCTTTTACGAAAGGATAAGCTCGCATTTTCTGATAGTTTGAAGTAGTTTTACCGTTGTTCCTATTATAATAAAGACCTTCCCCCTTTTTTATTTCCCAAAATCGAGACTTAACTTCAATGACAGTCCAACCGAGTAATTTAGCTAAATCAGCAGTATCCAATTTGGTGATTTTTTCTTCAATCATCATTAAATTAAAGTACGTTTTATTAGAAACTATTTTTTTACCATTCCGATCAAAAACTACACCCCTAGGTGGTGAAATTTGCTTTCTTTTTTCAGCTATCATTTGAGCTCTAAGCGACCAACTTTCATCAATTATTTGCATGTAAAACAATCGAATCGAATAGATAAAACCTACTAGAAGGATAAAAACAATAATTACATACTTTCTACCGTCAAAATTCATCGAGAATCAGACTTATTTAAGAATGTGTATTGAATTACAATACACAAACTGATAGATGATAAAGCGCTTAAAAACACCTTCATAATGAGAAACCAAAAATCATTAAAATTGAATTGTTCCATTATGAAAAACCAAGAAAAATGTATTGATAAAAACAAACCAAAAACATACAAGAACCAACTTAAACCCATTGAATTAATAGCAAGGTTGGCATTAACTCCATAGCCATCTCTTGGTTCAAAGACATTCAACAGATATGGTCTAATATAAGCTAAGAATACCGCTGCAGAAGCATGAAGTCCATACGTATTTGAAAATAAATCAATGATGTAACCTAAAAGAAAACTAATTAACATAATGACAAAAATATTCAACTCTAGCGGCAGCATGAAAATAAATAAAGGGTAAATCATAAACTGAATACCTAGACCTATTTCTAAATTATTTAAAACGCATAATTGCACCAATAGAAATACAATAAATCGGATGCTCTGTTTTATAATTTGAATCATTCTTCTTCTGGAATTGTGGACTCGATATTTTTCTTTTCCTCAATTAATAAATTTTTCACAATATAAACATATTGTAACTTTCTATAGTCTTCAGAAAATTTGATTGAAATATCCCAAATTGGCTGACCCTCAACTGACCCTATAGAAATAATTTTACCCACAGGAATTCCTCTTGGAAAAATGCCTGAGCCACCTCTAGTCACAATTTTAGACCATTTTTTAACGACTAAATCATTTGAAATATTTGCCATAGATCCAATACTTGCATTTTTAGCATTCCATTTCAACATACCATATACGCCTGTTTTCTCAACCATAATATCAATATTTATGTTGTCCGACAATACTGTTTTAACAACTGAAAAATGTTCGCTCACATTGTGAATGATACCAACAACTCCATTCGCAGAAAATACACCCAATCCTCTTTTAAGGCCCATTCTCCATCCAGCATTCAATGTAAAATAATTATTTTTTCTTGTGACTGAGGAATTAACGATCATAGCCTCTAAATATGAATATTGCTGCTCATGAATTGTATCATTTATCTTTACGATTTGTTTTTCTAGAGGCACAAAAGTTTCAATCATTTTTCTTCTTAAGCTATTATTTTCTTTTAATAGACGTTGATTATTGTAAGAAAGATTTAAATGTTTAGTAATTTCATTTTGAAAAGAATAATAATTACCAGCAACTGAAGAAGCTGTAGTTAAATATGTTGATCTTGGATAATTTAAGTAAGAAAAATAAGTAGAAAGTGAAATTAATTGAAGAATAATAAAAAATATAAAAACCCGAAATCGACGAAAAAAAGAAATCAGATTACGCATAAATTATAAAATTAAAAATTCTTTTAAAGAAATTTTTACTAATCCTTAATTAAAAATTGATATCTATCGATATTTTTAAGAGCAATACTAGTTCCTCTAGCAACGGCCCTTAAGGGATCTTCAGCAATATGAACCGGCAGTTTTGTTTTTTGAGAAATTCGCTTATCTAAACCCCTCAACATAGATCCACCACCAGCTAAATAAATCCCAGTTTTATAAATATCTGCTGATAACTCCGGGGGAGTCATCTCTAAGGCACTTAAAATTGCCTCCTCTATTTTGGAGATTGTTTTATCTAAAGCATGAGCTACTTCCTTATATGAAACAATAATTTCTTTTGGAATACCTGTCATTAAATCACGCCCTCTAACAGCAAAGTCAGGCGGTGGATTTTCTAATTCAGAGATAGCAGCGCCAACTTCAATTTTTAATAATTCTGCCGTACGTTCACCAATCAAAATGTTGTGTTGACGACGCATATACTCTTCAATATCTTGAGTGAAGTCATCCCCTGCTACACGTATTGACTTATCACAAACAATACCTCCTAATGCAATTACTGCAATCTCAGAAGTTCCACCTCCTATATCAATAATCATATTACCCATCGGTTCTTCAACATCGATTCCAATTCCAATAGCAGCAGCCATTGGCTCATGAATTAGATATACCTCTTTTGCTCCAGCATGCTCGCATGAATCACGAACAGCACGTTTTTCTACTTCCGTAATTCCAGAAGGAATACACACAACCATTCTTAAGGTAGGAGTGAAGAAAGTTTTTCGTTGATTAATCATTTTAATCATGCCCCGAATCATAGATTCCGCACTTTGAAAGTCGGCGATAACACCATCTTTTAATGGGCGAACTGTTTCAATTAACTTATGTGTTTTACCATGCATTTGTTGTGCACGCTTTCCAATTGCAACAATATTTCCTGTTTGAATATCCCTTGCAACAATAGATGGTTCATCAACCACCACCTTATCGTTCATAATAATTAGCGTATTCGCAGTACCTAAGTCAATCGCTATTTCTTGTGTTAAAAAACTAAATAATCCCATTTTTATTAATGACGCTTCTTTTTGAAGTCTTTTATTAGATTGTTTATTTAATGTTTAAAATGTCTATTTCCAGTCATCACCATTGCTAAACCATGTGCATCACAGTATGCGATAGACAACTCGTCTTTAATAGATCCTCCAGGCTGAACAACAGCAGTAATTCCAGCATTGTGAGCAATTTCAACACAATCAGGAAATGGGAAAAAAGCATCAGATGCCATAACGGCACCTTTGAGGTCAAAATTGAATGATGAAGCTTTATGAATCGCGTGAAGCAAGGCATCAACTCTTGAAGTTTGACCAGTACCACTTGCTAATAACTGTTTATTTTTTGCCAATACAATCGTATTCGATTTCGTGTGTTTCGCAATTTTATTAGCGAAAACCATATCTTCTATTTCATTAACAGAGGGCACTACTTTTGTAATGGTATTAAAATCAGTAGCTGTTTCCGTAATCAAGTCGTTGTCTTGTTCTAAAACACCATTTAATATTGTTCTAAATTGTTTTTTTGGTAAGATCAAAACATGTTGTTTTAACAAGACACGATTTTTTTTAGTGGTTAATATACTTAGGCCTTTTTCTGAAAAATCGGGCGCAATTACAACTTCACAAAATAACTCATTGATTAAAGTTGCTGTTTCAAAATCAATTTCAACATTTGAAATTAAAATGCCTCCAAACGCAGAAACTGAATCCCCAGCTAAAGCAGCTAAATAGGCTTCCTTTACTGTTGGCCGTGTTGAAATACCACACGCATTATTGTGTTTAAGTATAGCAAATGTTGGACCGTCATTTTTAAATTCACTGATAAGTTTAACAGCTGCATCAACATCTAATAAATTATTGTAAGACAGTTCTTTCCCGTGTATTTTAGTGAAAATTTCATTCAAATTTCCGTGAAAAAAACCTTTTTGATGTGGGTTTTCTCCATAACGTAAGGGCATCGCAGAATGAATGCTTTCATTGAAAGTAATTTTTTGATCTTCAGAATTAAAATATCGGAAAATTTGAGTATCATAATGGGAAGAAACTCTAAAAGCATCGGAAGAAAATGACCTGCGTTGCTCTAATGTACTTTCTCCTGTTTTAGTTGCATTTAAAATGGTTAAAAATCCTTCGTATTGATCTTTAGAAGGAATGATTACAACATCCTCGTAATTTTTTGCTGCTGCTCTAATTAAGGAAATACCTCCAATGTCTATTTTTTCTATTATTTCATCATGAGATGCACCTGAAAATACAGTTTCTTCAAAAGGATATAAATCTACAATAACCAAGTCAATCGAAGGTATTTCATAGGTTGCTATTTGGTCTTGATCTTCTGTATGATTTCTTCGATTTAAAATTCCACCGAATACTTTAGGATGAAGTGTTTTTACTCTACCTCCTAGAATAGAAGGATATGAGGTTAAGTCTTCTACTCTTTCAACAGGAATGCCTAAATCTTCTAGAAAGGTTTGAGTACCACCTGTAGAATACAAAGTAACTCCTAATTCATTTAAACGATGAACAATAGGTGCTAATCCTGTTTTGTCAAAGACTGATATTAATGCGCTTTTAATACTTTTTGATGAACTCATTTAAATAAAGAGTAAAATTATAAACAAATTTAGTTCAAAAAAAGGATTTAGTTTGTGAATTTGTGAATTTTTTAACAAAAAAAAGTGAATAAATAACCCCTTTCATGTTAACAACGTCGACAAAAAAAATTAATCTTCCAATTGAAGTCTAACTACTTCAATTCTTCTTCCCGAAACATCTTCAATGATAAAACGAATATTTTCAATTTTTAGTTCGTCTCCCGTTTCTGGAATTGATTCCAATTCATGAATTATTAAGCCTCCTAGTGTTTCATAAGATTCCGACTCCTTAAGGCCTAATTTAAATGTTTCATTTAAATAATCAATTTCTGCTCTGGCAGAAAAACGGAATTCTTTTTCCGAAATTTGTTCTTCAATCCAATCATCAACATCGTGTTCATCTTCAATATCACCAAAAATTTCTTCTATTACATCTTCAATCGTTATTACGCCAGAAGTACCTCCGTACTCATCAACAACTACCGCAATACTATCTGATTTAGATGTAAATAATTCTAACAATTCTTTCCCCGGCATCGATTCGGGCACAAAAGGAATTGGCCTCA
The DNA here is from genome assembly GCA_945897755.1 of Chryseobacterium gleum. Classification (GTDB taxonomy): domain Bacteria; phylum Bacteroidota; class Bacteroidia; order Flavobacteriales_D; family Crocinitomicaceae; genus CANHVK01. The sequence continues at coordinate 51,787 of CAMDGH010000002.1, read as the reverse complement.
TTATTTTTGATATTGATGTTGGTTTTCTAAATAATTCAAAGGAATGAACATATCCGATTATATTATCTATTGAATCTTTAAAAATTAAAATCTTTGAGATTCCTGTTTGAACAAATAAAGCATGTAATTCAATGATTTCAGTATTTAAATTTAATGCAATAATTTCTGGGCGAGGAACCATACAGTCACGCGCTTTTATTTTCGAAAAATCCAAGGCATTTTGAATAATTTGAATCTCATTTCCAAAATACTCTTCTTCTTTAATCCGATCATTAATATCTTGAACGTAATGCTCTAGGTCGACTTTAGAAAATACTTTTTCAGAATTTATTATTTGAACTTTCATTAGTTTTAAAAAAGATAAACTAATAAACATGATTAATGAAGTAGGGATAAATAAGATCCAATAAAAAACAATCGAAGGAAATGAAAACGATTTCATTAATCCATTTGGATTTAATTGAAAAATCGCCTTGGGTAAAAACTCTGCTGTTATTAAGACAAGTAAAGTAGATAGTATGGTTTTTATAAGTAAATTCCATACCTCTCCTTGAACTCCCCATGCACTAATAAAGGGGTCTAAAATTTTTGCTGCACTCATTCCAAAAAGTACAAGTGCTATATTATTTCCAAGTAATAATGTCGCAATAAAGTGGCCCTCTTTCTTGTATAAGAACCCTAATATTTTCCCTGTAAAAGAACCTTGATTTTTCAAAAGTTCTATTTTTAATCTACTGGAAGATACAAAGGCAATTTCAACTCCAGAACAAAATGCAGATACTAAAAGTGTAAATAGAATGACTATTAGGTCGGGGTCCATGGCTTAGTGAATCGTTATTTCACAAATTGGACAAGGTCTAGGCCAATGTCTTTTCTGTAAAAAGCTTTATCAAATGTAATATTAGAAATACTATTATAAGAACGGGTTAAAGCATGATCCATCGTTCTGCCATAAGACGTAATTGCTAATACCCTTCCACCGTCTGAGGTAACTAATGGTCCGTCATAACTTGTGCCAGCATGAAAAACGAGGCTATCTTTAACGGAATTTAATCCAAATATAGATTTTCCTTTTTCATATTCTTCTGGATAACCACCTGAAACCATCATTACAGTGGTTGCTGAACGTTCATCAAATTCAATGTCTCTTTCGGAAAGCGTATTTGTTGCAACCCCTTCAAATAAGTCTAATAAATCAGATTTTATTCGAGGAATAACAACTTCGGTTTCAGGATCGCCCATTCTACAGTTATATTCAATCACATAGGGATCTCCTTTTACAGAAATCAATCCGAAAAATACAAAACCTTTATACACAATCCCTTCAGATTTAATTCCTTTTATAGTTGGTATAATAATCTGGTTTTCAATCTTATCCATGAAAGTCTTATCCGCAAAAGGTACTGGAGAAACAGCTCCCATTCCTCCGGTGTTAAGTCCAGTATCTCCTTCACCAATTCTCTTGTAATCTTTTGCTTCGGGTAAAAGCTTATAGGACTCTCCATCTGTTAATACAAAAACAGATAATTCAATTCCTTTAAGGAATTGTTCAATTACGACACTAGCACTAGCAGCACCAAACTTGGCTTCAGCCAACATCGATTTTAATTCTTTTTTTGCTTCATCCAAAGAATCTAAGATTAAAACTCCTTTTCCTGCAGCTAATCCATCTGCTTTTAACACATATGGGGGAGACATTTTTTCTAGAAAAACAAATCCTTGATCAAGTGTTTCTTTAGTAAACGTAGCGTATTTTGCTGTTGGAATATTATGACGTTGCATAAATTGTTTGGCAAAATCTTTACTTCCCTCTAGCTGAGCAGCAAATTTTGAAGGACCGATTAGAGGCACTTTAGCAAGTAATTCGTCACCGATAAAAAAATCATAGATTCCATTTACCAATGGATCTTCAGGTCCTACAACTACTAAATTTACATTATTTTCTATCACAAATTGCTTAACTTGATCAAAATCATTGGGATTTAAGGCAACATTTGTACCATGATCTCGTGTTCCCGCATTTCCTGGAGCGATAAATAAATGTTCCAGCTGTGAGCTTTGGGCGATTTTCCATGCAAAAGCATGCTCTCTTCCTCCAGACCCCAATAATAAAACCCTCATGAATTTCTTTCTATTTAATTACAATGTGTTAGTAATGACTCAAAAATCAATCTTCCATCCAAGTTATTTAATACCGGATCTGCTGCTCGTTCTGGATGTGGCATCATTCCAAAAACATTTCTTTTTTCGTTGCAAATACCAGCAATATTATCAATGGATCCATTTGGATTAAATGCTTCTGTTATATCCCCATCAGCAGATGAATACTTAAATAGTATCTGATCTTTGTCGTATATTTTTTTTATGGTATCATCTGATGCATAAAAACGACCTTCTCCATGTGCTATTGGAACTTGGTATGATCGATCTAAAGATAATTCCTTGGTAATCGGACTAACATTAGAAGTAGGTTTCAAAAAAACATTTTTACAAATAAACTTTTGGGTGTTATTGTGAAGTAATGCTCCGTCTAACAAACCTGATTCTGTTAAAATTTGAAAGCCATTACATACTCCAAGAACATATCCTCCTTTATTCGCATGTTTAATAACCTCTCCCATAATTGGGGATAATTTAGCAATTGCACCTGAACGAAGATAATCTCCGTAAGAAAAGCCTCCTGGCAAGACAATAAAATCTGAACCTTTTAAGTCAGAATCTTTATGCCATAGGCGTTCTACCTTTTGATTTAACATCGATTCTAAAACATAAACCATGTCCTCATCACAATTTGACCCCGGGAAAGTAACAACACCAAATTTCATCTCACTCAAACTATTTAATATATATTCTTTTTTACTCGCAATTCAAGTTTGTAAAAGTAGTGAATTAGATCCCACAAATTATGAATTAATGAAAAATTTCACAATTGAAAAAACAAAAATCGAATAGAACAGAATATTTCCGACAAGAAATGAAGACTTATTAAAAAAAACAAAAGGAAAAAAAAATGATAAAATTAAAACAGAAGTGCTAAACCCTTCAATGGTATTGGCTACTGTAAACAAATAAATTCCTATTAATGTAGATAACACGAGTATGATTTTCAAAATAGCGGTCATCTTTTTAAACTTTAAAGCGCTTTTTAACGTTTTTGACGTTAAAATCATCAAACTTAATAAAGCCACCATTGATAGCAAAATTAATGCAATTTGATTGACTATCCTTGATTGACTATAAACAGTATAAGCCTGATTTATTTTCCATGTATATAGTTGATTTGTAAATTGTAAAAAGACAAGCGAATATAAAATCGGCAATAAAAACCCTGCCATTGACAAGCTTATTTCTCTCCAAATAAATGGCCTGATACGAGTGATTAAAAGCCAATTAATAAACCAAAATATCAATAAGGGAGGATGAAAAGTAGCGCTAAATCCAATGCACAGACTTCCATTAAATGCATTTCTTCTTGCATCTTTATTGCTTTCGATTTTAAGAAAATGAAACATACCAAGGATTAAAAAAGTATGAGAAACTAATATTCCATCAAGCTGATAAAAAGAGTGGAAAAAGCTCATAAATACAACGTAAAACAATGCAATCGAGAAATTATTTTTGTCGTGAAATTCATTCGAATTAAAGAGGTGGTTTAATGTAAACGCATTTATTAAAATCAAAGATCCTGAAAGTATGGATGACAAATAAGGTTCAATAGGATGAAATTTACCCCAAAATCCAAAATCAATTAAAGCAGGAATTTCTAAGTGATTTGTTCCGAAATTTAGTAAAACATAGAAAACAACAAATAATGGCAGTAATAGATTTGCAATAAATTGATTCCCTAAAAACAAACGTAACATAAGTGCGAAGATAATGAAATATCATCTAAATTGGGGCAAATATTTATTTGATGTGCTGGGGATATAATTCTTCGCTTTGAATTTATAGAACCACAAATAACCTTCCTTATTCAGCAAATCCATCCGGGCTAATATTTTAGAATCATTTACTATTGAAAGTGTTGACGATAGTAAATCTGATCTTTGTAGTTACTTTATTAGTTGAAAAATAAGATTTAGCTTGTCTTAGACTTTACCCGTAGAACCTAAAAACCCTAAGTTCTACTACTACTACTAACTTTGTTCAAGTTTAACGACATGAAGTTTGTAGCATTTTTCAATAAATACTCGAATTCTGAATGAGTTTTGATTCAATTAAAATAGAAGTTTTTTGGCAAAAACATATTCGATAGGCTCGTAATTGCTTCGTTTTCATTTGCATGGTATTAATTTGTACCATTTGACAATAATAGTTCATAACGAGCAATTCGAAATGTAAAAGTAAAAAATAAAATACCTGGATGTTTTAGAACTATTGAAGGTGCTGTTATCTTTGCTCTACTACACTCAGTAATTGAGACCACAATTAAAAAAGATGTTTTCACATCGATTGAATTAATTGATAAATTTAGAATTCAGTAGTAACAAATAATGAATTGCACGAAAGTATATAGGTAATAAGTGTAAAACTTTCTATTACTATTTATTCATCATTTCATTGGAACGATTATTTTTGTATTCATTAATGTGAAAAAAAGAAATTTATGAGTAAAATAAAAGTTGCTAATCCCGTAGTAGAGCTTGATGGTGATGAAATGACACGAATCATTTGGAAATACATCAAAGACAAATTAATTCTTCCTTATTTAGATATTGACATAAAATATTACGACTTAGGGATAGAAAAGCGTGACGAAACGAATGATCAGATTACAATTGATGCTGCCGAAGCAATAAAAAAGTACCAAGTTGGAATAAAATGTGCTACGATTACTCCTGACGAGCAACGTGTGACTGAATTTAACTTGAAGTCAATGTGGAAATCTCCAAATGGAACCATTCGTAACATATTAGATGGCACTGTATTTAGAGAGCCAATTGTAATCAAAAATGTACCTCGTTTGGTAACGAATTGGACCGCACCTATTATTGTTGGTCGTCATGCTTTTGGTGATCAATACCGAGCTACAGATGCTGTTTTTAAAGGGAAAGGAAAGTTAACAATGACTTTTACTCCTGAAAATGGCGGTGAAGTGCAAACATTTGACGTTTTCAATTTTAAGGGTGATGGTGTTGGTATGGCTATGTATAATACGGATGAATCTATTGAAGGTTTTGCTCGTAGCTGTTTTAATATGGCCTTAACAAAAAAATGGCCTTTATATTTGTCCACAAAAAACACCATCTTAAAAAAATACGATGGTCGTTTTAAAGATATTTTTGAAGGGATTTTCCAAACTGAATTTAAGGAGCAATATGATGCTGTTGGCATTACCTATGAACATCGTTTGATCGATGATATGGTTGCTTCTGCATTAAAATGGAATGGTAATTTTGTATGGGCATGTAAGAATTATGATGGCGATGTTCAATCGGATACTGTTGCTCAAGGTTTTGGTTCCTTAGGACTTATGACCTCGGTTTTAATAACTCCTGATGGTGAAATTATGGAAGCGGAAGCTGCACATGGAACAGTTACACGTCATTTTAGAGATCATCAAGCAGGAAAACAAACATCAACCAATCCGATTGCTTCAATTTTTGCATGGACAAGAGGCCTTGCTTTTAGAGGTAAATTAGACGATAACCAAGCACTTATTGATTTTTGTTTAAAAGTGGAAGAAGTGTGTATTGAAACAGTTGAAAAAGGAATTATGACAAAAGATTTGGCTGTTTGTATCCACGGAAATAAGGTTTCTCATGGAGACCATTATGTGTATACAGATGAATTTTTAGATGCTTTAAATGAAGGTTTAAAAGCTAAAATGAATTAATACCATTTAGTTTATTGTGATCCCCTACCAAAGGTAGGGGATTTTTTTTTGCTAAAAATATGCGAATCACTTTTTTTACGCGTTAAGAAGTTATCTCTAAACTCCTAATTAAGTATGCGTTCCTTGTTGCAACCAAATAAGTCCCTTCATGATGAGCTTTCCCTCATACAAAAATGCAAAGATGATCCTACCACTTTTCAGTATTTTTATAAGCGTTATTATACAGAAATTCTCAATTATGTTTTACATAAAACGAATTGTGTTTATATTTCGGAAGATATTGCCTCTGTTGTGTTTTATAAAGCCTATCGTAAGATTGTTTTTTTTGAAAATAGAGGGATTTCTATTCGGTCTTGGCTATATAAGATTGCTCATAACGAATTTATTCAATATAAACGAATTCAATCTAAAACCGTTAATTGTCCAATTGAATTTGATTATCAGTTTGTTGATCAAGAGACAGGTCTTGAATTTAATGAGCAACGATACAATGAGCTTTCATGTTGTTTAAATCAGTTACCTGATTTACACCACGAAATAATTAGATTGCGGTATTTTAATAAGTTGTCATTTAAAGAAATAGGGGGAAACTTAGGAATCACTGAAAATTCCGCTAAAGTAATGTGTAATCGAATTATTCAAAAATTAAGAAAAAACAGAACTAAGTTTTTTACAACAGACAGTCTTTATTTTTAAAGAGATACCACTTTGTTTATTACCTCATTTCGATGAATAGAACTAAGGTAATATGCATTAATTATCAAAACTCATTGGTTTTTTTCGTTTATTCCATGCATAATACCAAAATGTGAATGAGACCAAAGACCCTATTAGTGCACCACAAATCACATCGGAAACATAGTGAACTCCAAGGTATACTCTGGAGCATGAAACAAGAAATGTTAAAAAGAGAAGGATGTAAAGTACCCATCTTTTTGATGGGTAGAAAATTAAACCTGTAAATAATGAAATTGCTGCGAAATTAGCTGCATGAGAAGACACAAATCCATAGGTGCCTCCTTTATAAATATTTCCTGAATTTTCGATGTAAAAATGAAGCTTCGGAGAAAGCAATAGGTTGTGTGAAGGCCTATAACGGCTAACGATTGGCTTTATAATACCACTAGAAATAAAATCGGACATCGCAACAGCTATTAAAATAAGCACTAAAAAAAGGAGTGATTTTTTTAACCCAAATTGTACGTAGACTAATACTAAAATTAACATGTACAAGGGAATCCAGGTTAACTTTCCAGATACCAACCACATTAGTTCGTCTAACCAATTTCGGTGTAGTCCGTTAATTAGCAAGACTAGTTGTTGATCAATATGCTCTAACCATTCAATCATTATTGATATTCGTCCAAATAAGGTCTTTTAATTCGCTTAAACCTTGTTGTGCGATTGAAGATATAAATAAACAGGGTAAGTCAACAGGCAAGTCTTCTTTCATTTGATCTTTCATTTCTTGATCAATCATGTCGGATTTAGTTATTGCTAATATGCGTTGTTTATAGAGTAATTCAGGATTGTATTGTTCTAATTCATTTAATAAAATATGATATTCTTTTTTGATTGAATCCGTATCGGCAGGTACTAAAAATAATAAAATTGAGTTTCGCTCAATGTGTCTTAAAAAACGTAAACCCAAACCTTTACCCTCGTGAGCTCCTTCAATTATCCCTGGGATATCTGCCATTACAAATGAATGGTGAGTGCGATATGATACAATTCCAAGGTTCGGACGTAAGGTTGTAAATGGATAATTTCCAATTTCTGGTTTTGCAGCTGATATTACAGACAATAGGGTGCTTTTACCCGCATTAGGAAACCCTACCAATCCTACATCTGCCATTACTTTAAGTTCAAGCACCATCCATGATTCTTGTCCTACTTCACCAGGTTGCGCAAACTGAGGTGCTCGGTTTGTACTTGATTTAAAATGACTATTTCCAAACCCTCCTTTTCCGCCAGAGATTAAAATTTTCTCCTCATTATTCTCGCTAATTTCAAATAAAAAATCGCCTGTTTCAGAGTCTCTAGCAATCGTACCTATTGGTACTTCAATATATACATCATTACCTTGTGCACCCGTCTTTAACTGACCCGTCCCATGCTTGCCGTGACCAGCTTTCATGTGCTTTTTGTATTTTAAATGAAGAAGTGTCCATAGTTGAGAATTTCCTCTCAATACAATATGCCCTCCTCTACCACCATCTCCACCATCAGGCCCTCCAAGGGGTATGTATTTTTCCCTACGATAATGCGTAGATCCTCCTCCTCCATTTCCAGAGGTACAGTGTATTTTTACGTAATCTACAAAATTATCAGAAGCCATTTTATTTTTTTAATAGATCAATTGCTTGGTATAATCGTTCAGAAATAGAATCAATTTCTCCTATACCATTTATTGATACAAATTTAGATTGTGCCATGTAAAAATGTTTTACAGGTCGTGTTTCATTATTATAAACGTTAATGCGATTTTGAATTACTTCAGGATCAGCGTCGTCTGACCTACCACTAACCTCAGCACGTTTTAGTAGGCGGATTTTTAACTCAGCTTCCTCAGCTTCCAAAGCTAACATGACTGTTATTTCAGTATTTTGCTCAGACAAGAATTTATCTAATGATATTGCTTGTGCTGAAGTGCGAGGAAATCCATCAAAAATAAATCCTTTTGAATTTGGATTTTTCAAAACTTCTGAACGTAACAAATCTATCGTTACAGCGTCGGGAACTAATTCTCCTTTGTTCATATAACTTTTAGCTAATTTGCCAAGTTCTGTTTCATCTTTGATATTTGCTCTAAAAATATCACCCGTTGATAAATGCACTAATCCATATTTTTGGATCAAACGCTCTGATTGTGTACCTTTTCCTGCTCCCGGAGGGCCAAATAAAATAATGTTTAACATAGCGGTAATGTTTGGGTGTTGCCTTTGTGTTGATAAATTGAGGTTAAATTTCGGCCGTAGCCTTCATAGTCTAGACCATAGCCTACGATAAATGAATCACTTATCGAAAAACAGGTGTATGTGGGGGGGAAATTACCCAAAAATTTAGTTGGTTTAAAAAAAAGTGTTGCAATAGCTATGGATAAGGGTTTGTTTTTATTTATAACATGAATTAAATAATCCATTGTTTTACCCGTATCTATTATATCTTCTAAAATTAGAATATTTTTGTTATCAATCGGATAATCAAGCCCTACTAATTCGCGTACTAGTCCATTAGATTCCATTCCTTCATATGACTTCAATTTTACAAAAGTGATTTTGCATGAAAGTGTAATGTGTTTTAGTAAGTCACTTAAAAACATAAACGAACCATCTAAAACACCAATAAATAAAAGCTCCCTACCTTCGTATTCCTTATTTATTTGTGTTGCCAATGATTTTATTTTCGCTTGAATTTCTTCTTGCGATATTAATTTTAGGAAAGATTTATTTAATATTTCTATCACTCTTTTTTTAAAAAACACAAAGTTAAAATTTTAGACGAAACTTTTTTAACTAAAATGACCATTAAAGATTATGCTTTTAAATAAATCGGCATTTTTTTTGAAAATTTAAGCTAAAAAGATGCTTTCTATCGTCCTATTTCATTATAGATTATTATTTTCTAAATTTTTTTATCCTGATTTTTGTTTTTTTTGGTTACTATTGTTTTTAACAATTATTATTTTTTATCCTTAAAGTTATGTTAAAACATTGTATACTCATTCTGACCTTCTTATTTTTTAGCAACAATAATCGATTGTGTTTTGCGCAAAAAAATGATTTAATAATTAATACGTTTACTTTAGATAATGGGTTCAAAGTGATCCTTAACCCCGACCCATTCGCGAAAGAAACCTACGGTGCAATTCTTGTCAAAGCGGGCAGTAAAAACGATCCATCAGATGCCACTGGCATGGCTCATTATTTAGAACATTTATTATTTAAAGGTACCGATAAATTGGGTACTGTCAATTATAATGCTGAAAAAAAACACTTAGATTCAATCGTGTTTTACTATGATCTCTTAGGTAAAACAACGAATGATAATGAACGTAATAAATTACAATTATTAATAAATAATCAAAGTGTACAGGCAGCAGCATATGCTAATCCAACGGAATTTGACAAATTGATAAAAAGTATTGGAGGTACAGGTTTAAACGCTTTTACTCAAAACGACATGACTGTTTATCACAATACATTTCCTGGTATTCAAATTGAAAAATGGATAGAATTATACGCACATCGATTGATTCACCCTGTATTTCGTTCGTTTCAATCAGAATTAGAAGTTGTTTATGAAGAAAAGAATAAGGGAATGGATAGTCCATTCAATAGGCTTTCTGAAGAAATGATGTCGCATGTTTTTAAAACACATCCATATGGAAATCAAAGTACTATTGGTACAGTAGCGCATTTAAAAAATCCTTCTTTGACTAAGATGTATGCCTTTTTTAATAGTTATTATGTTGCGAATAATATGGTACTTGTTCTTTCGGGTAATTTTAATCCAGACATTGCTATTCCTGCCATAAAGTCAAATTTTTCTATGCTTAAATCAGCACCAGTACCAAAGTTCCCTGATTATGTAGCAAGTAAATTTGATAAAAAAGAAGTTCAACAAGTAAAATTCACGCCGATTAAAATAGGAATAGTGGCATATAAAACGGTTCCCTTAGGACATAAAGATTTACCGATCTTAGAATTGGCGATTAATTTGTTGACAAATCAATCCGAGACGGGAATATTTAATAAGCTTCAGTTGGATGGAAAGCTTCTTTTTTCGGAAGCGATGAATTTAAATTTGAATGATGATGGAATTTCAGGTTGTTTTTTTGCACCTAAAATTGTAGGTCAATCTTTTGAAGAAGCAGAAAAGTTAATTTATGCTGGATTTGAAACATTAAAAAAAGGTTCTTTTTCTGATGAAAGTCTAGCTATAATCAAACTAGAGAAAGACAGGCAAAACAAAGTCGATTTGGAAGATATTCATGACCGAACCTTGTTACTTGTTCAATTAGAAAGTATTGGGTCTTCATGGGATGAATATAAAAAGGAATTAGATCTGATTTCTCAAATTTCGAAAGAAGATATTATGCGTGTTTCATCATTGTATTTTAATGATAACCATTACCTAATGGAATCCTCTATGGGTTTTCCAAAAAAAGAAGTGATTACCAAGCCAGGTTTTAAACCCCTAGTTTCAACACAAGTTGTTGAATCTGAATATGCGAAGCAATTTTTAACGGATATTAAAGAGTCATCAACCCCAAAATTATTAGATTTTGAAAAGGATGTTGAAACGATTGAACTTTCTAAGGAGTCACGTTTGTATGTTACTAAAAATCCAATAAATGACGTCGTTAGTTTTACAATATCGTATCAGGTTGGTTATGATAGTATTCCTCTTTTAAAATTTGCTGGTTCCTTAGTACCTTATTTCTATTTAAAAGAGATGTCTCGTGACAGTATCAAAAAAGCTTTTGCTCTTTTAGGATATACCTACAACGGTTTGGCAACAGACAACCGATTTGAATTTATTTTCACTGGTCCTGAGTCTAATTTATCCAAAGCAATGCCTATCATCTCGAAATTAGTGAAAGAACCATTAATCAATCAAGCAGATTTAAACACGGTAATTGAGCAACTTATTTCAGAAAGAAAAATGACAACTAAAGATCCCGCTGTTATGGGAAGGGTCTTATTAGATTACGCTATTTTTGGTTCTCAATCAGAATACCTTAAACAACCTTCTCGAAAAGATGCTAAAAAGATGAAAGTCGAACCAATTCTTAAAGCATATCAACAAATCAGTGATTATGGGGTTGTTTTTCATTATGTAGGAAACCATACTAATCAATTTGTAAAATCGATTGTGTTAACTCACTTTCCTATAAAGTCATTTGAAAAGACGATTCCACGAAAAGACAAGAATACAAATGAAATTCACAAGGATATTATTTATGTAGTCCACAATAAAAATTCAATTCAAAGTCAAGTTTTCTTCCTACAACGTACACCTCCCTTTTCTAAATCAACAAAAGAGTTAGTTCATGCTGAAGCGTTTAACCAATATATGAGTGATGGTTTTTCAGGATTATTAATGCAAGAAATACGAGAATATCGTTCTCTTGCTTATGGGACTGGGGGCTCGTTTATAGCTCCAATTGAAAAAAATAATCCCGGTTATTTTTATGCATATGTTGGTTGTCAAGGTGATAAATCAAATGACGCTGTTGCTGTGTTAGACACTTTATTGAAAAACATGCCAGTTAAACCAGAACGCATTCAACTTATTAAGTCAGGTCTGATTAATTCCTTTTCTTCTAATTATCCTTTTTTTCGAGCTCTTTCTTCAACGATTGAATCTAAAATACTGGATGGTAAATCTACAGCGAATCAATTAGAAGAGTTTAATCTCTATAAAACATTAAGCTTTAATGATATTATTGATTTTTACAAACAAAATATTCAAGGACAGCCTCGTGTAATAACGATTTATGGAGATTTAAAACAATTAAACATGAAGAAATTGGCTGAATATGGTCAAGTGATTGAGTTAAAACAAAAAGATATTTTTATGGACTAATTTATGAGAATACTTTTTTTTCATTATTTTAAAGATAAAATACGTGCTTTTTATTACGGTAAATCTTGGTTTTATATTGCTTTAAAATGTTTAGTTTATCTTTATTGCACCATTTTTTTTGGTTTTGCAGGCTATTTTTTAGATCGTTTACTAAATGATATTTATCCGAACATTGATATTTTTGAGTCATTTGGAAAATTTCTTTTTTATTATTTTATCATTGATTTTATTTTTCGATTTAAGTTTCATGAACTTAATTTACTACACAGTATTCCTTATTTTTCACTTCCAATTCCTAGGAAAAACCTATATAAATTCCCTCTTTTTGCAAATCTAATCAGCATTTATAACGGTATAGGAATGTTGATTTTAACTCCTTTTATTATCACGGTAGTTTTACCTTCAAGCTCAATATATTTATCTTTTATATGGGTATTATGGATTGGGTGTTCTTTATTAACCTTATCTTTTTTAAGCACTTTTTTCAAGCTTTATTCTATCAAAAACAAATTTTTTGGGTATTTACTTTTTTTATTTATTATTATTTTTTTCTATGCTGAAAACACAGGGTTTATTTCTTATTCACAAGCGATATATTGGTTTATCAAGCAAACAGAACATCATTATTATTTACTGCCTGTTATGCCTTTAATTGCGTTTGGTTCTTTTAAATTTTGTCTACGCTTTCTAAAAAGTCAAAAATATAGTGAATATGTAACTGAGGAAATTAAAAATGTTAAACAATTTAATTTTCTAAAACGATTTGGCAGTTATGTGTATTTAGATGTGTTATTTTTAATCCGTAATAAAGGAATTCGTGGAATTCTAATGTCGTTCATTACGATGCCTTCATATTACTATTTTATGCTATTTACAAGTTATGATGGGTTGAATTATTTAGATTCTAAAATCCTTTTTTTTGGTATTTTTTCTATTTGTAATTTTACACTAATGTATGGGAATATTATCTTTTCAGGCCATGCTTCTTATTTCGATGGCCTGTTGTCGAAACGATTATCTATGTATGAATTTATTCGATCTAAATACCTTTTGCTACTACTTTCAATGATTATTAATTATTTACTCATTTTGCCAATTGGGTTTTTGAATCCTAAAATACCATTAATTAATTTTTCATTATTGTTTTTTTCTATGGGATATATTCCATTTTTGGTATTGATTATTGCCTGTTATCGTTACTCACCGTTTCATATTGTAAATAATTCATCATTTAAGTCGATATCTCGCTTTAAGTTTATTAACTTTTTGCCTCTACTGATTACTTTTTTTCCGCTCTTGCTAATAAAAGCATTTGATTTATTTGGCGTTATTGATATCTCTTTTTATGTATTAGCTTTCCTCGGTTTTATTGGAGTTGTTTCTTCCAAATGGTGGTTAAAATCTATTGCTTTAAAATTTAATGAAAATAAATATAAAATGTCTTCCGGTTTTAGAACTTAAATAAGTTAGCCAATGATAATAGTTAAAGAACTTCAAAAAGAATATGATAATACGGTTGTTTTAGACATACCTCATTTAAATATAATTAAAGGTCAAAATGTTGGTTTGGTTGGTAATAATGGTGCAGGAAAATCTACTTTGTTACAATTAGTGCTGGATCTGTTAGAACCAAGTAAAGGAAGTATTGCTATAAATACAACCAATGTTTCTTTATCAGAAGATTGGAAGAATCATACGGGTTCGTTTTTAAACGAACGTTTTTTGATTCCTTATCTAACTCCGATAGAATACATTGAGTTTATTGGTAAACTTCATGGGATGAATAAAAAAGATATAGAGGAGGTACTTCTTGAATTTAGCGATTTTTTCAATTTCTCTGATAAAAAGAAAACTTTAATTCGGGACTTGTCAGCAGGTAATCGCAATAAAATTGGCATAATCGGTGCTTTTATTGGAAATCCATCTCTGATTCTTTTTGATGAACCATTTTCTTTTCTTGATCCTAGTTCTCAGTCTTGGTTAAAGCGAAAACTAAATACACTTTCTTTGAAAGGTGTCACCATGCTTATATCAAGCCATGATTTACAGCATATTACTGAAATAAGTAATCGCATTGTCCTTATTGAAAAAGGAATCATTATTCAAGATATGGAAACAAATTTAGACACATTAAAAGTCTTAGAGGGTTATTTTAACGTTTATTAAATTCCTTTTTATTTATTTCTTAAACAGCAAAAAAGACGTTTAAAACGTCTTTTTTGCTGTTTTTTATTTCCCTAATAGATCATGTACCCATGATTTACCCCATTCTTCCTGTTCTTTTTCAGTCCATAAATTAGGATAAAAAATTCTTTTTTGGAAACGAGGTGGGAGGTATTTTTGCCAGTTTGTTCCACCAGTAGCAGCAATATCTTCATCTGGCTTTTGCAAATAGCGTACAGCAGACTTGTAATGGGCTAAGGGCCAGTTAACATTCACGTTGATGTCGTTTTGTTTCAGAACATTAATGACATCCTTATCGTTTTGTTCTTCAGTCGATAAGCGCAAGTAACATTGCCATAAATTTGAGTTTCGTTTTTTTTCTCCTAACTTAATAAATTGATCTCTATAGCGTTCTTCGAATTCGATTAATGTGAGTGTTTTTTTACCTGAAGCTACTTCAGTAGCACCTTCTTTCCAATAAATATGTTCAAATAATGTGGATATTGACTCTGAACCTTTAAATTTTGAACGTTGATCTTTATGTACTAATCGTAAAAAATCAGTAGATGAGATTTCTATTTCTCGGTATTGAGCAGATTGGAAACCACTAGCAGGTAATAAAGACATTCTAAATTTTAAGAATTGTTCTCTCTCCATACCATCAATCATAATTTCAAAACTGGTTGTTAAGGCATGGAAATAGCGATTGATTCGAGTTACCCGGTCTATAAAATATTTTTTTGTAATCACTTCTTTTTCTGAAATTTGGTCAAATTCCCGTAACGTTAATTTGAAGTACAATTCCGTAATTTGGTGATACATTATAAATACCACCTCATCGGGAAATTTTGTCCTAGGTTTTTGCAAACTCAATAAGGTGTCAACTTCTATATAATCCCAATAGGTAACTGAATCTGCATAGATTAATCCTTCTAAATATGCATTAAAATCTTCTCCAATAGCAGCATATTTAGCATGAATTTTGTCTAATTTTTCTTTTATTTCTGGTGTAATTTCCATAAGTGTTTATTTGTCACATCAAATGTATAAAGAAGTTTGATGAATCATACAAAATAAAAAAAATCCATGGCGATAACCATGGATTTTTTTATTTAATGTTAAATTATTTTAATGTCTTCAAGAACTCAATGGTATCAACTTCAATGAAGTTACATAATTTATTTAAGGTACTAAGAGTTATATTATAATTGTTACTTTCGATTCTAGCTAAATGAATACCAGTATCTTTATATATTTTGTCTAAAGTTATTTTTTTTGATTTTCTTAATAGACGAAATGTTGCAATTACTTTTTGCTCAAATGTCATTTCTTCAAATGTCATTTCTTTTAATTTTCTTTTAATTATTTTATCCGGTTTCATTGGTTTATCTATTTTCAAGTTAGTTATAAGCAAATTTAAACTATTTTATTTAGAATCACACCCTATTTCAACTATTAAGATGTGATTTCTTTTAAAATATTCAATATGTAATAGATTAGTATATAGTGTATTTGCTATTTTTTATTCAGTATCAAATAATTACTGAAAAATGAGTCTGTAAACATCATTTCCATTTGCATAAATCATTAAGCCTAACAAAAATGCGATTCCAACATATTGGGCATATTCAAGCACCTTTTGTGGCGCTTCTTTGCCGGTAATAATTTCATAAAGTAGAAATAAGACATGTCCACCATCTAATGCAGGTATGGGTAATATATTCATAAAAGCTAATGCAATTGAAATGAATGCTGTGGTTGCCCAAAATATTCTCCAATCCCACATTGGAGGGAAAAGCTTTCCGATAGAAACGAATCCACCGAGTGAACTAGCTCCTTTTTTAGTAAAGAGAAATTTTAATTGACCGACATAATTTATAAGGGTATTATTTCCATTTTCAATTCCGAGCGAAATACTTTCAGTAAAAGAAGGGAGGTAGGTCTTTATTTGAGCTGAGTCTAATATACTGGACATTCCTGCTTGATAACCTAATGTTCCTTCATCTGTAACATTGGCATCTATTTTAAGTGTGTCTTTTGCTCTCAATAGCGTAATTGAAACTTTCTTGCCCTTATTTTCATAAAGTGCTCGTTGAATTTCATCGAAGTAAATAACATTTTTATTGTTTATACTTAAAAATTGGTCATCTTTTTTAAGGTTTGCTTTTTCAGCGTTTGATTTTGGAATGATTGAGTCAATGGTATTCGAAATTGTCCTAAAATTGGATAGTGGTAATGCCCCTTTCTCAAATAGAGCGTACTCTATGTCATCAGGTAAAATAATGTTTTCTACTTTTCCTGAAGTATGTTTTACTTTTAATTTTTTAGCCCCTTGTAAAAGTACTTGAGAAGTTAAATCAGTCGCATTTTTTACTTTTTCTCCTTCAACGGATAAAATATTATCACCAGATGTTAAACCGTATTTTGCTAAATAGGGGTGGAATGCCATTCCAGCTTTCAACTTTGAAGGGTCAATTCGTTCTTCCCCATAGTAGTATGCGATTCCAATGTAAATAGCAAATCCTACGATAATGTTTACTGTTACTCCCCCTAACATGATTATTAAACGTTGCCATGTTGGCTTTGATCTAAATTCCCATGGTTGAGCTGGTTGTTTCAGCTGTTCTGTATCCATAGACTCATCTACCATTCCTGCTATTTTCACATAACCACCTAAAGGTAACCAACCTATTCCCCATTCTGTATCTCCAATTTTCTTTTTAAACAGACTGAATTTCAGATCGAAAAACAAATAAAATTTTTCAATTTTTGTTTTAAATAATTTTGCAGGTATAAAATGTCCCAATTCGTGTAATACGATTAATAAGGATAGAGATAAAATAAATTGACTCACTTTGATTAAAATGTCCATAATGCTTTTTTAAAGATAAAATTAGTGTGAATTAAGAGTAAAATGATCATGTAATTTAAAGTAATCAAGTAAAGCCTCTTTTATAAGATGTTGTTGATCTCGATCACTAAGTAATGGCAGTTCTTTATTTAAGATAAAATGTGGCCAATTTTCAATATCCCTTCCATCAAAAGTGTAGTAGCCATGTGGACTTAGGATAGTGCAAACTGCAATGTGTAATAAATCCGTTTTTTCTTGCTTCGTAAATTGTTTATAACCTAAACCTAGTTCTTGAACTCCAATTAGAAATAAAATTGCTTGTACGTCTAAATCTTCTCCAAATACAAGTTCTATTTTTTTTGTTAGTTGTTGGAATTGTAACTCTATATCGTGATCCATATTTCAAAATTACGTAATTGCATTAGTATTACACGAATAATTTACATTCGCTTTTTATTTTTTACTTTTTTTAACAATTATTTTCAGAAATAATTTTTTATTAAATAACTTATTATTAATCAATTAACAGCTACATTTCCTAACTTTAATTATCTTGGATTTTTACTTTACCAATTCTTTTTTGTAATTTGGCACTATCATGGTAGCTAAAGATTTAATAACAGAAGATATTCCCACGCTTACACACACCGATACCGGTGAAATAGGCTTGCGTTGGATGGATGAATTTAAGGTTTCTCATTTGCCTGTGCTAAAAAATGGAAATTTTGTCGGTTTAATATCTGAATCAGATATTTTAGATCGTATGGACTTGGATCAAACTTTGGATGTATTGTTTGATCATTTACCACGCCCATACGTATTTGAAAATGATCATATTTATGAAGTGCTTCACAAAATATCGGAACATCGGATTTCAGTTGTGCCTGTGCTAACGAAAGACGAGATTTATTTAGGATGTACTTCTGTTCATCAAGTGGTAAGCACAATTGCCACTACTGGAGGCATTAAAGAAAGTGGTGCGATTTTAGTTCTAGAGATTAATCAAATCGATTATTCGTTGGCTCAAATCGCACAAATTGTTGAAAGTAATAATGCGCGTATCTTAAGTTCTTATGTAATGTCTACTCCTGATTCTACTAAAATTGAAGTAACGCTCAAAATTAATAAGACAGAATTAGATCCAATTATCAGAACTTTTGAACGATATGATTATGTAATTAGTGCATCCTATCAAAAATCTGATTTTAATGATGATCTCCAACTGCGTTATGATTCGCTTATCAATTATCTAAAGATGTAATTTTTAATGTTATGAATGTAGCGATTTATGGAAGGAAAATAACCCGCCAAAATATTCCAGTTTTTGATCGTCTTTTTTTAGCTCTGAGACAAATTGGAGCAAAGCCCATCTTAGAAATTGAATTGAAAGATCAACTTCATAAGAAAGGGTGTGTTGTTTCAGATTTTGAACACTTTTCTTCTTATTCTGATTTTAAAACAGGTATTGATCTTGCTTTAAGCGTTGGTGGTGATGGTACATTCATAAAAACAGTTGGCTATATTCGTGATAGTGGTGTTCCAATTGTAGGTGTTAATACCGGTAGACTTGGTTTTTTAGCTAATATTAATCCTGAACAGATTGAGCTCATGCTAGACAACGTTAAGCTTAAAAAGTATCAATTTCAGAAACGTTCCTTACTTCGCGTTTTTACAGAAGATGAGTTGTTTGGCGATGACAATTTAGCATTGAATGAGGTTACTCTTCATAAAAAAGATACTTCTTCAATGATTACTGTTCATGCAAGTTTAGATGGTAATTATCTAAATTCGTATTGGGCTGATGGATTAATTGTTGCAACTCCAACAGGCTCTACGGCTTATAACTTAAGTTGTGGTGGACCAATAGTTACTCCTGGTTGCCAAGTTCATATTTTAACTCCTATTGCACCGCATAATTTAAATGTGCGTCCAATGGTTGTGCCAGATCTTATGCCTATTTCACTTTCCGTTGAAGGTAGGGAAAGAAAATACCTTATTAGTCTGGATTCAAACACGAAAAATATTTCTCATGATTCTGAAATTAGCATTCGAAAAGCTGAGTTTATGATTAATGTGATGAAGTTTGAGGATTCTACTTTCCTAGATACAATTCGAACTAAAATGTCCTGGGGAATGGATATGAGAAATTAGTTTTTTAATTACATAATCCCTTATCTTTCATTATCAAGCTACTCGAATAGTTAACTAGTTAATAATAGTTAATCACGCCTTTTTTCTTTATTTTTGCTTAACATTGAAAATTCAATTTCTATACTATGAAAAACATCCGCAATTTTTGTATCATCGCCCACATTGACCACGGAAAAAGCACCTTGGCAGATCGCTTACTTCAGACTACAGGTACTATTTCAGATCGAGATATGCAGCATCAGGCATTAGATGATATGGATATTGAGCGCGAACGGGGAATCACCATAAAAAGCCATGCAATTCAAATGAATTATAAGTTTGAAGGCTTTGAGTATATTTTAAATTTGATAGATACTCCTGGACATGTTGATTTTTCTTACGAGGTGTCTCGTTCTATCGCGGCTTGTGAGGGAGCTTTATTAATCGTAGATGCTTCTCAAGGTATTGAAGCCCAAACAATTTCAAATTTATATTTGGCTTTAGAACACGATTTAGAAATCATTCCAATTTTAAATAAAATGGATCTTCCTGGTGCTATGCCAGAAGAAGTTAGTGATCAAATTATGGAATTAATTGGCTGTGATTTAGAAGATATAATTCAGGCTTCTGGTAAAACAGGATTAGGAGTAGATGCAATTTTGAAAGCGGTTATTGAACGTATCAAACCACCTCAAGGGGATGAATCAGCGCCTTTACAAGCTATGATTTTTGATTCCGTTTTTAATCCATTTAGAGGAATTATTGCTTATTATCGAATTAAAAATGGGACACTCAAAAAAGGGGATAAGATTAAGTTTTTTAATACGGGAAAAACCTATCATGCGGATGAAATTGGAATTTTAAAAATGGATTTAGTCCCGAAAAATGAGGTCAAAGCGGGTGATGTCGGATATATTATTTCAGGGATAAAACAGGCAAATGAAGTAAAGGTTGGTGATACAATAACTACTGCTGCTAATCCTTGTTTAACTTCCATTAAAGGATTTGAAGATGTAAAACCGATGGTCTTTGCAGGGATATATCCTGTAGATACCGATGATTATGAAGAACTCCGTTACTCAATGGAGAAATTGCAATTAAATGACTCATCGTTGGTTTTTGAACCAGAGTCTTCTGCTGCACTTGGATTTGGATTTCGTTGTGGATTTTTGGGTATGCTACACATGGAAATTATACAAGAACGATTGGAACGTGAGTTTAACATGACAGTTATTACGACTGTCCCTAACGTTTCCTATTTTACCTATTTGACAAAAGATCCTACTAAAGCAATTATTGTTAATAATCCATCTGAACTTCCAGATCCATCTTCGATGTCAAGTATTGAAGAACCTTATATAAAAGCTCAAGTAATCACAAAGTCTGATTATACAGGTCAGGTTATGGGCCTTTGTATCGAAAAAAGAGGGGAATTGAAAAATCAAGTTTATTTAACACAAGATCGCGTAGAACTATCCTTTGAAATGCCTTTGGCAGAAATTGTATTTGATTTCTATGATCGACTTAAATCGATTTCTCGAGGATATGCTTCCTTTGATTACCATCGTATTGGATACAGACAATCCGATTTGATTCGATTGGAAATTATGCTAAATTCGGAGCCAATTGATGCTTTGTCTGCACTGGTTCATAGATCCAATGCTTATGATTTAGGAAAGAAAATATGTGTTAAATTGAAGGAATTAATTCCACGACAACAATTTGAAATTCCAATTCAAGCAGCCATTGGAGCTAAAATTATTGCACGTGAAACCATCAAAGCCCTTCGTAAAGATGTTACGGCTAAATGTTATGGAGGCGACATTTCTCGTAAACGAAAATTACTAGAAAAACAAAAAGAAGGTAAAAAACGAATGCGCCAAATTGGTCGTGTAGAAGTGCCTCAAGAGGCTTTCTTGGCTGTGTTGAAACTGAATGACTAATTTATGATAAATCCGTTTGATGATGCATACTTTATGAAACAAGCGTTTCACGAAGCAAAACAAGCGTATGAATTGGGCGAAGTTCCTGTGGGTGCAGTTGTTGTTGCACATAATAAAATTATTGCTCGTGCTCATAATTTAACAGAACAACTTACTGATGTTACTGCCCATGCTGAAATACTTGCTATTACTGCGGCTGCCATTGCGCTTGGCTCTAAGTATTTACATGGTTGTACCTTATATGTTACACTTGAACCTTGCTGTATGTGCGCAGGAGCACTATATTGGGCTCAAATAGATAAGATTGTATATGCGTCTCGCGATGAAAAAAGAGGGTCTTCTAAAGTTAATCCTTCCTTGTTTCACCCAAAAACATTGCTTATTAATGGGATTATGGAAGAAGAATGTACTCAATTATTAAAAGACTTTTTTTTGGATAAGCGATAAAGAGTTCTTATCGAATAAATCAGATAAATAAATAATTAGTTCCTTAAAGTCCTTCTTTTTTTAATAATTTAGCACCGTCTTAAAGCTTTGTTTCTTTTGATGCTTATTGATTAGTTAGTAGTTAATTACAATTTTTATGAAAACGATTCTTCTTCTTGGTGCCGGTTTATCTAGTTCTTCCTTAATTCGTTATTTTTTACAGCATGCTGAGGCGAATGATTGGTTTTTGAGAGTGTGTGATAAAGATATGACGATGGTCAGAAAAAAGTTGGGTAATCATCCAAATGCCACAGCGCTTTCATTCAATGCATTGTCATCTTCTCAAAGAAAACCTGAAATAGAGATGGCTGATTTAGTCATTAGTATGTTACCCGCACGGTTTCATATTGAGGTAGCTAATGACTGTATTGCGCTTAAAACAAATTTAATAACTCCTTCTTATATCTCTCCTGAAATGAAGGCCTTAGATCGTCAAGCAAGACACGCTGGGATTATTATCATGAATGAAATTGGAGTTGATCCCGGAATTGACCATATGAGTGCCTCCAAAATATTGGATCATTTAAAATTATCAAAGGCAAGAATCCATAGTTTTAAGTCTTTTTGCGGTGGTCTAATAGCTCCCGAAAGTGATTCTAATCCATGGAATTATAAATTTACTTGGAATCCACGAAATGTAGTTATTGCTGGCCAAGGTTCTGCGGCGGCATTTATTGAAGAAAATCAGTATAAGTATATTCCTTATGGACAATTATTTAAGCGTTTAGAACAAATAGAGATTGAGGGTTTCGGAAGTTTTGAAGGCTATGCAAATAGAAATTCATTGGCGTATCGTCCTATTTATGGACTAGACTCAATTCCTACAATTTATAGGGGAACTCTGCGTAGGCCTGGGTTTGCTAAAGCTTGGAATGTGTTTGTTCAACTTGGGATGACGGATGATTCATATCAAATGGAACGATCTGAATTGTTAACACCTCGTCATTTTTTAAATGCCTTTTTACCTTTTTGTATTGGGGAAACGGTTGAGCATAAATTTGAACGCCTTATATCGAAAGAGGATAGTGTTATTTTTGATAAGTTTCACTGGTTAGGAATGTTTGATGACAATCATCCAATTGGTATCGCAAATGCTTCTCCAGCTCAATTACTAGAGAAAATATTAACTGAAAAGTGGGAACTTAAATTAAACGATAAGGATATGTTAGTTATGTATCATGAGTTTGAATATTTTTTAAATGGTCAACGTTTTAAAACTTCTTCTTCAATGGTAAATGTAGGTGAAAATCAAATTTACACTTCTATGAGCAATACTGTTGGACTTCCGGTTGCAATTTGCGCTAAAATGATTTTATCTCAAGAGATTAACTTAAAAGGGGTTCAGTTACCCGTTGTTAAAGAAATATATGATCCAATATTAAAGGAATTAGAGAAATATGGGATTTCCTTTGTCGAAAAAACGGTAGCCATTTAATATAGTTTGTTGTGTTAAAAAACCTTTTTTTTATTTTTTGTTTTTCGCAAATTACTTTTTCGCAAGAAGTATATAATAACTGTATTTCGGCACTTGAATTATGCCCTAATCAGTCTTATGTTGTTCGGAATTTTAATGCAAATAAAACACTTTGTAATGGTTGTGAAGATGACTTTTCTTCTCTATTATGCTTTCCTGCTAGAAATACTATTTGGTTAAAATTTCAAACGAATAACATCGGAGGTGATATATCCTTCCTTATTTCATCGATAGCTTATGTTTCAAAGCCAAATCAATCAACTGGTCTTCAAGCCTCAATTCTAGAAGCAACTAACCCCTGTTTCGCATCAACGTATTCTCAAGTTGGAACTTGCGTTACTGACGGAAATCTTTCAATGACTTTAACAGCATCCAACTTATCTCCAAGTAAATTCTATTACATTGTGATTTCAGGTGATTTAAATGGGACATCTGCTGTTCCAGCTGAAGCTGAAATGAAAGTAACTATAACTGGTTCAGCAGTAGATAGGGTTATTCCTTCTTTAATCCTAGATCCGATTAAACCAATGTATTGTTTTAAAGCAAAATCGATTTTTTCTGCGCAACTTTTAAATTGTAAAGATTCTTCATTGTTTGAATGGTTCATAAATGATGTCTTAGTCGCAAAAACAGATTCAGTTTATGTTCAGTTTTCGGAGTTGAATAAAGGAGATGTTTTGAAAGTGAAAAACACTTGCTTTTCATCGTGTCCTGTTCAACTTGAGTCATCATCAACACCGATTAATGTTTTTAAAATAGATGTCTATGCTGGGCTTGACACTTTGATTAATGAAGGTACTTCAGCCCTACTTAAAGGTGTGTGCTCTAGTTCAATATTTAATTGGACACCCGCTAATTTAATTTCTAAAAACGAATTGATTACATCCGTTTCTCCCATGCAATCTACACGTTATTTTTTGACGGGTAAGCAATACGATTGCTCATTTTCTGATGAGGTAACCGTTTTCGTTAAACCGAAGAATCCAATCCCGCCGAATACGTTTTCACCTAATAATGATGGCATTAATGATGTTTGGGATATTCCATTTCTTGTTGATTTTCCAAACAATAATGTGCTTATTTACAATCGATGGGGAAATATTGTTTTTGAAATGAACGGATATTCCTATTTAAAGTCTTGGAATGGACTTCGAAATGGGATACCAGTTGACGAAGGTTCATATTATTACCACATCGATTTAAGAGACCCTTTTATTGATTCTCCAATTACTGGAGTATTAACAGTCATAAGATGAGGTACTATTTTTATCTCCTTTTTCTATATTCTTCGTTTGGGTTAACTCAGCAAGTAGCTCAATATTCTCAATGGTCTTTTGCCCCTGGAATTTATAATCCTGCTTATTCTGGCATCAAGAAGTATCCCGAATTGAAACTTTTCTCACGAATGCAATGGCTCGGAATAGCTCAAGCACCAACTTCTTCATTACTTTTAGCTGATTTCCAAATTCCAGCTAAACGCACTGAGATCTATTCTGCGCGACATGGAATGAGTATTCGAATAGAAAATGATCATCTAGGCCCATTTACCAATAATCAACTTAATTTTTCTTATGCGTTTCATAAGAATGTTACGCAAGATAATCGTTTTTCAATGGGTTTATCGCTAGGATTAAAACAATTCATTTTTGAAAATAGCACCTTACACCCTCTTATTCCAGATCCTAGTATTGCTAAAAATAGCACGCAATATACCCCAACATTTATGCTTGGTTCTCTTTGGAATACTAAATCGTTTTATATAGGCCTTAGTTTAGATCAAATTTCAGGGGCAAAATGGAATCATGTTGGGACTTCCTCAAATTATAGTTTATCTAGCTTCCTTACATCAGGAGGAAAAATAATGGTTTTACCTTCAGTAACCTTACTTCCTGCAATATGTATTATGCGTTCTGTCAATTCATCCTTTACGACCAATGTTAATTTGTTTCTCGATTTTTCATCTAAAATTAAAATCGGAGCGGGGTATCGAAATAAAGATGCTTTTATTGGATTTTTTCAAATAAACATTAATAAAGCTGTATCAATTGGTTATTCGGTTGATTACGTGATCTCTGAATTACATAATAAGGCTTTATTTTCACACGAGTTAACCTTTTCTTTTAAGTCTTTTGAAGAAGATGAAAAACCGGAGAAACTTTCCTGTCCTCTATTTTAACAAACTACAGGGATTCTATTAATAGCTAAATGTTAAAAACTATTTAGCGTACTTGGTCTAATCTTCATTCTTATAACGAAATTTACTTGTTTAAAAAAAATCCTATGAAAAATAGTTCGTTTGTTGTTTTAATCCTCTTAACTTTTATTTTTGGTGCTTGTGTGCCACTAAAAAAGTACAATGATTTATTGGATAAAGCTAAAAGTTGCGATGAAGAATTGGCTTTGATAAAAGATAAATCAATCGATTTTGAATCTAAAACGAATGAATTAGAGGTTGCATATACGAAAACACAAAAAGAAATTTTTAAGTTAATAGCTGATACCTCTGAGATTGGAGAAAATTTTAGGTCTCTTAAACGACAATATCAAAAAATGGTTGAACAAAACATTATGTATGAAAAACTAATCGAACAAGATCGTTCAATTGTTGCTAAAAGTGCAGGCTCAATGCAGGCGGACATGGATGCTAAAAGTATAGAATTACAACGTAAACAAGAGGTTTTAAAAGAATTAGAAGATGAATTAAAACGCAAACAATTATTGTTAGTCGATAGAGAAAAACGAGTTTCTGAATTAGAAGAAATGATGCAGCGAAAAGATGAAGCTGTAAAACAATTGAAAAAGAAGGTTTATGATGCCTTATTGGGATATAAAAATAAAGGTTTAACCGTTCAGGAAAAAAACGGAAAAATCTATGTTAGCTTAGACGCTAAACTTTTATTTAAGACTGCTAGTACTGCTGTAGAGCCAGAGGGTCAAAAAGCACTAATAGATCTAACTAAAGTACTAGAAAATGAAAAAGAATTAGAGATTATAGTAGAAGGACACACGGATAACGATAAAATGCTTAAGACTGGACATCCAAAAAATAACTGGGAACTTTCTGTATTACGTGCTACTTCAGTTGTGGAAATTATGTTAACTAATCCGAATGTATCACCAACTATTTTAATGGCTGCTGGACGTTCTGAATATCATCCTGTAGATGAATTAGATAAAGGGAAAAATAGAAGGATTGAAATTATTATTTCACCAAATTTAAATCCCTTATTTGAATTAATCAGTAAATAGTTATCTGATTTCGTTTTTAAGTTAAACAAAAAAAAGCCCTTTAAAAAGGGCTTTTTTTATACTTAGGGTATTCTTATTTTAGATGATTAACATTGCGTCTCCATATGAGTAAAAACGATAATTCTCTTTTAATGCTATTTGATATGCCTCAGTCATAAGGTCATGTCCACAAAATGCAGATATCATCATTAATAAAGTTGACAATGGGGTATGAAAGTTTGTAATTAAGCTATCTGCGATACTAAAATCGTAAGGAGGATAAATAAACTTATTTGTCCATCCATCATATGGTTTTAAATATCCATCGGTAGAAACTGATGTTTCTATAGCTCTCATCGTTGTTGTTCCTACAGAACAAATTCGTTTTTTTGTTTTTTTGCCCGTATTAACAATATCAGCACATTTTTCTGGAATTATAACTTGCTCAGAATCCATTTTATGTTTAGTAAGGTCTTCCACTTCCACTGTTCTAAACGAACCTAAACCTACATGAAGAGTTAATTCTGCAAAATTAATGCCTTTAATTTCCAATCGTTTCATTAATTCTCTTGAGAAATGAAGGCCTGCTGTAGGTGCCGCTACAGCTCCTTCAACTTTTGCATAAATGGTTTGGTATCGATCTTCGTCTTGAGGTTCAACATCTCGCTTTATGTATTTTGGCAATGGTGTTTCTCCTAATTCAGTAATTTTCTCTTTAAATTCCTCATAGCTTCCTTCAAAAAGAAATCGAAGAGTACGCCCTCTAGAAGTGGTATTGTCTATTACTTCAGCAACCAAAGAATCATCCTCACCAAAATACAGTTTATTTCCAATTCTGATTTTTCGAGCTGGATCTACTAATACATCCCAAAGTAAACTTTCTCTGTTCAATTCACGAAGCAAAAAAACTTCTATTTTAGCACCAGTTTTTTCCTTATTTCCATACATTCTAGCAGGAAATACGCGTGAGTTATTCATGATCATTACGTCACCATCATTAAAGTAATGAATAATGTCTTTGAATAATTTGTGTTCTATTTTTTTTTCTTTTCGGTTAATAACCATCAATTTAGCTTCGTCTCTATTTTCGGTAGGGTACAATGCAATTTTTTCTTCCTTAATATCAAAACTGAATTCGGATAACTTCATTTTACTCATGATTCGCGGTATTTTTTGTGTAGTGTGTAAGAAAAACTAAAAAACTTCAAAACTACTAAAATTTTTCATCTTTTTTTAGTAAAGTTGTATAAAAAAAGCCTGAATGAATTCAGGCTTTTTTTTAAGTAAGGTTATTATTTATTCATTGTCATCGTCATCGTCATCATCAGAGCCCTTAGCAGCACCTCTAGCCATCTTAACAGATACTACAACTGCGTTTTCAGCCTCTAGGAATTTTAGACCATTGCTATCTATTTGTCCTACACGAATTGATTGACCAATTCTTAATTTTGAAATGTCTATTGTAATTGCCTCTGGAAGATCCGAAGGTAAAGCAACAACAGTAAGTCTTCGGAATACTTGTAATAATTTACCACCTGCTAAAACACCACGAGATGCACCTTTCAATCGAACAGGTAACGCAACTTTTACTGGTTTTGATGGACTCAATTCTAAAAAGTCAACGTGTTTAACAGCTCCTGTAATATTATCTTGTTGTAAATCTTGAATGATAGCAGATGCTGTTTTACCTTCAATATCTAGCTCAATTTGATAAACTTCAGGTGTGAAAACTAATTTTTCAACTTCAATTTTTCGAACTGAAAAGTGAAATTGTTCTCCTTGACCGTAAAGTACACAAGGAACTCTTTCTTCTTTTCTTAATGCGCTAGCATCTTTTTTCCCTACGTTTGCTCTTAGCAAACCGCTCAATTTTGATACTTTCATTTTTAGTTATTTTTGTTTAAGATTACGAAATTACGAAATAATTACTGATAGATTTATTTTCCATCAAACTTTTTATCACATCTGCAAATAAAGAATCAACTGAAAGCACTTTTATTTTTTTAGATTTTTGCTTTAAAGGAATCGTGTCTGTTACGTAAAGTTCAGTTATTCTTGAGTTTTCAATTCTTTCTAAGGCAGGGCCAGAAAGTATTGCGTGAGTACAAAATGCGCGCACACTTTTAGCACCTTTAGCCATAAATAAATTCGCAGCTGCAGTTAATGTTCCTGCAGTGTCACACATATCATCAACAATTACAACGTCTTTACCCTCTACATCTCCAATTACGGTCATTTCAGCAATTTCATTCGGTTTTTTTCGCTGTTTGTGACAAAGTGCCAAGCCTGTATTTAACTCTTTTGCATAAGAGTTTGCTCGTTTTGCTCCACCCGCGTCAGGTGCTGCCATGATTAAATTACCCTCTTTATTTAAGGATTTCAATATTGGCAAGAAAATGATAGATGCATATAGATGATCAACAGGCACTTCAAAAAAACCTTGAATTTGATCTGCATGAAGATCCATTGTGATGATTCTACTTACACCTGCAGCCATAAGCATATTCGCAACTAATTTAGCACCAATTGCAACTCGGGGCTTGTCTTTACGGTCTTGTCTTGCAAAACCGAAATAAGGCATTACAGCAATTATTTTTCTAGCAGAGGCTCTTTTAGCGGCATCAATAAGGAGTAATAATTCAAATAAATTATCACTGGGAGACATTGTCGATTGAACGATAAATACATCTTGACCTCTAACAGTTTCTTCAAAAGAAGGTTGAAATTCCCCGTCACTAAAATCAACAACATTTACTTTTCCTAATTCAATTCCATATAAACGAGCGATTTTTTCTGCTAGTTCTTTAGATGCTCTTCCTGCAACTATTTTTATTCCGTTTGGCATATAATTACATATAAATGTCTACAAAAGTAGAATTTATATTTTTATTATAACTTCCTTTTTTATATTAAATTTTAATACTTATCGCCAACTTTATCAGTAATTAATACCCTACACATGAAACCGCAGCAATTATTAGTTGTCAAATACTTTTTCGACAAAATACCTCCTATTGTATTTAAAGAAAAATTCATTCCTTCTTTTTTTTTAAAATAAAGCAACTTAACCCGAGTTATGGATGCCTTTTATCATGTTCTTAGACTGCGTAGTTCTTGCTTTAGTACTCACTCCATGGTGCTATTTTACCCGATTCATATTTAAAAATATCATACAGCTCGACTTATCGGGGAATTTTATTGTAAGAGGGGAATTAAAGCTAGTAACACTTCGGTTTCTTTACTCGGTATGGTTATTGATTCTTCGATAAGGAAAATCGATTCGTGTTTTAATATCCGAAACTGAAATTTAAAACTATTTGTAAGTGACGAATTGTTTGTTAAATTTGTTAATCACTACCTGAGCAGTAACAAAATAAGAATAATGAAACTAATAGCAAAAATAATTACTTTTTTTTTTCTTATTAGCTTAATCATTTCTTACTTAGCAAGTTACATCCATCCCGCTGATTTTTGGATTCTCCCATTTTTTGGTCTGGCATATCCAATTATCGCTTTATGCTCATTATTGCTTTTAATCGCTTGGGCTATGGCAAAATCTAGAATGTTTTTTATTGTTCTTTTTGCATTAGTAATAGGCGGAAAAATTCACTTTAGAACATTATCACTTCCTATTGGTTTAGAAACGAAACAAGATCAGTCATCATCACTTAAAATTATTAGTTACAACGTTCGATTATTTGGTTTGTACACATGGGATGAACAAGAAGCGTTGAAAAACAGGGATTCAATTTTTTCGTTTCTCCAACACGAAAATGCGGATGTGATCTGTTTCCAAGAATTTTATCAGCAAGATAAACCTACCCGTTTTTCTACTAGAGATACGCTAAAGACAATATTAAACACGCCTTATTGTCAAGAAAGATATAGCCATAAATTAAGCGGTAGGCAAAATTTTGGTATTGCGATGCTTTCTAAATACCCTATGATTTCGAGAGGTGAAATCACTTTTACAGACCCCAAAAACACAGATAATAATTATTGTATTTTTGGCGATATCGTTAAGGGTAAAGACACCTTTAGGGTATTCAATGTACACTTACAATCGATCAAATTAAACAAAGATGATTACAGTAACTTGATAGCTACTGAAGGAAAAATGACAGAACAAAAATCGACACTTAATCTCTTAGTTAAAAAATTAAGCATAGCATACCCGAAAAGAACGGGCCAAGCATTAAAAGTTATTGAACACATGAATGATAGCCCATATCCAATTATTATTTGTGGTGATTTTAACGATACACCAATGTCTTATGTCTATAATCAATTTAATGCTCTTTACACAGATGCATTCCGAAACTCAAAGAGTGGAATTGGAGTTACATATGCCGGAAAAATCCCTGCTGGACGAATTGATTATATCTTTCATTCGCCGAATCTTCATTCCGCTAATTTTAATATTCAAAAAAATGTGTTTTCAGACCATAAAGCAATAAGTTGTGAAGTATGGAAATAAATTTTATATTTGATTATGTTATTAGAAATTAACCCCCAAAACATAGATAATAGGTATATTGAAAGAGCTGTTGCACTTTTAAAAAAAGGAGCTATTATAATTTTTCCAACAGACAGTGTGTACGCTATGGGTTGCGACTTATACAACAAAAAATCCTTAGAGGATTTAGCGCGATTAAAAGGGCTCAAATTAAGTAAAGCAAATTTCTCTATTATTTGCACAGACATGAGTGACTTATCTAAGTATGTAAAGCAAATTGAAAGACCTATCTTTAAACTATTAAATCAGCACCTACCTGGTCCTTTTACCTTTATCTTAAACGCAACAAATGAAGTTCCTAAACTCTTTGATTTAAGTAAAAAAGAAATTGGAATTAGAATTCCTGATAATGCAATCATATTAAAAATTGTAGAACTATTAGGTAATCCCATTGCAACAACATCTTTGAAAGAAGATGAGGGATCAACTAATGAATATATGAATGATCCATATGAAATATACGAACGCTACGAAGATACGGTAGGTTTAATTATTGATGGTGGATTTGGAAAACTAGAGGGAACTACAGTGGTAGATTGTACTTCAGGTGAGCCTATTATCGTAAGACAAGGATTAGGAAATCTATCTTAAGTCACCATGCATGTATTTCAGGTTATTTTTCTAACTGAAGATAAGCAACGGATTGATTCAATCCTGAATGTCATTGAGGAATGGAAAAATAAAAGTCAATACGTCATTTGTTCTACTTCGGGCTCTACTGGAAAACCCAAACGAATAAAAATAGACAAAAAACACATTGTCAACTCAGCGAAAGCAACAAGTGATTTCTTTCATTTTAATCAAACTACTACCCTATTACATTCTTTGTCTACTGAAACAATAGGTGGAAAAATGCAGGTCTTTAGAGCCTTAATCTATGGACTATCCGTATATGTAAGTGATGTATGTAGTAATCCAATCAAAAACCTAGAAGTAAATATCGATTTTGCAACATTTGCTCCCCTTCAACTTGAATCAATTCTAGCTAAAAACAGTCCTAAATTGAATCTAATCAAAACTATTTTATTAGGTGGTGCGCATGTTTCTAGCAAAATAAAAAAAAGCATATCGTCTATCAATACAGAAGTATATGAAGGTTATGGCATGACTGAAACCATATCGCACGTAGCAATACGGAATTTAAAAACAGATACTGCTGTATTTCATGGTATGCCCCATTCAACTTTTGGAATACGAGAAGAAAAACTAATTATTAAGGCTCCCCTTCTTGGAATACATGATTTAAAAACAAATGATCTCGTTCAATTGATTGATGAAAAATCATTTAAATGGATTGGACGAGCTGACTTTGTGATAAATAGCGGTGGAATTAAAATACATCCTGAGCAACTTGAACAAAAACTTGAATCAAAAATTAAAGGACGTTTTTTTGTTTTTAAAGAACCTAACGAAAGCTTCGGAGAAATTGTGGTTTTAGTAATAGAGGATTCTTTTTCAATCGAAAAACAGGATGATTATATAAAAACATGCTTAACGCTACTCGATAAAAAAGAAGTTCCAAAAAAAATTTATTTCCAAAAAAAATTTATCCAAACTAACTCCGGGAAAATAAATAAAATTGCCTCTTTTCAATTAATTCAAGTTAATTTATAATGTTGAATAAAAGAGAGAAATACCTACGTATTCTAGGATTAGACGAAAATGCGACGTCGAAAGAAATTAGAGACTGTTACCATCTATTAGCGAAGAAATTTCACCCAGATAAAAATCATGCACCAGATGCACACAACACCTTTGTAAACATTCAAGAAGCATACAGCTATTTAACAAAAAATAAAATAAAATATTGGAAAAACAGCTACTCAAAATCAAACGATACAAGTATAAAGGAAAAAGATAGGCTCGAGCGAATTCGACTAGCAAAAGAAAAGTTAAGGGCTTATGAGCAAAGAGAAGCTGAAAAACTTGATGAAAAACACAAAGAACTAACTTCAGGAATTAAATGGAGCGTATTTATCTTTTTCGCTTATGCAACATTAGTCTGTGCCCTACTTCTGATTACTGATTTATTTTTACCGCGCGTATTAAGTACTGAGAAAATAACACATGTATCTGCACCCATAAAAGGATTTGACTTGACAGAAGTAATATGCATCCAAACCAACAAATCTACTTATTATGTTTCAGAGGACTTACGTGATTTTATTACTGAAAATCATGAGGTATTCATTGAAAAAACAAGGATTTTTCACACAGCAAGGTCTGTTTACCACTACACGAAAACAAATTTAACACATTATAATACGGATTATACACTACTCAATTTAAACCCAATTCTCCCAATTCTATTTTTACTTCCCATACTCATAGTAAAAAGAAAACGCCTATCGATTCTATATATTTTTGCATACAACGCTGTTTTTTATGTGGTGGGAATCGTATTTCTAATTTTCATTTGCACTGGAAATAGAGCCATACACATCTTAACAATCGGAATAAAATAAAGACCTAGTCAATGACTTTGTCCTAAATGCAAAATTGCTATCCTTATTCAATGGTACCAGGGCAAAGGACAATGTTAAAACGAGTACGTTTTAGTTTGGACTTCCATAGTAGTAACAATCTCATGAACAGCAGGGCAGATCAATACATTTTTTGCTGTTAAATCAAGCATTTGATACATGTTTTTTCGATTTGTATGTGGGTATTCTTTACAAGCCAATGGCCTGTCTTCGTAAATAGTGCACGTGTTATCAATTTCTAAAAATGGACACGGAGCAACTGTTAGCACATAATCATTTTCTTCATCTAATCTTAAATAAGTAGTAATGAATGCGTTTATTTTCATTCCTAAACGCTTAGAAATTCGCTTTATGTCTATATCACGAAAGATTGGACTAGTTGTTTTACAACAATTTGCACATGCAAGACAATTTGTTTTTTTAAATACTTTTTCGTGCTGACTATGAAAAAGACCATCTAATGTTCGGTGATTGATTTTTTTAAGCGATGTTAATTTCTTTACTATTTCTTTGTGCTCGTTTTTTTTTAAAGTCTCATCATTATTTCTTCTCATAATGTAAAAATAAGTCTATCATATTTAATACCCAACCATAACTACAAAATAGTCCAATCTACTTGTTCTTTTTCATCAATATAACTTAAATAAGTGGACATTTTTTAACTAAAATCGTTTTAATAATGACAAATTCCAAAAATATGAGTATTATTGTATCCTCTAATACACCTATTAGTACAAAGATCCACTGAATATATCTTCCAAATTATAAAAACAATAAATTCATTTATATGGATAACAAAGATTTAGAAAGCAAAAAGCTTTCTGACCTACGCGTAATAGCTACTGCAGCTGGTATCGGTCAAGCAGAAACATTGAAAAAAAGCGAAATCCTAAAACAATTAGAAGAAATTTCTATCCAACCAGAAATCGTTTTAGAACCCGTTATAGAAGCAATCCAGACAGCTCCAAAAATTAGAAAAAGACTGGTTCATCCAAAAAAAGAAGCCGTACAAATTGAACTAAATGTTCCTGAAGAAGGTAAAATAATAGAAACAACTACCAACACAGAAAGCGATAAGCTCCCCTCAGAAGAATTAGAAAAGGAAGAAAATCAAACGAATAGTGTTCCTGAAATTGAAGTAAAAAAACCTTTTATTCAACGTCCTAGACCTCAGCACCCTCGACACGAAATTAAAAAAACAGAAGCGGTTAACAGTGAAATAACAACTGCGCCAAGTAATAATGAATCAAAACCAACGATAGAACATCAAACAGCAAAAAACCCTAACCAAGTTAACCAAAATCAATCAAAACCGAATTCAAACTCGCAACAATCTCAAGAAATAGAAAAAGACGAAATTAGGTATGACTTAGCTGGAATAGTTAGTGCTGAAGGTGTGTTAGAAATTATTCAAGAAGGATTTGGTTTTTTAAGATCATCCGACTACAACTACCTTCCTTCTCCTGATGATATTTACGTATCACAAAGTCAAATAAAATTTTTCGGTTTAAAAACAGGCGATACTGTCAATGGAACCATTCGACCTCCAAAAGAAGGCGAGAAATTTTTTCCACTTGTAAAGGTCGATTCAATTAATGGTAGACACCCATCATATATTAGAGATAGAGTACCATTTCAATATTTAACTCCATTATTCCCCAGTGAAAAATTCAATTTAACAGGGCATAAAGATGAAACAATGTCGACGCGCATCATGGATTTATTTGCTCCAATTGGAAAAGGTCAGCGTGGGATGATTGTTGCACAACCTAAAACGGGTAAAACAATGCTTCTTAAAGATGTTGCTAATGCGATTGCAGCAAACCATCCTGAAGTATATTTAATTGTGTTATTGATCGATGAACGGCCTGAAGAAGTTACTGATATGGCAAGAAGTGTAAATGCAGAAGTTATCGCATCTACTTTTGATGAGCCTGCAGAACGGCACGTTAAAGTTGCAAATATTGTGCTTGAAAAAGCAAAAAGAATGGTAGAATGTGGTCATGACGTTTGTATTTTACTTGATTCAATTACTCGATTAGCTAGGGCTTATAATACTGTTTCTCCTGCATCCGGAAAAGTATTGTCCGGTGGTGTCGATGCAAATGCCTTACACAAACCAAAACGATTTTTTGGGGCAGCACGTAAAATAGAAAATGGGGGGTCTTTATCCATCATTGCAACCGCACTTACTGAGACAGGATCAAAAATGGATGAGGTAATCTTTGAGGAATTCAAAGGTACAGGTAATATGGAACTTCAATTAGATCGAAAAATAGCAAATAGAAGGGTTTTTCCGGCAATAGACATTACAGCTTCAAGTACACGAAGAGACGATTTACTTGTAAAGAAAGATGTTTTACAGCGTGTTTACTTACTAAGAAGGCACATTGCTGATATGAATCCCGTTGAAGCCATGGAGTTTTTAAAATCTCAGATGGACAATACGCGATCAAACGAAGAATTTCTAGCATCAATGAACAGGTAATTTCGTCGAATTAATGAAAATAACACTAAAAACGGGCTTAGTTTTTTCAGGCCTATGGATTATTTGTAAATATTTATTTTTCATTGTCTATCCTGACGCTACAAGTATCACTCCATTGTTATTTGCAAATATGTTTTTTTTATTATCCTCGATTTCTGTTGGATTATTTTTACATAAAAAACAAGAAGGTTTTACAAATGGAAATACCCTAACAGATATCAAGGCGGCAATGACATCTGGCTTGCCTTATGCAATCGTTGTTTCTCTTTTTATCTATGTATATTATCAAAAAATAGATCCTGGATTCAATAAGCATCAAATTGAATTAGCGGAAAAACTAATCGATAAAAGCTTAATGGATAAAAACATCATTTCAAAAATGAAATTAGAAAACCCTTCTTTTGAGATGATGAGCACCCTGAAAATTAAATCAGAATTATTAAAAGGTCCAAGAGGATTTTACAAAGCATCATCAACCGCGATACTTAGTTTATTAGCTCTAATGATGTTATCTCTTATTTATAGCATTGCCATTACTGTAATCTATCGAAAAGTTGTTTCAAAAGGGCTTAGTTCTCACTAAACTAATCACATCACTACATTTACGATTCTTCCTGGAACAATAATCAATTTCTTAGGAGATTTACCTTCTAAATAGCGTTCCATTTCTTTCAATTTTAAAACGTGGTCTTCAATCGATTTACTATCCATCGAAGCAGGTAGTTCTACTTTAAATCGAACTTTCCCGTTAAACGAAACAGGATATTCAAACGTGTCAGAAACGAGATGCGATTCATTCACATCTGGAAGGGTTGCAGTACTTAACGATCCGGGTTCATTGCCTAATTTAACCCATAATTCTTCACAAAGATGAGGAGCATAGGGAGACAACAAAATAACTAAATCAGAAAGAATAGAACGAGATGAACACTTTTGATCAGTCAATTCATTCGTAGCAATCATAAAACTAGATACACCTGTATTAAATGAAAAACGTTCAATATCAGATCGCACTTTTTGAATGGTTTTGTGCACTGTTTTTAAAGCTTCCTTTGTTGGTTCATTATCCGCAACAAAAAAATCAGCATCATTTCCTTGGTGAAACAAACGCCAAAACTTCCTTAAAAAATTATGTACCCCATTAATACCTTTCGTATCCCATGGTTTACTTTGTTCTAAAGGCCCAAGAAACATCTCATACATGCGCAGGGTATCGGCTCCAAATTTATCTACTAAATCGTCAGGAGTTTGAACGTTAAATTTTGATTTTGACATTTTTTCAACTTCTGACCCACATTTAAATAATCCATCGTCTTCAAAAATGAATTCAGCATCTTTATATTCAGATCGCCATTGCTTGAATCCTGCAATATCTAGTCTGTCATTATCAACCAAATTAATATCAACATGAATTGGAATAGTCTCAAAATCGTTACGTTTAGATACTGAAACCAATTTTTCACCATCTAACGTTCTGTACACAAAACTACTTCTCCCCAAAATCATCCCCTGATTTATCATTTTTTTAAAAGGTTCATCAAAGGATAAATAAGTTAAATCATATAAAAACTTAGTCCAAAATCGAGCATATAATAAATGACCGGTAGCATGTTCAGAACCACCAATATAAAGGTCAACTGAATTCCAATAATCAGTTGCTAATTTTGATGCAAAGTGTTCTGAATTTAAAGCGTCCATATACCGTAAAAAATACCATGAACTTCCAGCCCAACCAGGCATTGTGTTTAATTCTAGGGGGAAGACAGATCTATTGTCAATTAATTCATTATTTACAACTAAACATTTATTTATATCCCATGCCCATTGCAAAGCATTTCCTAATGGAGGTTGTCCATCTTCAGTAGGCAGGTATTTTTCAACTTCAGGAAGCACAATTGGTAAATGTTCTTTCGCAATCATAATGGGCAACCCGTTTTTGTAGTAAACTGGAAAAGGTTCACCCCAATAACGCTGGCGAGAGAAAACTGCATCGCGTAAACGATAATTTATTTTTCCTTTTCCAATTCCAAGTTTTTCTATTTCTTGAATTGCTTTTTTTATTGCTTTTTTTATCGGTAACCCAGAAAGAAAACCGGAATTTGTTATGATTCCTTCTTTATCGGTGAACGCACCATTTGAAACATCAACATCTTGAAAAATAGATCGAATTTCAATTCCAAAATGAGTAGCAAAATCCCAATCGCGCTGATCACCACACGGAACAGCCATTACAGCACCCGTGCCGTAAGAAGCTAACACATAGTCACCTATCCACAATTGCACTTTTTCTCCCGTAAATGGATGAATTGCATGTCCACCAATCTGAACACCTGAAATGTGTTTGACATTTGCTTGTCTATCACGTTCTGTTTTTAAAGATGCTTCTTTTATATATGTAGCAACAGCAGCTTTATTTTCAGGAGTAGTTAATTCATTTACAAGAGGATGCTCCGGGGCCAATACCATGAAAGTTACTCCAAAAATAGTATCTGGTCGCGTGGTAAAAACTTCTATTTTAGAATCAGTTCCGACAAGATCAAAAGTAAGGGTTGCCCCTTGTGATTTACCAATCCAATTACGTTGAATTTCCTTGATTGACTCAGTCCAATCTAATTCATCTAAACCAGTTAAGAATCGTTCAGCATATGCACTTATTCTCAATGACCATTGACGCATTTTTTTTTGTTCAACAGGATGATTTCCTCTTTCAGATAATCCATTAATAACCTCATCATTTGCCAACACCGTCCCAAGCGCTGGGCACCAATTAACCCAAGAATCGGCCAAGTAGGCTAATCTATATGCTTGTAAAACAGCCTCTTTTTCTAGCTCTGAATAGGTATTCCATTCTGCAGCATCAAATTTATCTTCGTAATCTGAACTTGCATTTACCAAAAAATTACCTTCATTTTCAAACAATTGAACCAACGAAGAAATTCGTTCCGCTTTTTGTGTAGCATTATTATACCAACAATCAAATAATTCTGTAAATATCCATTGTGTCCATTTGTAATAATCAGGACTAGAAGTTCTTACCTCACGTGTCCAATCAAATGAGAAACCTAAGTTATCTAATTGAGTTCGGTATCTTGCGATATTATCTTGTGTTGTAATTGACGGATGTTGTCCTGTTTGAATAGCATATTGTTCGGCAGGTAGTCCAAAAGAATCATATCCCATTGGATGAAGCACATTAAAACCTTGAAGGCGTTTATACCTTGAAAAAATATCAGAAGCGATATAACCTAATGGGTGACCAACATGAAGGCCCGCTCCCGAAGGGTAAGGAAACATATCTAAAACATAATATTTTGGTTTAGTTGAAGATTCAGGTGTTTTAAACGTTTGATTAGTTGCCCAAAATTGACGCCATTTTGTTTCTATTTCCTTAAATTGATACTCCATAATAAAAATTAAAGTACAAAGATAAAAAACAAGATCAGTAGTAACTATCTAATCCGATTATTACTAATACCAAACATAACTAAGACCGTTGCAAAACCCTTAGCTCATCGTTGAATCAAAAATTTAACATCCTCATTTACAACAGTAAACTCCAGTATTAAATTTTTAATCCGCCTCCATTTATAACTTTTGCAACGGTCTTATAACTACAAAATAGTTGAAAGTATAGGGAATTACAGCAAAAAGGTTTATTTTTAACATTATTATAATAAAAATAAACATGGCTAAAAAAATATTAATCGTAACATTTTTTGTTAACTCGCTTTTATTTGTATTTGCACAAACGAAATTAGAATATTGTGGTCAACATTTAATACTAAAGAAACAACTTGAAAACAAGGATTTTAAAGACCAATATGATAAAGATCAGTTAGAATTAAATCTGATTGAAGAGCGCATCATTTCTTCAAAAAAAACAAGAGGTACTGTATACAAAATACCAGTCGTATTTCATGTTATACATAGGGATGGTATCGAGAATATATCTAAGGCACAAATTTTAAATGGACTAGAAGTTCTAAATCGTGACTTTAGAAAAAAAAATTCTGACACTAATTCGGTCCAATTAAAATTTAAATCGATTATTTCGGATCCTGAAATTGAATTCGTTTTAGCAACAAAAGCTCCCAATGGCATTTGTTTTTCCGGAATAACGAGAACCTTAACCACATCGACTTCTACCGATGGGGCAGAGCTGCTTTCTTTGATTAAAGCAGGTAATGATATCTATAAAGGTGAGTGGAATACAACTCGAAAATACCTACATATATTCATATGCCCAGCTTTACCCGATGGTACAGCTGGATATACATACACTCCTTATACTAATTTTAATAATATGGAAAATGGTATTTTTATTAAATATAAATATATTGGGGAAATTGAAAGTGGCAATTCATTTACATCTAGGGCATTAACACATGAAGTTGGGCATTGGCTGAACTTAAGTCATACTTGGGGAAGTACAAATGAGCCTGGAGTTGCTTGCGGCGATGATAATGTAAGTGATACACCCATTACAAAAGGATGGACAAGCTGTAATCTTTCAGGATCCATTTGTACCTCAGGTGAAATTGAAAATGTTGAAAATTACATGGAATATGCCTATTGTAGTAAAATGTTTACTGCAGGTCAATCAATGCGAATGAGGGCTGCCTTAAATTCTACGATTGGCTTACGAAGTTCATATTGGAGCTCTTCCAATTTAAGCAATACCGGAGCCAATATATCAACGATATGTTCTGCGAACTTTTCAACAAAAACAACATTTGTTTGCCCTAATATGAACATGGTTTTTACAGACGAATCATACAATACACCTAAAACTTGGAATTGGACATTCCCCGGTGGAACACCATCATCCTCAACATTACAAAATCCAACCATTAAGTATACTACTCCTGGGACATATTCTGTTAGTTTGATAGTCTCTGACGGTAACTTATCAAAATCAATAAGCAAAACTAACTACATTAAAGTGCTAGATGAGGCGAACAAAATTCCATATTTAGAAGGATTTGAAAGTGTTCAAACAATTGCCGAAAATCCAAATTGGGAAATTTTAAACCCTGAAAATAACGAAAAGTTTGAGATTGTAACCGGACTTGGAAATAGTGGAGATCAATGTTTGAAATTAGCTAATTTTAAACAAACCGTAAAAAGTAAAGATGCCTTAATTTCTAAAGGATTCGACTTATCAAAAGTGGTTTCGTCTTCTAATGTAACATTAACATTTCGTTTCGCTTACAAGAAAAAAGTTCCTGAAAACTCGGAATACTTAATCATTTCACTTTCCTCTGATTGTGGAATGACATGGACGGCAAAAAAAACACTCGTAGGGAATTCTTTAGCCCTATCCACTGACACGAGTTCTAAAAGCTGGAGTCCCATCGCAAGTGACTGGAAAACAATTCATTTAACATCAATTACTAGCACTTTTTGGACAAATAACACAAGAGTTAAATTTGAATTTGTTGGAAATGGAGGAAACAATATATACCTCGACGATATCAATCTTTACCCAAGTGGACCAAAAACAGAAATTCAATTAGACCTATTACCCGCGAAATCAATTGCTCAATTAGCGGTTTTCCCAAATCCAGCTGAAAATGAGCTTCATATTGCATTTGAAAATCAAAAAGAACAATTAATTACCGTTTCTATTACGGATCTAATTGGAAGAGAAGTTCAATTTATTTCGGTGAATGCAAAAGCCGGGGTAAATAAGCTTTTAATTCCACTAGAAGAAATTGGCAAAGGAAACTACCTACTTAAACTAAAGACAAGGGATGGAATTGAAACACGAAAAATTCAACTAAAATAGTTTCATCGCATAAATTAAATTTCAATAACGAATTCTTATATTTGTACAAATTTTTAACTATGTCTGATAATTCTCGCATATCAACAAGTAAAGCACCAAAACCTGTTGGATTGTATCCACATGCACGTCGTGTAGGAAACTTATTGTTTTTATCTGGAGTCGGTCCTAGAACAGCAGGTTCTGACGCTACTGATTCGGAAGTACCTGGCCTAAAATTAGATAAAAACGGCAATTTTATAGAATTCGATTTTGAAGCTCAATGTAGAAGCGTATTTGATAACGTTCGTATTATCCTAGAAGAATCTGGTTCTAAGTGGGAAAACTTAGTAGATGTTACTGTTTTTCTTGTAAACATGAAAAGAGACTTTCATACTTACAACCGCCTATACGCAGCGTATTTCAAAGATAATTTACCATGTCGTACAACATGTGAAATCAACTCATTACCAACTCCAATTGCAATTGAGTTAAAATGTATTGCAACAATTGATTAAACTATAAATTACTTTATGATCGGATTTATTATACGCACTTTATTAGCGCTCGTTTCACTTTCTTTATTAACTTATTCTTTCTATACAGGACATTGGGGATGGGGTATCGTACTTATTTTTGTAACCGCTTTAGTTGGATTATCTTTTTTTAGAAATCCATATATGATTTTAGCATTAAATCAAATGAGAACTGGCAACCACGAGAAAGCATACCACTATTTAAACAAGATTTCTAGTGTAAACTTCTTGCCAAAAAAACAACATGCCTATGTGCTTTATTTAAAAGCAATGTTAGGCACACAAGATCTTGGATTTTCAAAAAGTGAGCAAATGCTTCGAAAAGCATTAGAAATGGGCTTAAGAACACAGCAAGACAATGCTGTAGCAAGACTTCATTTGTCTGGAATATGTGCACAAACAGGCCGCAAAACAGAGGCACTATCCTTACTTAGCGAAGCTAAAAAGTTAGATAAAGAAGGTGTTTTAAAAGAACAAACTTCTATGATGCAAAAACAATTGACTTCTGCAATTCCATCAAAAAATCAAATGAGGGAAGCACAAATGTTTAGAGGGCGAAGAAAGTCTCCTCGAGCAAAGTAAAAACGTGGACGAACGCATTTTTTCAACTGGCTGGACTAATTACGAGCTCATCGATGCTGGTGGTGGTAAAAAGTTAGAACGTTTTGGCAATGTCATTACCATAAGACCAGAATTACAAGCTTATTTTAAATCTTCTATTCCATTTACAGAATGGGAAAAACAAGTTCATTTTACATTTTCAGAAGAAAAATCAACAAAAGGGAAGTGGAAAAAAAACAAGCTAAGCGATCTGGATCTACCAGAAAAATGGAATATTGAAATAAAACACCTAACTTGTCAACTGGAATTAACCAATTTCAAACACATTGGTATTTTTCCTGAGCAAGTACTCAATTGGAGTTTCATCTCAGAAAACTTAAAACCAGCAGACCGATTCTTAAACTTATTTGCTTACTCAGGGATTGCATCAATCGTAGCTAGAAATACAGGTGCATCAGTAACACACGTTGACTCAATCAAGCAACTCGTAAATTGGGCAAAAACGAATATGGAATTGAACCAATTATCAGACATCAGGTGGATTATTGATGACGCTTTATTATTTACAAAAAAAGAAGTTAAAAGAGGGAATACCTACGACTTTATCATTATGGATCCGCCAGCATTTGGATTTGGAAGCAAAGGAGAACGTTCGATTTTAGAAGAACAACTTCCTTTTTTGATTGAAAACACGTTCAAATTACTAAACGAAGGAGGAACATTAATCATAAATACTTATTCCCCTAAATTGAGCTTAAATATGCTTAAAAAAGAAGTAAATCGTTTTTTTTCACCAAAAAAAACTAGCGCAAATGAGTTATGGA
The DNA here is from genome assembly GCA_945897755.1 of Chryseobacterium gleum. Taxonomy (GTDB): domain Bacteria; phylum Bacteroidota; class Bacteroidia; order Flavobacteriales_D; family Crocinitomicaceae; genus CANHVK01. The sequence goes on along the minus strand of CAMDGH010000002.1, from coordinate 7,913 downwards.
TGAAAACAAAGCATGGGAAGGAATTGTTTTTTGGAAATTTAATCCGATGTGTCAAATAAAATGATGCCTTCATTAAAAAAACCCTCTCCTAAAAAACACTGATTTTGCAAATTGGTTGGACTTTTTTTTAATGACTCTATGAAACCTTTAATCCGTAGGTAGCCAAAAAAATTAAACCAAGGTTCCAACAAATCCCTCTATTTCCAACATGATAAGACCGTTGCAAAACCCCTAACTCATCGTTGAATCAAAAATTTAACATCCTCATTTACAATAGTAAACTCCGGTATTAAATTTTTAATCCGCCTCCATTTATAACTTTTGCAACGGTCTTATTATTAGATGCGTTTGGAATTTCAAAAAAATAGTATTCGTTTGGAAACTGTTTTTACCAACAACATACAAATGAATCAGTTAGCTACCAATAAGGAGGGTGTTATTCTGTTCAAAATAATAAAACACACACTTTCTCAAAGAGCATGGCACGAAATTTGTTCTGTAGTGATCAGCGAGACAAATCTATTAAAGACTCATTAAAAACTGAGCAGAAAGTAGCACGTCGGATGGAGAAAAGGCTTAAGGCTATCATTCTACGATACAACCGAGATTTGATTCGCCCTCAAACTAAGGTATATGAAAAAAACAATACACTTCATAATTAATCCAATTTCAGGAACATGTAAAAAAAATGTGCTTCCTGGATTAATAGAAAAATACCTAGACCACTCTCAATTTGATTATAAAATCATTCATACTGAGTTTAGTAAGCACGCTAAAATTCTAGCTAAAGAAGCTTCAGATGCACACATCGATATTGTTTGTGCGGTTGGCGGTGACGGCTCTGTTCATGAAGTTGGAACTGCGCTTATTGGAACAAATACAACATTAGCAATTTTACCAATTGGCTCAGGAAATGGATTAGCACGCCATTTAAAAATACCCTTAAATATCAAGAAAGCAATCTTGTGTATTAACGAACAAAATAAATTAATTATGGATACCGGTCTTGTAAATGACAAGCCATTTTTAGGTATCGGAGGATATGGGTTAGATGCAGTAATTGCGGACAAATTCAACAAAGGGGGCAAAAGAGGTTTGTGGAATTACATCAAATTAATCGCTAAAGAATTTTATGCATTTAAACCAATATCCATCAGCATTGAAATGCCAAACTTTAAAAGAACGATGCCTGTCGTATTGTGTACTTTAGCGAACGCTTCAGAATTTGGAAATGGCTTTTGTATTTCTCCGAGTTCAAGTGTAACTGATGGAAAACTAGAATTGTGCTTGTTAAAACCGTTTCGTTTTTGGAAAGCACCGTCCGTAGCTTACCATTTTTTTAAAAAAACAAGTTTCAAATCAGAATTTACAGAAATAATTCCCCTTGAAAAAGCACGTATCACAATAAACCAATCAATCGCACATTACGATGGTGAACCTTTTGAAGTGAGAAAAGAGCTAAATATTCAAGTAATACCAAAAAGTCTTAATACCTTTGTTGGAAAAAAATACAACTAATGTTTGTTAACGTTTCCTTAGAAGAAATTCTACCTTTATTTGATAAATTATCTGAAGAAACTCCTTGTCTTTGGGGAGAAATGAAAGCTCAACGTATGGTCGAGCATCTTACAGACACACTTCGTATCGCATGTGGAGAAAACACTCAAGAATTACTTGTCCCTATCGAGAAATTGCCAACAATGATTGCTTTTTTAGAATCTGATAAACCAATGGCAAAAAACATTAAGGTGCCTTTTGCATTACCAAACACAGCATTGATTCATGAGGAATTAGCTCTCGCAATAGATGAGTACGTTGAAGTTTGGATGGCTTTCGAAGAACTTTATGAAACAACTAAAGATTTAACACACCAACACGCTTATTATGGTCCATTAAACTTTGAACAGTGGAAAAGGCTTCATTCTAAACATGTAACACACCACTTTACACAATTTGGCCTTATTTAAAAACAGTTCGCTTGTATAATTGTTATTTAAATACAAAACGTAAGCCATGAAAAAATCACTCTTAGTTCTCATATTCGTACTACTTTCTTTTATACAAAAAGGAATTGCTCAGGGATGCTCACAATGTAAGTTACTCGCAGAACAAGCTTCAGAGATGGACGAAACTTCATTTGGAACAAATATCAATAGCGGAATATTATATTTAATGATTATTCCCTATTTATTGATCTTATTTTTATTTCGTAAAAGAATAATATCCTTCATTCGATTTTTATTCCTAAAATTTACCGCTGAAAAAAACGGTAAATAGCAGTTGAAATAACAATAAAAAGTAAATATACCCACTCAGGAAACAAGTTTATAAAGCTAGAGGCTAAAAGCAATCCTATAAATCCCAACAGTACTTTCAACGTTGTGATTTCTTTTTTCACAACAAAATCGATTGATGCAATTTCATATTCTTTGGGAAGTAAAAAAGTAACTTTATAATTCATATATGATCCTAAAAACATAAGCGGAAAAAGGAACATCCATTGTTGCATCCCCATATCTTCGTAGCATAAAAAACGGATGATTTCTGCTTTGATCGAAATTCCATGAATGCAATTTAACAGTGTCAAATAAGAAAATATTAAAACAAGAAAAAAAAGGAATATGTACATTAAAAAAGAAACTAACGGAATAGGAGTACATTTTAGTTTTCTAATTTTAAGCATCTTTACAACACTAAAAACACTCGAAAAAGAAAGATCAAGTATGTAAAAAAAAACGATGAAACACAGATTCCATTTCCAACAAAAAAACCCGATTAATGGAATGCTCAAATCAAAAACAACTTGTGCATATCTGGCTATGGTATTCATTTCAATTTTGATGCTTCAATGCGTGAAATTTCAAAATCGGGATTGTACTTTAAGGCCTTAGAAAAAGCTTTATAAGCATCTACTTTTCTCCCTTGGCTTGCAAAACAAAGCCCAAGATTATGCCATGCTTTTACAAAACTAGGTTGGAGTTGCAAAGCACTTTTATAAAAAAAAGCGGCACTATCCAATTCATTCAATTCAAATTGCTTAATATATCCTTGATTAAATAAAGCTAAGTAAAATTGTGGATCAACATCCAATAAATGACGGTATGCGGCTTGCGCCTCAGAAAACCTGAGCTGTTGTTGAAGGCTGTATCCAACACCATATAAAGCATCAACTGATTTTGGTTTTAGAGTTGCGGCAGATTTAAAATATTCAATAGAAAGTGGATCGTTGTCTTCAGAATACATAAACCCTAATTGAAGATAGCCTTCGTAAAAAGATGGGTCTTGTTGAATTGCTGTTTCGTATGATGATTTCGCTAATTTACGATTCCCTAAACTTACATAATTTGTTCCTTTCAAGACATAGGCATCGCGGTATCTTTTATCGATTTTTAAAGCTTGATTGATGTACCGAAATGAATTTTCAAAATCACCTTGATGCGTGTACGTTGACGCAAGGGCAACATACACTTCTTTATTTCCTGGTTGGACTTTCAATAAGGATAAAAAAAGATTTTTGGCTTGGTCTACGTCAGAAATTGATCGTTTAGCTCTGTTATTTAATGCATTCGCATATAAAAATTTAGCGTTAAAATTTGAATTCGCTAATCGAAATGCTTTAGCTCCATCAGACAGTGCTTTATCGTAGTTATAAGCATCCAAAAAACGATTACCCCTTTTAATCAATAAGGACACATTATTGGGGTGCTTTTTTAATAAACTGTCCAAATCTAGACTGCTTTTAGGTTTAGAAACGGGTTGTTTAGAATTGCAAGAAAATTGAACAGAAGCACTTAATAAAATGGAAAAGTAAAGAAAAATTTTAATCGACATAATTTTACTAATAATGAAGAATAGGATTTGTATATTTCTCTGATTCAATCGTAGTTTCAGGTCCATGACCAGAATATACAATCGTTTCGTTAGGTAAGGTAAACATCCTTTTTGTAAGCGTATGTTTTAATATATCAATTGAACCTCCCGGTAAATCTACGCGACCAAAACTCCCTTTAAATAATATATCCCCCGAAATGATGAACTGATCTTCTTCAACATAGAAAGCAACATGACCTGGAGCATGACCTGGACCAAAAATAACTTTGAAACGAACATCTCCAAAGATCAATTCATCGTTATCCTTTAAAAATTGAGAAGGTGGTGGAGAAGGCACAAAGTCTTTTAGACCATAAACTTGTGCCGAACGTTCAGCCGCTTTTAAAACAGGTAATTCATTTTCATGCATATAAAAATCAACTTTATAAGACCTTAACACAAAATCGTTTCCGTAAACATGATCAATATGACAGTGCGTATTCAATAATGCCTTAATAGATAGTCCTTTAGACGAAACAAATTCACTTAAAGCTAGTTGTTCCTGTACATTGCTGCATCCTGGATCAATTATAACCGCATCTAAATTAGGGCCATAAACTATGTAGGTGTTTTCCTGAAAGGGATTAAAGGTGAATTTTTTGACGGTTAATTTCATTAAAAAAGTATAAAAAATTGAAACAAAAGTACGGAATATTGATTATAGAAACTCATAATTCATACATTTGCATATACTGAAATTAAAATATGAAATACCTAAGCTACTCAATCGTTTTCTTAATGCTAACAGCATGCGGAATTAAAAGACCTTATACAGAAGAGTTGAAAAATAAGTTTGACTTAAATGATAAAAAGTTAAAAGAAATTCAGTTTTACACTTCCTCAACAATTATTTTAGAGCAGAGTTACGACAAATCTTCCAAAGGAAAGGCAGATGAGGGTGTAGTAGTTTCTAACAGCGTTAAAAGTAAAAATCGGGTTATTATTCCTGCCAATACCAAGTGCATTGTCAAAACCATATCGCAAGATGAAATGGAAATGTTGTTCAATATAAATGAGAAAAAACAAGAAGAAACATTACGCTTTTCGATACAACGAAATCAATTATCAGGCAGGTATTATATAAAATCTTCAAATGATAATGACGAAGTATATTACGGTGCAGAAAAGTTTAAAATTGCGAATTATAGCTCATTAAACTCCTTCCTTCTTGTGAAAAGTAAAGAGTTGAAAAAAACAAGAATCAGCATACGGAAAGTAAAAGGCATTGATGTAAACAATAAAACTAAATGAATTACTACGATACCATAAAATCGTTGCATATTATTTTTGTTGTTAGCTGGTTTGCAGGTCTATTTTATATCATTCGTCTTTTTATTTATCATACTGAAGCTCAAGAAAAAACACCTGAAGAAGCGCGAATATTGAGTGATCAGTTTATCATCATGGAACGAAAATTGTGGTGGATTATAACTTCTCCAGCAATGTACCTCACTGTTTTATTTGGCGTTTGGATGCTCATAATTGTTCCTCCGCATCTTTCAACTTCATGGATGAAGTTGAAATTAATTTTCGTTTTTCTTTTAATCATTTATCATTTTATTTGTCAGCAAATCTTATTTAAATTAAAAGCAGGTAAATTTAAATGGAGTTCAACTCAATTAAGACTTTGGAATGAATTAGCGACCTTATTTTTAGTGATTATTGTATTTTTAGTAGAACTAAAAGACAGTATGGACTGGATTAAAGGGACGCTCGGCTTTGTAGCTGTTGGACTTTTATTAATGATTTCAGTAAAAATTTATAAAATAGTAATTCAAAAAAAAGCTAAAATAGTAAACCCTTAATATCTCATTATGAAAACATACAGTAATTTACTCGTTGATCAAAAAGAAAGCATACAGCGTATCATTATCAATAGGCCACAACAGTTAAATGCTTTAAATAAGTTAACGATTCAAGAATTAAGATCTGCCATTGAAGATGCAAATTCAAATAATATCATTCGGGTGATCATACTCACAGGAGCTGGAGAAAAAGCATTTGTTGCTGGAGCAGACATCAAAGAATTTTCAGACTTTAATCCTTCTGAAGGCCAACATCTTGCAAAAGAAGGCCAAGAATTACTGTTTAATTTTATAGAAAATAATCCAAAGCCAATTATTGCTGCTGTAAATGGATTCGCTTTGGGTGGAGGACTGGAATTAGCAATGGCGGCTCACATTAGAGTAGCTTCTGAAAATGCGCGATTAGGATTACCTGAAGTTTCACTTGGAGTTATCCCTGGATATGGTGGTACTCAACGATTAACTCAATTGGTCGGAAAAGGGAAAGCAAATGAAATGATTTTTACTGCAGGAATGATAAAAGCGAGTGAAGCATTGCAATGGGGATTGATAAATGAAGTTGCCCCTATTGAAGACCTAATGGAATGTGCTGAAAAAATAGCATTTAAGATTGCACAAAACTCACCTTTAGCAATATCTAGCGCTATAAGAGCGGTAAATGCTTCTCAAAAAGACGGAATAAATGGATTTGATGTTGAGATAGCCGAATTTGGAAATTGCTTTGGAACAAAAGATTTTAAAGAAGGTACTTCTGCATTTCTTGAAAAAAGAAAACCGGATTTTACGATTTAATCTATTTTGAACCCTCTTAAAAAACTCGCTGGTCAAACAGCAATTTATGGGCTTTCTAGTATTATTGGCAGACTTTTAAACTATTTATTAGTTCCATTATACACAAGTGTTTTTGTAAAACCTTCGGAATTTGGAGTAGTTTCTGAATTATATGCCTGGGTAGCTTTTTTAATTGTGCTACTCACATTCGGATTTGAAACTACTTATTTTCGCTTTCTTCAACAAGAAAAAGATAAAAAAGCGGTATTTCAAAATAGTTTTTTGTTCATAATTGCAATTAATGTATGCTTTTTTTCAATTGCAATGTTCTTCAATCAAGAAATTGCAGATAAGCTCTTGTACCCAAATCATCCAGAATACATTGTTTTACTTCTCATGATTGTTTGTATTGATGCTATTTCAAGCCTACCCTTAGCTAAACTTCGTTCAGAAGAAAAAGCTAGCAAATTTGCTGGGATTCAATTTGCATCTATTTTCATAAATATTGGATTGAATTTACTTTTTATGTTAATCCTCTTTAATCCAAAACATCCTGAAGAAGGTGTGTTTTTTATACTTATCGCTAACTTAATTTCCTCACTGGTAAAACCAATTCTCCTTTATCATGACTTTATTCACTTAAAATTTAAAATGCAATGGGCTTTGCTAATCGAAATGATTCGGTATGCCTTTCCGCTACTAATTGGTGGATTTGCCGGTATAATTAATGAGACACTCGACCGAATACTATTAAAGCAACTGCTTTACGATGGAGGAAAAACAATCGAAGAAGCAACAACTCAAGTAGGTGTTTATAGTGCGGCATACAAATTAGCAATGCTCGTTAGCATCATGTTACAAGCATACCGATATGCTGCAGAACCTTTTTTTTTCTCACAATCAAAAAATGAAAATGATACACATACCTATGTAAAATTAATGAACATATTTATTGCTGCTGTATGCTTCGTTTTTTTATTGGTTTCTCTAAATGTGAGTTGGTTGAAGGTCTTATTTATTCGAAATGAAAGTTATTGGATCGGAATTGGTGTTGTTCCTATCTTACTTTTAGCAAATGTATTTCTGGGTATTTATTACAACCAAAGTATTTGGTATAAACTAAGTGGACAAACCCGATATGGTGCTTATATCGCAATTGGGGGGGCAAGTCTAACTATTTTATTAAACTGTATTTTTATTCCAATCTATGGATATTGGGCTTGCGCTTGGACAACATTCATTGTTTATGCAGGACAAATGATTGCATCATACGTAATCGGTCAAAAAAAATACCCTATACCATACAATTTAAAGCGATTTTTCAGCTATTTGAGTTTAGCATTAACGCTTTTTTTTATTTGTAAGAACATCACATTATCATCACAAACTTTAACAATCATTATACATAATCTATTTATTGTTGCTTATCTCATGATTGTTTGGAAAATTGAAAGCCCGAAAAAGATT
>CAMDGH010000001.1 GCA_945897755.1 Chryseobacterium gleum | reverse complement strand
AGGTTCGTTTTGTATTTGAAACAATATCTTTTTTGAAGTAAACTTTTTGAAGTCACGAATCACATCTTTTAATTCAAAAGGTTCGTTTGTATTGACTAACATAGGTATATGATTGCTCATTATACAATAAGCGAAAATATTCAACCCTTCTTATTTCTGACACTATTTTAATGATTCTATAATTGCCTCACAGTGGTTTTTTCGCGTGAAAACATCTATCCTCCCGATAGCTATCGGGATTCGACTGTCATAGTGATGTAATAGGCCTTATTTTCTTTGATATTTTGCTTTACTCCTTGTTCCATTTACTTGAAGTTAAGAAAAAATATGCTGTAAAAAATACTTTTGAAAAGTATTTCAAGGGAGATTTTGTTGTTCCGCAGGATTAATTTCGGAACGGTGGGGGAATGTATATTAATGTTCCGCAGGATTACAAATCCAGCGGAACGAGGGTTATATCATTGGTCTTATCATGCATTCTCCATAAGCACAATAAACTTTCTAAAAACAAAAAAACCGGCACAAGGCCGGTTTTCTTATATTATAAAAATTAATAACGATACTCATCTGATTTGTAAGGGCCATTCACTGGAACTCCAATATAAGAAGCTTGTTCAGTTGTTAAAACGTCCAATTCAACTCCGATTTTCTCTAAATGCAAACGAGCTACCTTTTCATCTAAATGCTTTGGTAAAGTGTACACATTATTTTCATAGTTTGCAGCATTTGCCCATAACTCAAGTTGAGCTAATGTTTGATTTGTAAATGAATTAGACATTACAAAAGAAGGGTGACCAGTAGCACAACCTAAATTCACTAAACGTCCTTCAGCTAATAAAATCACATCTTTTCCATTGATAGTATACATATCAACTTGAGGTTTGATCTCATTTTTAGTATGACCAAAGTTAGTATTTAACCAAGAAACATCGATTTCATTATCAAAATGTCCAATGTTACATACAATCGCTTTGTCTTTCATTTTTTCAAAATGAGAACCAACAATTATGTTTTTATTACCCGTAGTAGTAACTAAAATATCACCTAAGTGAACAACATTGTTTAATTTTTTTACTTCAAATCCGTCCATTGCAGCTTGTAAAGCACAAATTGGATCGATTTCAGTAACAATAACACGCGCACCAGCACCTTTCAAAGATGCAGCAGAACCTTTACCAACATCTCCGTAACCACAAACAACAGCAACTTTACCAGCCATCATAACATCTGTAGCACGACGAATTGAATCTACTAAAGATTCTTTACAACCATATTTGTTATCGAATTTAGACTTAGTAACTGAATCATTTATATTAATTGCAGGAACTAACAATGTACCGTTTTTAACTCTTTCATAAAGTCTAAGTACACCAGTCGTCGTTTCTTCTGACAATCCTTTTATAGAATTTGCTAATTCAGGGAAACGGTCAAAAACCATATTCGTTAAATCACCACCATCATCTAATATCATGTTTAATGGTTGATTGTCTTTAAACGAAAATAACGTTTGTTCGATACACCAATCGAACTCTTCTTCATTCATTCCTTTCCAAGCAAAAACAGGAATACCTGCAGCAGCAATAGCAGCAGCAGCATGATCTTGTGTTGAGAAGATATTACAAGAAGACCAAGTTACCTCAGCACCTAACTCAATCAATGTTTCAATTAAAACAGCTGTTTGAATAGTCATGTGAAGACAACCCGCAATACGAGCGCCAGCGAGAGGCTTAGCAGCACCATATTCAACTCTTAAAGACATTAAACCTGGCATTTCAGCTTCAGCTAATGTCATTTCTTTTCTGCCCCACTCCGCTAGAGAAAGGTCTTTTACCTTATAAGCCAATTTTTCAGTTGTGTTTGTCATACAAATTAATTATGTTTTTACAAAAATACAAAAAGTGAATTGATTCTTCAAAAAGAATTATAGTATAAACACATGAATTAAAATAAAGTTCAAAAAAAAACAACCTCTTTAAAGGTTGTTTTTAAATCGTATTTGAATACTAAAAAAAGTTATCGAAAAAATTTAATTAGCTAACGCATCTTTAGCTAATGCAGAAATTAATTTTCCGTCCGCTTTTCCTGCTAAACTTTTAGTAAGTACAGCCATGACCTTTCCAATATCTTGTGGTCCGGACGCACCTGTATCTTTAATTACGTTCATTACCTCCTGAAGAACCTCATCACTAGAAAGCATTTTAGGTAAATAGGTTTCAAGAACAGAAGCTTGATAAAACTCATCGCTAGCTAAATCTGGTCTATCTTGAGCAACATAAAGCGCGTGTGTTTCAACACGTTGTTTGTGTAATTTAAGAATAATCTTTATCGCTAACTCTTCCGTTACATCTCCGTTACCCGAAGTCGCTTCTAGTAATAATTTTGATTTGATATCTCTTAATACAGCTAACTTGTCTTTTTCTTTAGCAAGCATAGCCGTTTTAATGTCTGCATTAATTCTTTCTGTAAAATTCATATCAATCGACATTATCGTGTAAAAAAGAATTATTACTCTTCAAAGTTGCATTTTGACCATTCCCTACAACACCAAAACGAGAAGTCGTAGAAGCTGAACTAGGATTAGAAAAATCTAAGCTAATATTTTTACGTACATAAGCAGGTTCAGACTCTAAAGAAGCTAATCCATCTGCTCTTTTAAGTTTGTGAGTTAAATCTTGAATCCTCCCAATACGCTCAGCATTTAATCGTTGTTGTTCAACCGTAGAGGTGATCTTACGCGTAACCGGGATCTCAAAATTCTGAGGAGAATCATCTTCCAAATTATGAACAATTTTTCGCGTAGTATCAATCGGAACAACAAAACCATCTTCTTGATTCACCTCTTCATTGACAACAAATTCAGGAGTAGCATATGATTTAACAACCCACTCAGTTGTTTCAAGAGTTTCCTCTTTCTTTTCTTCTCCTACAATTCTATTTTCTACAGAAGTTTTCACTTCATTATTGATAATAGGTTCAACTTGAGCATTAAACCCATTTCCGTTAAAAGAATCAGACGAAAGATTTGTTTTTTTTACCGTCTCTGTAGCAGATAACAAGGGATTTTTAATTTCACGCATTGGTTCATCCTCTAAAGGCAAAACTGTTTTTGCAGGCGCCTTATCTGCTCCAGTTATAGGAGACGTTTTAAAGCCAGTAGCAATAATTGTAACACATAAACTATCCCCTAAAGAAGGATCGTAAGCATGGCCCCAAATAACATCAGCAGTAGCCCCAGCCTCATCTTGAATGAAATCGGTGATTTCGGTGATTTCGTCCATCAAAACTTCCTTCGCTCCATACGTAATGTTTAATAAAACATACTTAGCACCTAAGATATTATTATCATTTAATAAAGGAGAACTCATCGCTTCTTGCACGCATCTTATTGCTCTATCTTCACCTTCAACAGATGCTGATCCCATGATAGCAACTCCAGAATCTTTCATTACAGTAGAAACATCATTAAAATCGACATTTACTTGCCCTGTAACAGAAATTAATTCTGCAATTCCTTTAGCAGCAACAGTCAATACATCATCTGCTTTAGAAAATGCATTATTTATAGGCAAATTACCAGTTAACTCGCGTAACTTTTCGTTATTGATAACCAGTAATGTATCTACATTTTGTCGCATCTGCTCAAGACCTTCCTCAGCTTGAACCCTACGTCTTTTACCTTCAAAATTAAACGGGACAGTAACAATACCTACTGTCAAAATACCCATTTCTTTAGCAATACCAGCAATTACAGGAGCAGCACCAGTACCTGTACCACCGCCCATACCTGCAGTAACGAATAACATTTTAGTGTTTTTTCCTAGCAAATCTTTGATATCTTCAATATTTTCAATTGCAGCATTTTTGCCTATTTCAGGAACTGCACCTGCGCCATTTCCATCAGTCAAAGACACTCCCAATTGAATTTTATATGGAACACTAGAAATATCTAATGCTTGCTTATCTGTATTACAAACGATAAAATCAACTCCTTTTATCCCCATGTTGTACATATGATTAACAGCATTACTTCCGCCGCCACCAACACCGATAACTTTAATTATTTGAGATGTATTTTTTGGTATATCAAACTCCATACTTCTTATATTTTCAATTTAATTACATTAATTAATTTAATCTTCGTCAGTTAAAAACTGTTTACTTCTTATAAATATTGATTCAAAAAAGGAACCTTTTTTAGGGTTATTTATCAAATCAATTCTTTCGTCAACTAAAGGCTGCTCAATTGACTTTTCAATTGCTTGAAACCCTTTTAAAACAAGTCCAATTCCAGTTGAGTACATCGGACTCTTTAAATCATCGCTTGTATTCGAGCTACCTAAATGCTCTGTAGGATAGCCAATCCGAGTATCCATTCCTGTTAAAAACTCAAACAATTGAGGTAAATGTTTCAATTGAGCACCACCACCCGTTACAACAATACCCCCAATTAGTTTCTTTTCATATCCTGAATTTTTAATTTCAAGATACACATGACCAATAATCTCCTCCATCCTTGCCTGTATAATATTTGCAAGATTTCGTAAAGAAATTTCTTTGTGAGGCTTACCTGTTAGGCCAGGAATACAAACCACTTCATTATCTAAGCTTTCGGAAGAAACAGCAGATCCATATTTAACCTTTAGCGTTTCTGCATGTTTTTTCATTATTGTACATCCCTCTTTAATATCTTCGGTAATTACATTGCCCCCAAAAGGAATTACAGCAGTGTGACGAATAATACCCTCATGAAAAACAGCGATATCAGTAGTTCCACCACCAATATCAACTAAAACAACACCAGCATCTTTTTCATCTTCAGATAAAACGGCATCAGCAGAAGCCAAAGGCTCAAGTATAGTCTCTTTTATAACAAGACCAGCACGTTCAACACAACGATTTATATTTCTCGCTGCAGATACATGACCCGTAATCGTATGGAAATTCGCTTCCAATCTTATTCCAGACATTCCTATAGGATCTTTAATCCCTTGTTCATTATCTACAATAAATTCTTGAGGTAAAACATGAATAATTTCTTCACCTGGCTCCATGGACAATCGGTACATATCGTCAATCAAAGTGTTTATGTCTTTCTGAGATATTTCCTCATCAAGACTATTACGGACAATCATGCCCCGATGTTGGTAGCTTTTAATGTGCTGACCAGCAATGCCTACATTAACAGATCTAATCTTAAGTTCGCCTTCAACACGCGACTGAGCCTCTTCTACAGCAGCCTTAATTGATGTCACGGTTTTCTCGATATTCGCAACAACCCCCCTTGCAACTCCAAGTGAATCACTTTTCCCCATTGATAAAATCTCAATCTTACCATGCTCGTTCATTTTACCAACAAAACATGCAATCTTGGTTGTACCAATATCTAAACCCACAATTATCTGATGCTTCATTTTTCTATATTATTTTCTTTTTTACTACAAACTACCTGATTTTTGTACTTTAAATTAATGCAATTATAAGTACTCCAGCCTTCATAAGGAATTCCTTGTGCATAAAAGTCTGCTAATTTACGAAATTTCGTTGAGACTTCAAGCCTATTATGAGCTGTTCCAAATATTATTTTTTGATCACCAACGCGCGGCACCAATAAAAAGTCACCGTTTTTTTCGAGATAGATTTGACCTATCTGTGAATTAAAAAAAGGATCTTTACAAACATAAGACGATATTCGATAGATATCATCTAATTCTGATTTACTTTTCAAGGACTTATTGTTAATAATTTCTGATACTGAACGTTTCGAGAAATGCTCTTCAATTTCACCAGAAACAACAACAACCCTAGCCGTATAAAGGTATGAATTTCTAATCATATAGCCCAATTCATCTAAGTAATAACTCTCTCCATAGGCATTAAAAATTCGGGCAATTGGCTTACGGACCCTAATCACTATTTTCCAAGAATTACCAATGTTTACAAATACCTTTACCTCTAAAACCTCTGACATATTCTGAATGAAAGATTCAATTTTATGAATATTTAAGCTGTCTTTTGGTTGATTAGGGTAAACTAATCCTTTACGTTTAAGTCTATTTTTTAGCTCATTTTCATTTAGGAACGCATTTTCACCCTTAACATCTATAAAAACTTCTGGATAAGCGATTTCCGTATCTGATTCCTCCTTTTTTGCTGCCCTAATTACAAGGAAAACAAGACTGGAAAACAAAAACCAACATAAAATTTTAAGCCACAACTTCATCTTAATTAAACGTTTCTTCAATTTTACATTTTAACTGCATCACCAAGCGGTCTATATCACCAGCACCGACGGTTAATAATACTCCTTCCGAAGGAACAACAAAAACATCCACTAGGTTTGCGTAAGGCACCAAATGCTTGTCCTTTAAATCAATTAAATCAAATAGTGCATCACTGGTAACACCCAATATGGGTTTTTCACGTGCCGGATAAATAGGCAATAAGTAAAGACAATCAACAGCAGATAATGCTTGAGCAAACCCATCAATAAAATCTCGTGTTCGAGAAAACAAATGTGGTTGAAAAACCATTGTAATCTTTTTATTCGGATACAAATTCTTAATCGAATTCACCAACGCATTTATTTCTGTTGGGTGATGCGCATAATCATCGATGTAAACTAACTCATTCCTTCTAATATGGAACTCAAATCTTCTCTTAACCCCTTTAAAAGAACGAAGTGAATCTCTAATCTCAACTTCTGTTAAACCAATAGATATACAAACTGCAATGCAAGCCAATGCATTTTCAGCATTATGAAGGCCTGGTAAACCCAAATGAACATCCGTCCAGCATTGTCCTTGAAAATAGACATCCATTAATTGGAAATTATTCTCAAAACGCAGATTAATAAACGAAAAATCCGCATCTAGTTCACTCCCATACGTAATTTGATGCGCAACAGAATCCAAGGTAATTCCCTTTCTTACGATGAGAGCTCCTTGCTCATTTATTAAATGAGCATAAGCGTTAAATCCACACGCAAATTCCTCCACATTACCATATATATCTAAGTGGTCAGCATCAGTTGTAGTAATAATTGAAATAAAAGGAGTTAATTGAAGGAATGACCGATCAAACTCATCTGCCTCAATAACCGTATACTCAGAAGTAGTTGAACCCAAGTAATTTGTATCATAATTAGTTGCTATACCACCCAAAAAAGCATTACATCCTACACTTGAATTATGAAGTATATGCGCTAACATAGCACTCGTAGTCGTTTTACCGTGAGTACCCGCTACGCAAACACTTTTAGAATTTCGTGTAATTAACCCCAGCACTTCTGCCCTTTTCAAACAAGTAAAAGCATGATCAGAGAAATAAATAAATTCATTGAGGTCTGATGGAATCGCTGGAGTATACACAACCAAGGTGTCTAAAATCGTTAATCCTAGTTCAATAATTAAATTAGGATTGTCATCAAAATGAATTAGAACCCCTTCCCTAATCAAAGTATCAGTTAAAGGAGAAGGCGTTTTATCATATCCATAAACAGTATAACCTAAGACATTAAAATACCTTGCTAAAGCAGACATACCAATACCTCCGACACCAATAAAATATACATTTTTATACGTTTCCATTTTACTATTTTCCATGACTCACCAAATTAACCAATTCATTTACAATCCTGTTTGCGGCATCATTAATTCCCAATTTGGATATGTTCATGCTCAATTCCTTCATCAGCACATCATCCTTTAATGTTGATAAAACAGTAGGAATCAATACTGTTTTTGCTGAAATATCAGAAACCAAAAGAGCTGCATTTTTTGAGGATAAAGCAAGTGCGTTTTTCGTTTGATGATCTTCAGCAACATTAGGAGAAGGAACTAAAATAATCGGTTTTTTCACCAAACATAACTCTGAAATAGAAATAGCTCCAGCTCTAGAAACAATAATATCGGCAACAGAATAAGCTAAATCCATTTCTTTAATAAATTCATTTAAATGAACACGATTATTGACAAACAAATGATTTGATTCATTCAATTGAGGGAAATAATATGATCCACATTGCCATAAAACCTGACAACCAGATTCATAGATGATCTCCAAATTAGAAACTATACTTTCGTTCAAAGTTCTAGCCCCTAAACTTCCACCGACAATCAAAATTGTTTTACGCGAAGGATCTAATTTAAAAAAATTGATTCCACTTTCCCGTTTACCCGTAATCGTAATGACTTCATTTCTTACAGGATTTCCGGTAAAAATAAGTTTTGAAGCAGGAAAAAAAACATCCAATCCGTCATAAGCAACACAAACCTTAGAAACATGTTTAGCTAACAATTGATTTGTTTTTCCAGGAAAAGAATTTTGTTCCTGGATCACCGAAGGAATGCCAGCGAGTGCAGCCATCCTCAAAGTCGGTCCACTTGCGTATCCCCCAACACCAATAACAACATCCGGATTAAACTTTTTAATTAAGCGATATGCTAAAAAAAGACTATATATTAATTTAAAAGGAAGTAAAAAATTAGATAAGGTAATCCTACGCTGGAATCCAGTAATTGGAAGTCCAATGATTTTATAACCTGCCGCAGGGACCTTTTGCATTTCCATTTTGCCTAAAGCACCAACAAATAAAACATCAATCGTTGGGAAACGATCTTTTAACTCATTTGCGATAGCAATCGCTGGAAAAATATGTCCACCAGTACCACCTCCAGAAATAACGACTCTATCCATATTTAAACTTCGATACTATTTTCACTTTCCGACTGATTTTCAGTATTTTTCAAACGACTTGCAACCGATTGAATGATCCCAATAGAAACACATGTCATAATTAAGGCCGATCCTCCCATTGCAAGCAAAGGCATATTTTGTCCCGTTACAGGAAAAATGCCTGTACACACCATCATATTAACGGTAGCTTGTGTTAACAATAAAATTGCAATTCCTACACACAAAAAAGTCTCAAAGGCCTTATCTGACTTAAGTCCAATCCGAATAGTCCTAAACATTAATAACGCATAAATAAAAATTAAACCAATTGCAGCGAGCGATCCAAACTCCTCAACAAAACTAGAATAATAGAAATCTGCATAAGCTTCGGGTAAGTATTCCTTTAACTTTCCATCACCTACCCCTTGTCCAATAAAACCACCATTATAAATTGCTAATTCCGCATTTTTAGACTGGGCATTCGCTAACACATTGCGATCACTTTCCATGCGATTTAATATCCGGTTTTTCCAAGTTTCATACCTCGGCAGGATATTTACGCTTGGAAGAGCAATATGAAGACCTACCAAAAGTAACGCAATAGCCATACCAGAACCAATTGCAGCTAACATTTTTTTAATCGGATACCTACCAATAAAAAGTAAAATGAAACACATCATAAACAAAAGAATGGCCGTAGAAAAATTATCCTTTAGGATTAAAATACAAACGAATGCAATTGGCCCAATAACATTCCAAAATCCTGATTTCCAGTTTTTAAAATCATCTTTTCGTTTGGCTAAAACCTTCGATAAATAAATAATTAATCCAAGTTTAGCAAAATCTGATGATTGGAATGTTAATCCAATAAATGGGATTTTAATCCACCTTCCTGCATCATTTACTTTTGTTCCAAAAACCATTGTATAAAGAAGGAGAATAATAGAAACAATTAAGGCAAGCTTGGCATATTTGGAAAAAATAATTGGATCTTTTCTATGAATAAAAAACATAGCTGCAAATCCAATTAAAACATAAAACATATGTTTTAATAAGAAATGATACGGTGTTGAACCCTTCTCGATTTTCACAAGAATAGGAACAAAACTGAACACACTTACCATTGAAAACCCTAGTAATACAATTGAAATTACCCAGATTGCACGGTCTCCTTTAAGGTATTTAAATAATTGAAACAAATTAATTTATTTAAAATTACAAAGACTTTACAGCCGATTTAAATTGATTTCCTCTATCTTCATAATTTTCAAACAAATCGAAACTTGCACATGCAGGAGAAAGTAAAACCGTTTCATCTTTTTTAGCTAAGCGATATCCATAGGCAACCGCCTCAATTGCAGATCCAGCTTCAACAATCGTATCTACAAAACCTGAAAAGGCATCGATAATTTTTTTATTGTCGTGACCAAGACAAATAATTGCCTTCACTTTTTCTTTCACTAGGTCCGTTAACTCAGCGTAGTCATTCCCTTTATCAACACCCCCAACAATCCATACCGTTTGGTTTTCCATACTTTCCAATGCAAACCAAGTAGAATTTACATTAGTTGCTTTCGAATCATTTATGAATGAAATTCCATGAACTTTCGCAACAAATTCTAAGCGATGTTCAACATTTACAAAATCAGTGAAACTTTCTCTCACAACATCTTTGCGAATATCTACTAAACGAGCTGCTATTCCAGAAGCAAGTGAATTTTGGGTGTTGTGTTTCCCTTTTAAAGCTAAATCGTGGATTGACATAATAATTGGATCTTTTATATTTATGATTATTTGATTATTTATACTGTATGCGCCTACTTCCAATTCCTTAATGATACTGAAAGGCAACATCGTAGATTGCATATTTTTTTTATTTATCTCATTCACAATTAACTCATCGTCAGCATTGTAAATGAAATAATGTTGAGGTGTTTGATTTTGTATGATACGTAACTTAGAATCAACATAGTGTTGCATATTGTAATCGTATCTATCTAAATGATCAGGCGTAATATTTAACAAAACAGCGATATCAGCTTGAAATGTATACATGCCATCTAATTGAAATGAACTTAATTCTAATACATACCAGTCAAATTTTTCAACTGCAACTTGCTTGGCAAAACTTTTTCCTACATTACCAGCAAGACCCACATTGATATTTGCCTTTTTAAAAATATGGTAAATTAACATCGTAGTAGTCGTTTTACCGTTACTTCCAGTAATACAAACGGTTTTAGCATTACAGTAAAAACCACCAAATTCTATTTCTGAAATAATAGGAATGCTTTTATCCTTGAAAAACCTTACAATACTTGAAGAATCTGGTATCCCCGGTGATTTAACTACCAAATCACTGTTTTGCATTTTATCTAAAGAATGACCTTGTTCCTCCCATAGAATACCATAATCATCAAGTTCTAATTTAAACTCATCTTTAATCGATCCCGAATCAGAAACAAAAACAGTCCATTCTTTTTTAATGGCAAGAATAGCAGCACCAACACCACTTTCACCACCACCAAGAATTACAATGAATTTCCCTTTTCCTTCCATTATTATCTCACTTTAAGAGTTACAATTGTAATTACAGCAAGAAGGACCGCAATAATCCAAAAGCGAGAAACAATTTTCGCTTCATGAATTCCTGACTTTTGATAATGATGGTGAAGAGGAGCCATCAGGAAAACCCTCCTTCCTTCACCGAATCGTTTTTTGGTATACTTAAAATACCCCACTTGAATCATGACCGAAAGATTCTCGATTAAAAATACACCACACAAAATAGGAATCAATAACTCTTTTCGAATAGATATAGCAAATACTGCAACAATACCACCCAGAGCCAAACTACCTGTGTCTCCCATAAAAACTTGAGCTGGATATGAATTATACCACAAAAAACCAATACAGGAACCAACAAAAGCGGCAATGAAAATAACCAACTCCTCTGCCCTTGGAATATACATCACATCTAAATAATCTGCAAAACGGACATTAGAACTCACATAAGCAAATACAGCTAATGCAAGTCCAATAATCGCAGAAGTTCCTGTTGCCAATCCATCTAAACCATCGGTTATATTAGCCCCATTAGAGACCGCAATTACAATAAAAATCACAACCGGAATAAAAATCAACCATCCCCAAGATTTGTTAGAATCCTTAATCAACCAATTATAATTGAATTCATTTCCTTTAACAAAAGGAATAGTAGTCGTCATATCTCGGGTTTCAATCCACTTAAAATGAGCATCCTTTACTAAATCAGTATGATGATGATTTACAAGACGTTCTTCAGGGCTCAACACATGTGAATTATGGACTAGCTTATGAACTTTAACATCATTATTAAAATATAAAATACAACCTACAATTATTCCTACTCCAACTTGTCCGACAATTTTAAACTTCCCTGCAAGTCCGTCTTTGTTTTTTCTAAAAACTTTAATATAATCGTCAATAAAACCGATTAAACCAAGCCAAACAGTAGTAATCAACATTGTAATCACATATATATTGTGAAGCTTAGCGAATAGCAAGGTTGGTATTATAATTGCGCTTAAAATGATTAGTCCACCCATTGTTGGAGTACCTGACTTTTCAATTTGACCAGACAAACCTAAATCTCGAACCGTTTCACCAATTTGTTGATTCCTCAATAAATTGATCAATTTCTTACCAAAAACGACTGAGATTATTAAAGAGCTTATCAATGCTAAAGCAGCACGAAAAGAAATAAAATGAAATAATCCAGCCCCTGGAAAATTCATCTTGTCTAAGAAATCAAATAAATAATACAACATTATATTCCTAATTTTATAAATAATTGTTTAACTATCTCCATATCATCAAAATGATGTTTGACACCATTAATTTCTTGGTAGTTCTCATGCCCTTTACCCGCAATCAGAATAATATCATTTGGTAAGGCCATTGCACAAGCTGTTTTGATTGCTTGTTCCCTATCGGAAATTGACAGTGTTTTTTTAAAATGTAGTCCACTAACTCCCTCCATCATATCCTTTATTATATCTTCTGGATTTTCGGAACGTGGATTATCAGATGTAATGATTACTTTATCACTTAAATCGCAAGCGATTGATGCCATTTTAGGTCTTTTAGTCTTATCTCTATCCCCTCCGCATCCAATAACCGTAAAAACAGTTTCATTCCGAGATCGTATGGACCCAATCGTATGCAACACATTTTCTAACGCATCAGGCGTATGCGCATAATCTACGATTGCAATGATGCCCGTATTACTTCTAACATATTGAAAACGACCTACAACAGAGTCAAGGTTACTCAACACACTTAAAGTTTCAATTGGATCTTGCTCTAACAAAATAGAGACGGCATAAACTACCAATAAATTATAGGCATTAAAAGATCCTATTAATTTTGTCCAAACTTCTTGATTATTTATATTTAAAACCAATCCTGAGAATTGATTCTCCATAATTTTCACTTTAAAATCTGCTGGTGATTTAAGCGCATAAGAATAAACCAATGCTTTTGTATTTTGCATCATCACCTGACCATTTTTATCATCAACATTGGTTAAAGCGAAAGCGCCTATTTCCATTTGGTCAAAGAATCTTTTTTTAGCAAAAATATATTCCTTAAACGTTCCATGATAATCTAAATGATCGTGCGTAATGTTTGTAAATACTCCACCTTGAAAGCAAAGACCAGCAATTCTTTCTTGAACAACAGCATGAGAGCTTACCTCCATAAAACAATAATCACATCCTTGTGAAACCATTTCAGCTAATAATTTATTTAAGGAAATCGGATCAGGAGTAGTGTGTGTGGATGGATATTCTTGTAGCCCAATCTTATTAACAACCGTAGAAAGTAAGCCTACCTTGTAACCTAATCCTAAAAACAAAGCATGTAACAAAGTAACAGAAGTTGTTTTCCCATTCGTACCCGTAATCCCAATCAGTTTTAATTTATTAGATGGATTACCATAAAAAGCGGCTGCAATTACACCCAGTGCACGTGCAGAATTTTCTACAATTAACAAACAACACT
This sequence comes from Chryseobacterium gleum, assembly GCA_945897755.1. Taxonomy (GTDB): domain Bacteria; phylum Bacteroidota; class Bacteroidia; order Flavobacteriales_D; family Crocinitomicaceae; genus CANHVK01. The sequence continues at coordinate 73,954 of CAMDGH010000001.1, read as the reverse complement.
TATCTGGGACCTCAACAAAAACTTCTGAAACAATTAATCTTACTCCATTAGTAGCTAACGAATAAATGAAATCGTGCCCATCTACGTGCACCCCTTTAATGGCTACAAATAAAGAGGAAGAGGAAGCTATCCTAGAATCAAAGACTACATCCGTGATTGAAAAATTGACCATACCAACAACCTTAGTTGGCCGAATAAGAGTTATGATTTCAAGTGTATTCATCATTCAAGTTTCAATTGAATTAAACCTCCTTTATAAACTGGATTCCCTGCAGGCTCAGTCTGACTCACAACCCTACCATAACCCCTCAAACTAACATACATTCCAGTTGTTTCTATTAACTTTACGGCATCTTTTGCAGTCATTCCAATCACATTAGGAACCTTTGACTTATTGAAAGCAACATGATCCAATACCACTACATTCCCTTTAGTCGTTTTTACCCATTCTTCATGCGTATTAGATCGATATGGAACATTTAATTTTTTTAATGCTTTTTTTAGATCATAACTATTTCCGTTTTTTGAAATAGGAACCTCATGTTTTTTTACACCATTTTCATTAATTGCTTTATGATATTTCAAACTAGTCGCATAGACTTTATTTGCAATTTCTGAAAAAACTTTACCGGACATTGATCCACCATACACATTATTACCAACAGCTTCAACCGAAACAATACAAGAATAGAGGGGGTTTTTGACTGGGAAATAGCCAACAAAAGAGGCTAAATAAACATGTTCACTTTTTTTACTTTTATCATTTAATATCATTGCAGTTCCAGTTTTACCTGCAATATCAAAATAAGAAGAGGTTATTTTCTTACCCGTTCCATCAGTCATAACTCCTTTTAAACATTTTTGAAGAATCTCTAATGTTTGCATTGAACAAATTTTCTGTTTTAAAACGATGGGTTGAAATTCTTTCACAAGGTCTTGACCACGCGTAATTTTTTTTACAAATTGAGGCTTCATAAATTTACCGTGATTAGCAACCGCATTATAAAAAGCTAATGTTTGAAGAGGTGTTTGTTGAAACTCATACCCTACAGCCATGGAAGCAAGGGTCGCATTATGCCAACTATTAGATCCTGGTCGATAAAATTTAGGATTTGGCTCACCGACTAAATCAAGGTCTAACGACTCTGTTAATCCAAATTGTTCTAAACGCTTAATGAACAATTGAGGCTCATCGCGATATGCCCTATATATGATTCTAGCAATAACATTAGAAGACTTTTCAAATGCTTGTTGGATAGTCATTTTACCATAGTTATGACCTTTAACTTCATGCAAGGTTAGTCCATTAAAACGATACAAACTAGCCCCCTGAACTTCATCCGAGATTTTAAATTTATCGTCTTCAAGCCCCGCCATTAAAGAAGCTAACTTAAAAGTAGAACCGGGAACCTCTCTAGATCCAATGGCTTGATTATAACGTTCTGTAAAAACAGGTTTTACATTTGATTTTTTACCTGATGGACTTTCATCATTTTCTTGGGATAAGTTGACTATCGCTTTTATGAAACCAGTTTTAACCTCCATGACGATAGCGCATCCACTCGTTGCATTTTGATCTCTTAATTGAGTGTATAATTCATTGTGTGCAACTTCTTGAATTTCCTTGTCAATTGAAGTTACCACATTTGCTCCTTCAACAGACGTTTTGATTACCTGACCCGTTTTTTTCCAACCCGTTGAAATTCTTTGTTCAATCTCTTCCCCTTCTTCCCCTTTCAAGTATTCATAAAACGCCCCTTCAATACCTACACGCAAAACCTCATTATTTTTAAGCACTTTATAATATCCTAAAGTACGACTCATCAAATCTCCAAAAGGACGTTTTCTAATGCTATTCTCAATAAAATCAATTAATCCACCCTTATTTCTACCTAATTTAAAAATCGGGAACTCTTTTATCCTGTTTCGTTGCTCATTAGTCACCTTTTTTCTGACTAATAAATATTTTTGATCTCTTTCACGCGCATTACGCACTTTATTTTCAAAATCACGCTGATCAATATCCTCTGGAAACAAATCACTTAATTTCTCACACAAATCAGTAATCTCAGAATCAAAGACTTCTTTACTTGGAACCGTCGGGTCCATATAAATATCAAAAAAAGAAATAGAGGTCACCATTGAAATACCATTCATATCGAGGATATCCCCCATCCGAGGTGTTCTCTTAGAGATACGTACTGGTATTTTTTTGTTGTATTTCGAATTTGTTTTAAACTCAGGATTATATTCATCCATTTGAATAGAAAAGGTTTCAAAAACAACGCATAAAAGAGCTGCAATAAATACAAAACCAACAAAATAGACTCTAAGCGCTATGGATTGTTTATCAGTCACTTCGTTCCCTTTTTAATTCTAATTACTTTAGCTGGCTTCTTTGTTTCAAACAAGCCTACCGGATTCAATCTTCTCACTAATTCATTTCTTCTCGTCTGATACTCAAGACGCGCTTTTAATTCAACATATTGAGCAGTTTTCGCATTCGTATCTTTTTGAATAGTGTCAATGCTTTCAACCAAGCTTTTCGCATAATAACCTTTAGAAATAACCAATATCAATAATAGAAACACAAAAAAAACATAGGTTAAATTTTTAACTACAAAATCTTTCATAAGGAATTCGCCATTCAATAGCTGAATAATCACATGAAAAGATTGAGAACGCTTTTGCGCTTTTTTCACTTTTTTAATTTTCGGTTTAGTAGTATTCTCAGAATCCTGCTTACCTGGCTCAACATATTCATTATCCATTGCTTCTCTCTGCTATTCTTAATTTTGCACTTCTAGCTCTTGAATTTTGCTCAACCTCAACAACAGATGGAGAAATAGGCTTTCTCGTAATGTCAATAAAAGGCTTTAATATATTTCCGTAAAAATCTTTTTCTATTGAACCATCTAGATTTCCACGTTTAATATAATTTTTTACCAAGCGATCTTCCAGGGAATGATAAGACATTACAACCAATCTGCCTCCAGGCTTGAGCACATCCTGCGTTTGCAATAAAAACTTTTCCAACACATCTAACTCCTTATTCACCTCCATACGAATCGCCTGAAAAACTTGGGCATAAAACTTATGTTCTTTGAATTTTGGAGCTATAGGCGCAAGAATATCCATTAACTCACCTGTAGTTTTGATCGGGCGTGCTTGCCTGCCCCTGCAAATAGTCCCAGCAACTTTTCCCGGTGAAGAAACCTCTCCAAACTTCCTAAGAATAACGATCAACTCATCTTCTTCATATTCGTTAACTAAATTAAATGCTGAAAAAGAACCCATTTGATTCATCCTCATATCTAAAGGATCATTGGAACGAATTGAAAAACCACGTTTCCCTTCATCAAACTGATGGGAAGAAACACCTAAATCAGCTAAAACACCATCAACCTTATCAATTCCTAAGGCGCGTAAATGATTTTTTAAAAAGGCGAAATTGGAAGGAATTAAATTGAAGTTAGGTGAATCCCATGCATTCTTTTGCGCATCTGGATCCTGGTCAAAGGCAATCAATTGACCTTTTTCTGATAATTTTGAAAAAATAGCTTTCGAGTGACCACCACCACCGAAGGTAACATCTACGTATACCCCGTCAGGATTGATTTTTAAACCATCCAAACAAGCATCAAGTAAAACTGGAACGTGGTAAACCTCTTTATTCGTCGTCATCATTTATATCACCCATTACTTCCTCTGCTAAATCAGCAAAATCTGCCATGTTCCCTTCAATAACATCGAAGTACTTGGTTTTATCCCAAATTTCTATGCGATCATTATAGGCTATGAGCATCACGTCTTTATCTAAACCAACTCTCTCCATCAAAGAAGAAGGAATCAAAACCCTTCCGACCCCATCAAGCGCAATTGACTTCGCTCCTTGATGAAATAGACGGTAGAACATCCTGTTTTTTGGCTTAAACAAATTCATTTTAGACAGCTTTCCACTTAATCTATCCCATTCATTCATTGGATAAAGTGTTAAACATTCCTCAAAACCTTTGTTCAACATAAATTTTTCTTGGGCAGCAGGAGACAATTGCTTACGCAACGACGAAGGAAACAGGAAACGCCCTTTGGCATCCAACCTAACCTCATATTCTCCTACTAAACCAGCCATAACAATTAATAATGGGTAAATTTAGTGAAGTTTCATCCACTTATTACCACTCTTTTACACTATGTTAATAACTTCGTACGATTAAACATACTAAAAGGTTGCATTTTTAAACATAAAACTATGTATATCATATATATAACTCATATAAATGAAAGTGGTATAAAGTGGTAAAATATAAATTTATGTGGAAAACTTAATCTTTTTTTGTTGCTCAAAAACAAATTCAGACAGAGATGGAAACATCAAAAAAGAGATTGAACGATCCTAATGCAAAAAGAGTTAAACTATTTTTAATATAGACCATAAATAACTCAATTACAATGCATCAACTACAAGGAAAGCTTTAGAAAACCAAACATCAGAAAGACTAAAAATAATCACTAAATTCGCATAAAAAACACTCCGTATGATCATAAAAACAGCAACATTCAAAGTGAGTAACTCAGATCACAAGCTTTGTCCAGAAGACAACAAGCCAGAATTCGCATTTATCGGGAGGTCTAATGTAGGTAAGTCATCGTTAATCAATATGTTGACCAATCAAAAAAGCTTAGCAAAAACTTCTGGAACTCCAGGGAAAACACAGTTAATCAATCATTTTGAAATCAATAATGAATGGTACTTGGTCGATCTACCAGGATACGGATTCGCGAAGGCTTCTAAAAAAGCACGTCATGGGTGGGAAGAATTTATTGCGGCTTATTTAACACAACGCAAAACCTTGTTAAACACTTTTGTATTGTTAGATGCAAGATTACCTCCGCAAAATATCGACTTAGAATTTATGGGATGGTGTGGAGAAAAAGAAATTCCTTTCTCTATGGTTTTCACAAAGTTAGACAAATTATCTTCTTCAGAAAAACAAAAAAATATTTTGAGCTATAAAAAGGAAATGTTGAAGCAGTGGGAAGAATTACCCCCAGTTTTTGCTACTTCTAGCGAATCGAAATTTGGTAAAGAACCTTTGTTGAATTATATCGATGAGATTTTGAAGACGTGTTAATTTCTTTTTAGACTAAACGACATTAGAGTATATTTAAAAAAAGATTTATGCTAGATAAATCTTTCTTTTAGAAAATAAAACGATTAAAATCAAATTAATGGTATACAAATAATAACCTACTTTTATTTGATGAAACTCTCTTAATATTCCTGATTTTTTAAACACATAAATACTTAATATAACAAGTAACATATTTGCAAGAGTAGCATAAAACACGATAAAATTAAATCTATTGAAAAATGAAAGTATACAAATAATTATAGAAATTATAACACTAGTTAACATAAAATAATCTGCTAAAATAGCATCATCTAAATTTATTTTTTTTGGTTCATTTTTAAAGACTGAAAAAGCTATTTTATAACCGTTAAAGGTGCTTTCACTTTTTACTTTGTTACTCTTTTCCTTATTGTAATTTAAAGGGATATGTTTCACATTTTTTTCGTAGCCTACATATTCAGGATTTTTCAGCTCTTGATTTGTACACGTTTGTAGAAACGGGAGTAGTAGAATAAGAAGACTAAAGGTTGTAAGGTATTTTGTACTATTTTTCATCATTTTAAATTTAAAAAATACGAACAAATGTAAATAAAAAAAAAAATGATTAACATTAAATGTTAATCATTTTTTTTTAAACCTTGTGAATAAGGATTATTCATTGAATTACTTTAAGTTATTCAAAAATTCCAATTCCCAAGATTAGTAATGAAGATACTTAAAATCTAAATTAATCTTTCGATTTTTTAGCTCTAAAAGTTCCTGATATATCGTACTGTTTTTTAGTAAAAAAAGAAGATACCTTACCTGTAAAAGAACCTTTTAAAGCACTATTTTGTGAAAAAACATCCGATTTAGTAACAGTTAGTGTTGTGTTATCACCTGTTTGATAGCATGTTAACACATCTTTGCTTTTTGAACTAATTACATAGATAAATTTATCAGGTTCGGTTTGTGAGCTAAGATCAGTTTTTGGAAAAATTGTGTTTCCCATTGCAAAAGAAGATTTTGCCCCGCCAGCTTGATCTACAAAAAAGATTTGTAATGTATCTTTACTTGCGTTTACCCCTGATAGCAACATAACTGTAGTGTCTTGAAACGTTTTTGATAATGCACCTAAATTTAGGCCATCTTCCAACCCCGCTTCACTAAATGTTTTATCTTTAAAAGTATAAGTTGAACCATCAAATGTTGCAGAAAATTGATAATCTGTATCTTCTATCGGTGCAACAGGTGCAACTTCATCTTTTTTACAAGATGTAGTCATTGTTAACATTACCCCTGTTGCTAGTGCAAAAGAAAGTGTTTTAATAAAATTTGTTTTTTTCATCATTTTATATTTTTAAATTATCTACAAATTTAAATAAAAAAATCACATTAAAAATTATCGTACTATTAAAATTTACGCAAAATTTTAATAGTACAAACTAATCTTAAACATTACCAGTAAATAACAACCATTAAACGATGTATTACACTGTTAGGTATTGTATTGGGAAGTATTTTTGAAATTGAATACATAAAACGAAAGAAGAAAATAAGCGTTGTATTCTTCGAAAAAGATGAATCACCGTAAAAATTTGAATCAATTGAATTTGATAATCGATTAAAGTTAACTGATTATACTTTTACTAAAGAAAGAATAAAGATTGAAAAAGGTAAAATTCCAGCATTAGTAACCTGTGATACAAAATGTACTTTTAATACTAAAAATAAGGTTGTATATTCGTGACTGACCTTGGAAATTAGAGATTGGAATTTTTGATAAGGCATGACCATTCATTTAGTTATCTGTTTTCAACATTTTAAACAACTAATAATAAAATTAATTTACAGATAATAAATTACTAATTATATCGAACAGATAGTTAATTTTATATATAAACTTAAATTCAAAGAAAATGAAAAAAATAAGACTAATTTTATTATTCGTACTATTCTGTAATTTAATAACTGCACAAAAATACAATGTAGGTTTAACATTTTCGGGAGGTTTAAATATGACAAAAGTAACCACTGAAAAATACAATGCACGAAACGGAACAGATTTAAATCTCGGAATCAATATTGTGAAAAATTACAATCAACATACTGGATTTAATTTTGGATTTGAATTTAATCAAAACAACTTTTCTTACATAAACAACGAAAAACTATTTTATTTCTACGATGATAAAATGATTTTATCGAAAGAAAATGAAAATGAAAAAACAAATAAATTTGAATTTAAAGAACGAACATATAAAGCAATTTATATCACAATTCCAACATTAATATTAATTCGTAGTAACGAACTTAAATATTCACATCTTCGCATTATATCTAAGTTTGGAATGAAACATTCATTTAACTTAAAGAATAATGTAACCGATATATCACCCACAGAGATTAAACATGAAGACTTTACCTTGAACAAAGATTTAGCGCTATATAAAGGATCAATAGGTATAAGTGGAGGTGTTGAAACAACATTTCAATCAGCTCTAAATGGGATAATCGAAATTGGATATTATTATGGATATATGAATATCCACAGGGGAAATGCACTATTTGGAGATAAAGATAAAAACAAAACAAGTATCATCCTAAATTCAACCCCGCTTGAATACAGAAACTATACGGCAAATCAACATCAAATTGAACTAAAATTAACCATCCTATTTTAACATGATAAGCGAAGATAAAATCACATACATTACTAATTGGCTAAACGATTACTGTATAAGCTCAAAACAAGAAGGATTTGTAATTGGTATATCAGGAGGGATAGATTCTGCAGTCACTTCCGCTTTGTGCGTTAAAACTGGAAAACAAACACTTCTTGTAAACCTACCACTAAGACAAAATCCACAGGAATTAAAAAGAGCATGCGATCATATTGAAAAATTAACAAAAGAAAACAAAAATGTACGTTCAATAACAATAGATTTAAGCAAATTATTTTCATTATTTGAAGATACTTTGACAAAAACAGTAACTGAAAATAAATTAGCAATGGCTAATAGTAGATCAAGATTAAGAATGACTACACTATACGCCTTAGCTCAAACAAACAATATGTTGGTGGTTGGTACAGGAAATAAAATAGAAGATTTTGGTGTTGGATTTTTCACAAAATATGGTGATGGAGGTGTCGATATAAGTCCGATTGCAGATTTATCAAAAACAGAAGTAAAAGAGCTCGCAGCGTGTTTAAATATAAGCTCAGAAATACGAGAAGCACCACCCACTGATGGATTATGGGATGATGATTCAAGAACAGACGAACAACAACTCGGAGCAAGTTACAAAGAACTTGAATGGGCTATGGATTATAAAGGAAATAATGAGCATTTAAGTGAGAGAGAAATAGAAGTTTTAGAGATATATAAACGATTTAATACTCAAAATAAGCACAAAATGATTCCTATTCCAATCTGTAAAATCCCTAATCATTAATCTTGTTCTGGAGCAAGTCTTAAAACAATCCCATCAATAGAATCTTCTATCTGGATTTGGCAACCCAAACGAGAATTTGACTTTACAAAAAATGCTTGATCTAACATATCTAACTCAGCATCAACCTGATCAGGCAATTCAGTGTCAGACTCTAAATAGCACTGACAAGTGGCACACATAGCCATACCGCCACATTCACCCTTAACAGGTAAGTCATATGAGCGACAAAGTTCCATCACATTTAAACTCATATCTGTAGGAGCAAGTAAATCATGCTTTACTCCATCTCTATCAATTATTATAACATGTATATCAGACATAAAATAAAATAAAAAAAGACCTTGTTAAAACAAGGTCTAGCATTCAAATTTAAGTGTTAAAACTGCCATAAATCATGTTCCCAATCACGAAGCTCATCCGTAATCTTTTGAGATTCATATAACGCATCCACACCTGACTTAAACTTATCTATAGAGGCATCTTTAATATTAGTCGCCTGATAAATAGTACTTGTGAATAATCTTTTTCTAAAATAATCATCAAACGACATCCATTGAGCATCATTTTTAGGATTGTATAAATAATAATTAACTAAATGTTTTCTTAAATTAGGAAAATACAACCAAAATAACTCTCTTTTTCCAATAACAGCACCTTCTCCACCAGTCGTATCGTAAATCACTGGTGCAATACCAATAATACGAACCTCAAATTGACTTCTTTCCTTATCAAAAAACCAATCCTCTTTTAAATGATAAGCTATAATATCCTGAGTAGTAAAAAATTGGGGCAAAGGTGATTCAGTGGAATCGATATCAGAAATTACTTCAGATTCAACACCTGTAGAAGGGTCTTTAACTTTTGTTTTCTTTTTAAAAACTGATTTTAAATATGTATCATCCTCTCCCGTTTTATTTGGGTTTTCTACCTTTATATCCTCACCTTGGGTACCTACACAAGCAATTATTCTTTTAGAATAAGTTTTTTCTAATTCATTTTGAGGTGAAGAATTAGAAATGGAAGTGTAAGTTCTTCCATTTGAAAAAGGCTTTATCGGGTATTTAAATTGATCTCCATCATAAACTTTAGGAGAAGAAGGTGTTAATAGATATCCTTCTGGTACACCATATGTATTAAAAGGAATAACTTGACCACTTTCAATTAATTTTTTCAATAAAGACCATAAAGATAATTTACTAGGATTAACAACATTAAAAATTTCTGTTGCATTATCTTTATTTAAATTCATCATGGGAACATTAACATCTAACGGAAAATAAAGACATTGGTTAGACTTTTCTCGTAAATCTATATCTCTCCATAAACGTCTTTGAAAAGTTACATCTGCTTCTCTTATGGGTTCTTCAGCCATAACTCTTTTTGAAGGAATATTTTCCTTAATAAAAACACCATCAATAATACCATCATTAGTACCTTGAAATTCAGAACCATTATTATTATATGATTCTTTTTCGATGTGAACTCCGAGTTGATTCTTTTCTGTATTCGTAATTTCGGGCACATTAATAGGTCCACCTTTTATCGTTTTAACATCATCATTATAAGGTTTCCCTTGAGAAAAAACAATTTGAATTGAACATATTGTTAAAAATAAAAATAACTTTTTCATAATGTATTGTATTAAAAATAACTATTTAATAGTAAAAGCTGCTGTTTTATTAAAAGTAGTTCCTTTTTGCAAAACTGTACAGTCAAACATAACGGGATCTCCAGATTTAAGGGTTTTTAAGGTGTTAATTGCAGCAGCAGACAGAGAAGCTCCGTCGCCTTTTAAAGGAGGCACTCCTTTGATTTTTAATGACCAAGATATTACTTGAGAAGGAATCTGAAGGAGTGCATCTTTTGGAAAACCAGAAGAAAGAATACCTGGTACAGTTGAAATCTTACTTCCACTAGGTAATCCACCAATAAAAACATCCGCTCTTGGTAAAGGCTTAATTCTGAAAGCAAATTTACCTAAGGATTTAGTCTCATTATTAATTGAATTTTTACCGGAAACTGTAATATAGCAATTACCTGGTGATTTAACTGTAGGTTTAGCAATAGAACATGGTTTACCATCGAAATTAGATCCACCTGATATAACACAACCCTCACCACTTAAAGAAGTAGACTCATAACCAGAAGCTACACCAAAAACTTTATTTTCATAGTTTTCATACATAACCATCATTTCTGGTAATGTTACTGACCCTTCTGGTTTCATAATCTTAATGGTATGTTCCCATGGCATATACTTCATTTCTCCACTTTTTTTAGCTATTCCAACCTGACCTGAAAGTTTCATTTCTCCACTACCACTAACATTGGCAATAACGACACCAATACCATCTTTAGGAGCTCCTTTTAATCTAGCACCATTCGCTTTAACTTCAGGTTGCTTATCCGAATCGAAAGCAGCCATCATTACAGAAATCTCTACTTCAGCACCACTATTGGCAATAGAAGGTCCAAAAGCAAAACCTTGAACTTTGTTAAAAGAATAATCCCCACCACCAACACGACTTCTTATTAAAGCAATAGCATCAGCACGCGCAGTTAAAACTTCTTTTTCAACAGAAGACAATGAAGCAATTCCTGCAACTTGTGGATTATGATCAAACGTTTTACCTATCCAGTGAACCTCTTGGTCATGACCTTCAACCATTTTGTTTTTGGATAGTGACTTATATATTTTTTTTAATTCATCAATTTCATCTGGAGAAACAATACCTTTTTCAAACATTTTATCTACTTGCTTATTAAGATCAGTAGCATCCTTAAATTTATCAATCTCAGCAACTTTTAAACTATATGCTTTACCTTCTTTAGAAGCACTCTTAACAGTAAGTTCAATAATTTTTTTTCTGTACTCATTGTATTTATCCCAAAGCTCTTTACCTCTTTTAACAGGTGTTACAGGTGAGTCTGCAATCCCCATTACAAACATTGGTTCGTCGTACTTATCAGCACCTTGGACATGCGCTAAATGCATTCGTATTGGTTTACAAGGGGCTTTTTTCGCATCATAAGGTGTATGAATAAGTCCTTCTTCTTCTGGAACTCCAGGTGCATTTTTTCCATCTTTTGTGATTGCTTCTTGACAAGCAGTCATAATTTCTAATTTACAATTATCAATTAAAACAATCATCTCAGCAGTTAACTTATCAATGGATTCAACATCTTTAAGGTATTTTAATGCTTTCTCAGCATTAGCAGGAACAGTCTTATCATTCGCAACTTCTTCTAGTTGACCTTTTTTTTCCTGGCCACGCGCATACTCATTCTCGTTTGCAACCTGAATATTCTCTTCAATAGCTACAAACGCTTCTAAAATTGATTTTGATACATTTAATGCTAAAAGCGCAGTCAAAACAAGGTACATCATACCAATCATTTTTTGCCTTGGACTTTCATTACCACCTCCCATGAGTATAAAAATTAAAGTTTATAAAAAAAATATTACCTATTTACATTCATTGCTTTCAACATATTACCATAAACATTATTCAAATCTGATAAGTTTCTAGTTAAAACTGACATGTTTTCTTTGTATAAACGCGTATCTTCAGCAGAATCAGAAAGATTTTTCATCATTTCAGTTACTTGAGATTGAAACTTTTGAGTTGATTCTAAATGAGCAGAAGAGCCCTTCAATTGTAATTCATAAACATTATTCAAAGCTGCTAAATTTTGAGAAACTTTAATCATTTGTTCTCCAAAAGATTCACCACCTTGAGTATCAGAAGTAATTCCTGAAATGGATAAAGAAGCTTTTTCATAAGCATCAGATAAAGACGAAACTTTATCCGAAGCTTTTTGCAAACTTGAAACATAAGAATCTGTTGCTGATACAGCGGAAGTAATTCCTTCTAACGATTTAGCATTTTCACCTAAATTCCTCATTCCTGAAGCTAAACTTTCTAATAGTTCAGAATCAATTTTAGCTTCTTGAAGCATATTATCTAATTGCTCTGTAATTGGAATACTACTAACTTTTTTATGATCGTCAGTAGAATGATCTTCCTCACCAGCGCTAGCCTCCTGAACATGACCTAATTCTGGATAAACCAAATCCCAGTGATAATCATGAGGTAAAGGTTCAAATGATGACATAACGAAAATAGCTACCTCAACAAGCAAACCAGTCACAAGCATCACAGATGCACCAGGCCAGTGCATAATTTTAAATAAAGCACCTAAGATTACTACTGCTGCCCCATAACCATAAAAATACTTCATGAACGTTTTCCATTTTAAACTACCTGGAACCATTCCAAAAATCTTCATTTCTTTACTACTACTCATGATATTTATTTTTAGTTGTTAAATAATTTATTTTTATTTTTATTTTTATTTTTATTTATTTTATCTTAATTCTATTTCGTTTTCAGCTTCTTCGTTCGAATCTCTTGAAAAATCATATCCTTCACTCGTTCTAGGATATTCTGAACCTCTACCAAGGTGATTCATTACATTTCGAAATCCAATATATGACTTTGCAGTATCTTGATACTCATAGTTACGCGCATAAGTTGTACAATAATAAGCAATATCTTTCCAAGAACCTCCTCTCACAACCTTTTGTTTGAATCTAGGAAGATCCCAATCTTTAGCATCGTATCTATGTTCAGGATTAACATCTGCATAAAATTCATATGCTGACTCATCGTAAGCAGTTTCACACCACTCTGCAACATTACCCGCCATACAATACAATCCGAAATTATTAGGTGAATAAGAATGTACTTTTACAGTATAAAAACCTCCATCTTCAAAATACCTTCCTCTCATTGGTTTAAAATTTGCCATGAAACAACCATAAGCATTTCTTATGTAAGGACCGCCCCAAGGATATGGCTGTAAAGCCAAATCTCCACGAGCTGCTCTTTCCCATTCAGCTTCAGAAGGCAATCTAAAATCATTATAATACAACATCTCTTGAGAAGTCGCCCAATTATTTAATAATTGAGTTCTCCATACACTAAACGCTTTTGCTTGTTGCCAAGTTACACCAACTAAGGGATAATTATCATATGCCGGATGAGAAAAATACATGTTGGTCATTGGGTCATTGAATGAATACGTAAAATCTCTAACCCAGCACAATGTATCAGGATAAACATTAATTACCTCTTCTATGATAAATCGTTCTCGATCGACATGACCTCTAATAGCATTATTTTGACCTTTTTTATTGATATGACCTAAATCTAAGTCAAGACCTGATGTATCTCCAGTATACAAAATTTTGTTTCTTGGATGCTTTTCATCAATAACTAGTTTACGGTGAGCACCCTGTTCTCTTCCTTGTTCCTTGATATAGCTATCTTGTTGATCAACATCAAGTTTAGCAGACTTAGAATCTAAATCCCAATCATGACCATTAGGAATCAACTCAATCGTTCCTTTTACAGCTGCTTCACGAGTGTCAAGCCACCAATAACGGAACATTAACTTACGTGTATCTATTTGTCTTTGATTATAAAACCTTTCATTTGGAGGTAAATATAAATCGCTTAACAAAGGTACAACTGCTTTATCGTCGTAACTAAATGTTTGATCGTAGTTCCATTTGTATCTATTTTTAACATTTTTTGAATTGGCAATTAAAAAAGGATCATCTACTTTAATAAATCCACGTTCAATATCGTCGTAATATTCTTCATCTTCGTCTATTCCAATAAAAGCACGTGTGTAAGCAGTTCTTTCTTCTTTCTTAATAGATGACTCGTGATTATTGCTAGCTCCTTCTTCACCTTCAGCTGGCTCTTCTTCAGTTTCTTTTTTTGGATTTTTATACTTAGTAATTTGATCGTACTTAGACTCTGTCCCACCTTCAGCTTCTGCATCTCCTTCACCCTCTTCACCTGAACTAATTGTTAGTCCATCTAATAAGCCCAAGAAAATCCTTTCTCTAGATAAAGAGTCTTGCACATGATACACAAACTGACGATACTCATTGTTCGTAATTTCAGTAGCATCCATATAGAAAGCTGAAATTGAAACAGTCCGAGCCCTCGATTGTTGCTGAAAAGTAATGTCCTGATCACTTTCTCCAAGCGTAAAGCCACCTCCTTTGATATAAACCATACCTAAAGGAACTTCTGGCTGATAAGTAGGCCGACCTAACACTCCGGTTAAATTTCCAGATTGACCAGTACTACATGCATAAAGCACGAGAGCAATAACACCAAATAAGAATACTTTTTTCATTTTGCTTGCTTTTAAGTTTCGAATTTCATTTAAACGATCTAAATGTTCAAATCTATTTAATGATATAACGAGACTTTTAAAATTTTGTTACAAATTTCGTTATTTTTTTTTAATTTACAACCATCTAGGATGTTTTGTTTTTTCTAAAGGAGGATCAGGTATCGTATAAGAGTATCTCATCACCAATTCATGAGACCCTCTAGAGACCGTGTTTAGGCCATTTGTGGTAATATCATATGAATAACTAAAAGTTAGGTGTTTTACCGGATAGAACCCCGCCATAAATGAGATAGATTCTGTTGTTCTGTAGGTTAATCCTAGATAAAACAAAGATTTAAAGAAGTAACGGGCATTAAAATCAGCAGAAATTTTAATTAAATCTGACCTCATTAAAAACTGCAAATCAATATCCTGAGCGGGTGCGATTAAATTAGAAAAACGATATCCGGTAGTTAAAAAATAATGACGTTTGTTCGTAAAATTGATCGATTTAATAATCGGCTGATTTACATGTGTTGAAGAAAAGCCAGCATAAAACCCTTTAAAACTTTTCCAGTATACCCCTAGGTTTGCATCTAGATTAGTTCCGGAAGCAGGTTTAGTGAGTAAAGGGTCATTCATCGTAGTGGGAGGAATCCAGTCAGGATTTATACTTAAATTTACTAATCCAAGCCCTAAGCCAACGTGAATAAAACCTAATTCACCAATTTGAAAGGGATAACTATAATTAAAAATCACATTATTTTGCTTGGTAAATCCAATTTGATCATGGTAAAATGAAAAACCAATACCGCCTATTAAATTTCGTTTCGCTAACGAAATCTTATTTAAGTTAGTTTCTATATTAAACAATGCTGAATTTGGAGCGCCAGATATCTTATCCCATTGATTTCTGTATAGCATAGTAGCATTAATGGCATCTTCAACTCCAGTTGAAGCAGGATTAATACTTATTTTATCATACATAAAATGAGTCAATAATTTTTCCTGTTGTGCAAAAGCACAGCAATGAACAAACATAATTATAGACAAGACTAATCTCTTCATGACATGTAGGAGCAACAGCTCACTGATTTGCTAAAATACTAATTATTACAATACGATAAAATCATTAAAAAGTTATCTATTTTGGATTTATTTTAATTTTTGATACGTTTTCCACCATAAATCAGGCATTTCGTTCTCAGCAGCATTTAAATAATCTTCATAATTACAAGGTACTAAATGATGTCTAAGATACTTATTCTCATTATCTCCTTGATATGGCACCTCCATCCACCACCTTTCTGACTTATTGCTTTTATAAAAAACAATATCGTGATCAAACTGATTCATTTGAACAATAAACTTTGTATAGTCTTTTTTTGAGCACTTAGGAAAATCACCAATTCGTTCTGAAACACCATCTATAAAATACCAAATTAATTCTGCAACTAATGCGTGAGAGACTAAATTTAGATTTCCAGGAATAAAATTAAGAATTGAAAATGAAGAAAGCTTATCACTAATCCCAGCATATTTAGCAATCTGGCATAACTGTTCACTATAAAATCCATTTGGTGAATGGTAGTAGTCGCCTTTGAAATCGGTACACTTTAGCGACTGAAGATCGATAGAAACGATATCTGAATTACGTAATAAAGGCTCGGTCCGTTTAATATCATGGTTTAACTCTCCCAAACGTAGATAGTCAAAATACAATCTGTCAAACAATTCTAATTCTGATTTTTTTACATACGGGAATTGAAGTCCAATAACGCTGTAATTAAACAAATGACACGGTAATTGCGTAAGTAATTGACTTAAAAAGCCATCCTTCTCAATAGGAGAATCTGTTGACCCCATATCGATTTTAGAATCTATCGATACAACATTAACCGATTGTTCTAAATCTTCATAGCCTCTGTAAATTGAGTTTATAAGGTCTTGCGTTCCCCCAATGATAATCGGGATAATATCTCGCTTTACTAACACAGAAACTACCTGAACAACAGCATACTGAGAATCTTCTAGTGATTTACCTATAATAATATTTCCTAAATCGAGGATTTTTCGAGTCCAATTTACCCCAGCAAATAAAGAATAGAAGTGATATCTAAAACCATCATCAAACAATTTTTCGGATATTTCTTCATAACCTCTAAACTCCGGACAATAAATCAATGCAATCGAATTTCTTTCCAATTCTGGAAAATCATTTTCTTTATGAATACTGATTTCGTTTGAAAGCGCACCTTCAATAAAACTTATATTTTCAACTGGCTGAAAATAAAATGAAATATCACTTGCATTCATAAATTAATGTATTAACATATAAAACGAGTTGAAATCAATAAAAAAATCAGAACCCAAATTAAGTTTTATTTATTTTTAAATTACTTTTTTTTAGCCGCTGGTTTTTTAGCTGCTGGTTTTTTAACTGCTTTTTTAACTGCTTTTTTAGGGGTGTCTTTTACTATTTCAGCAGTCTTTTTAGTAAACCTACTGCCTTTTTTTTGGGCTGGTTGATTTTTATGTAACTGACAACATTCTTCATAAGTTAGTAATTCCCAAGCATCTTTTTTCGGTAATTTAACATTGTCTTTCCCTACTTTTAAATAAGCTCCCCAACGACCATTTAGAATTTGCATGTCTTCTTGCTCAGGAAATACTTTTAACACTTTAGCAATGTCATCTTCTCTTTTTTGAATAATCAACTCACTAGCCCGATCAAGTGATACAGTCATTGGATCATCTTCTTTTTTAAGCGAAATAAACGCTTTTCCATGTTGAAGGTAAGGACCAAAGCGCCCAACATTAGCCTTCAAAGGTAGATCTTCAAAAAAACCTAAGTCTCTTGGTAACTTAAACAGCTCTAAAGCAGACTCTATGGTCATATTGTCTAAATTTTGACCTGATCTAAGCGAGGCAAATTGGGGCTTTTCTCCATCAACTTTTTCATCTCCAATTTGAACCATTGGACCAAAACGACCAATCCGAACAATGATTTTTTTACCGCTTTCTGGATGCATGCCCAGTTCTCTTTCACCTGTTGCTCTGTCTGAATGTTCTAGCGTATTAGTTACATTATTATGGAAAGGAGTATAAAAATCCTGAAGCATATTAGTCCAAACAATTGAACCTTGAGCTATTTCATCAAATTGTTCTTCCACCTTAGCAGTAAAATGATAATCCATGATACGATCAAAATGTGCACATAAAAAATCAGTTACCACAATTCCTATATCGGTAGGAAATAATTTATTTTTTTCTTTTCCCGTAATTTCAGTCTTCAGTTCTTGTTTAATATCTTGTTTTACTAGTTCAACCACGATAAATGCTCTTTCTTCTCCTTCGCGTTCATTTTTTTCAACATAACCACGTTTTTGAATTGTAGAAATCGTTGGGGCGTAAGTAGAAGGCCTTCCAATACCTAACTCTTCTAGTTTTTTAACAAGAGAGGCCTCCACGTACCGAGGAGCAGCCCTAGAAAATCGTTGAGTTGCTTTAATCAAAGTACGACTTAAGCTTTCACCTTCAATCACTTCAGGAAGAATATCTGAATTTTCATCCTCTTCTTCATCCAGTGAAGCCGCGAGATATACTTTTAAAAACCCATCAAACTTAATTACCTCCCCTTTTGCGCTAAATACGTCCGTAAGAGAAGGGTCTCCTATTTTAATCGTCGTTCTTTCTAATTTAGCATTACTCATTTGTGAAGAAATAGATCTTTTCCAAATCAAGTCGTACAACTTCACCTCATCCGATTCACCTGTAGTAAAATGTACTCCAAAATCAGTTGGACGAATTGCTTCATGGGCTTCTTGAGCACCTGAACTTTTCGTTTTATACTTTGTTGGATTTGAATATAGGTCCCCATAAGAACGAGAAATCTCTGACTTAGCAGCATTCATTGCCGTTTCGGAGAAGTTAACCGAATCGGTCCTCATATACGTTATCTTTCCAGCTTCATACAATTTTTGAGCTACTGTCATTGTGCGTGAAACCGAAAAACCCAACTTTAAACTTGCTTCTTGTTGTAGAGTAGAAGTTGTAAATGGAGCAGATGGAGATTTTATTGCAGGTTTAGTTTGAACATCCAAGACCTTAAAATCAATGTTTTTAAATTCATTTAACAAACTATGAACTTCTTCAATTGTTCCTATATTTCGAGTAATATCAGCTTTTATTTTATCTAGCCCCTTTCCGAAAACACCCTGTATTTTAAAAAAAGTTTCCGTATTAAACGCTCTAATCTCTTTTTCTCTTTCAACAATTAATCTCACTGCAACAGATTGAACTCTACCTGCAGAGAGGCTTGGACGAACTTTTTTCCAAAGCACTGGAGAAAGCTCAAATCCAACTAATCTATCTAAAACTCTTCTTGCCTGTTGCGCATCTACTAAATGTAAGTCTATTTCCCTTGGGTTATCAATGGCTTTTAAAATAGCTGTTTTAGTAATTTCATTGAAAGTAATTCGTTTAGTGACTTTTTTAGAGAGGTTTAAAGTCTCATATAAATGCCAAGAAATAGCTTCACCTTCACGATCCTCATCAGTAGCTAACCAAACAACATCCGCATCCTTTGTGCATTTTTTCAAGTCAGATACAACTGTTTTTTTATCTGGTGAAACTTCATAATTAGGATGAAAATTATTCTCAATTTCAATCGCTATACCCTTAGATGCCAAATCTCTAACATGGCCATAACTTGATTTTACAACAAAATCTTTCCCTAAGTATCCTTCTATTGTTTTTGCCTTTGCGGGGGACTCAACGATTACTAAATTTTTAGCCATTTAAATTGAATTTGAGATTATGTTCGCTACAAATTAACTCTATTTATTTTCAAAAAACAAACCTAGCATTTAATAGCTTAAAAAAAATCGGTAAAAAAAACCTAATTTACCATCCCTAAAACATTGGATTAAGCGCATGTAAAATAATAATAATAAACCATTTTCATACAACTTTTAAAAGCAAATAAAAGTTAATTCAGATTGATAATTTCTGCCATTTTGTCACTTTTAAGTTTTTTTTAATTAAATTTGAAAAAAAAACATGATGAATCATTTCGAAGAAAACAAAGCTAAAGTAATCGACGAAACTAGACAAGGAGAAGCCACTATGGTTTTGCCAGGCGAACTAAAGACAGGGAAAAAACTATTTTTAGAAAGTTATGGTTGTGCTATGAATTTTTCAGATTCTGAAGTAATTGCTTCCATTCTTTCTAAAGAAGGTATTATTACCACCAGAGATGAAAGTGAAGCCGACATCATTCTAATAAATACCTGCTCTATTCGAGAAAATGCAGAACAAAGAGTTAGACTGCGTTTAAACGATTTTAAAAACAGAAAAAAAAGGCAACCTGGACTTATTGTTGGAATACTTGGTTGTATGGCAGAGCGATTAAAACAGAACTTACTCGAAGAAGAAAAGTTAGTCGACATTGTTGCAGGTCCTGATGCTTATCGAGATTTACCTTTCTTAATACAACACGTGGAAGGCGGACAAAAAGCAGTAAATGTATTACTCTCTAGAGATGAGACTTATGCTGATATAAGTCCCGTTCGTTTAGATCAAAAAGGATTGAGCTCATTTGTCAGCATTACCAGAGGTTGCGACAACATGTGCTCGTTTTGTGTTGTTCCCTTTACACGAGGGAGAGAACGGTCACGTGACCCACAAACGATTATAGATGAATGTGCTGAGCTAATCCAAAACGGATACAAGGAGGTGACTCTTTTGGGCCAAAATGTGGATAGCTATCGTTGGAATATGACTAGCAAAGGAGAAATCAAAGATACTAGCTTACCAACAATAAACTTTGCTCAATTATTAAAAATGGTCGCTGAGATCGATCCCGAACTTCGTGTACGTTTTTCAACATCACATCCCAAAGACATGACCAATGAAGTGTTAGAAGTAATGGCGAACTACAACAACATTTGTAAACACATACATCTTCCTATTCAATCTGGAAATAATGAAGTACTATACAACATGAATAGAGGCTATACAATGGAATGGTATATGGATCGCGTCAAAGCAATTAGAACTATTTTACCTGGCTGTGCCATTTCAACAGATATAATTACTGGTTTTTGTGGAGAAACAGAAGAGCAACATCAAGACACTCTTTTGGTTTTAAAAAATGTAGTGTTTGACTTTGCTTACATGTATATGTATTCAGAACGTCCGAAAACATTAGCCGAACGAAAATTTAAAGATGATGTCCCAGAAGCAATTAAAAAAAGTCGATTGCAAGAAGTGATTGAAATTCAGCGCGCAAATTCTCTCTCTCTAAATAGATCCAAAATTGGTGAAATTCAAGAAGTATTAATTGAGGGCTACTCTAAAAAATCAACGGAACATCAAAGCGGACGAAATACAGGAAATACGAAAGTTGTATTTGAAAAAACAAAATTAGCACCTGGCAGTTACGTTAAGATTAAAATAACTGATTGCACCTCAGCAACTTTGTTAGGCGAATTTGTAAACTAAGATGAATATTCAACAAATTAAACAACGTTTTGGAATTATAGGTAATGCACCTCTTTTAAATCGGGCCTTAGAAATTGCATCTCAAGTTGCTCCTACCGACATTTCGATATTAGTCACTGGAGAAAGCGGAACAGGTAAAGAAATTATTCCTCAGGTAATACATCAGCTTAGTGCTCGGAAACACGGCGAATATATTGCAGTAAACTGTGGTGCAATTCCTGAAGGAACAATTGATTCAGAATTATTTGGTCATGAAAAAGGATCTTTTACAGGAGCTAGTGGAAGTCGGCAAGGTTATTTTGAAGTTGCAAATGGAGGAACCTTGTTTTTAGATGAAGTAGCTGAATTACCCATGCAGACCCAAGTTCGTCTATTACGTGTCTTGGAAACAGGAGAATTTATTCGAGTTGGCTCTTCTAAAGTAATAAAAACAAATGTTAGGGTTGTAGCTGCAACAAATGAAAACATGCAAAAAGCAATTTCTTCTGGAAAATTTAGAGAAGACCTATTGTATCGATTAAGTACAGTTCCTATCAGTTTACCTCCACTTAGGCAACGAAAAGAAGACATTCACCTGATATTTAGAAAGTTTTCGAATGATTTTGCAGAAAAGTATAGGATGCCAGGTATCCGCTTAACAGAAGATGCTGTAGTCATTCTTGAAAATTACCATTGGGCTGGTAACATACGTCAATTAAGAAACCTAGTAGAACAACTTTCCGTAATCGAAAGTAAACGAGAAATAGACGGTATATCCTTGATTTCCTACCTTCCCAATCAAGAAGAAAAATTCCCTAGTATCATATCAACCTCCAACGAATCAATCTCCGAAAGAGATTTGATGTATAAATTTCTTTTTGATATTAAAAACGATATGAACGATCTGAAAAAATTAGTTCATGAATTAATTCAAAAAGGAAGTGGAGAAGTACAGTTAGACCCCGAACACAATGCAATTATAAATCGAATATACAAAGACATTAGTCCTATAACTGATTTACCTAAACTTCTCTCTCCACCTTCAGCAGAAAATCAATCTTTTGCAAATCCAGCTAATTTCCAACATGATTTTCAAGAACATATTGAAGTAGAAGAATCACTATCCCTTGAGGACAGAGAGAAGGAATTAATTCAAAAAGCCTTAGATAAGCACAAAGGAAAAAGAAGAAACGCAGCAGAAGAACTTGGGATTTCAGAAAGAACACTATACAGAAAAATCAAAGAATACGATATAAATTGATTATGAAACAACTGATCTTTCTAGCCATTTTAGCAAGCTTGTCTAGTTGCTGGCCAACCAGTATCTCATTTAAAGACACTGGTTCAATGCCAGAATCATGGAAAACATTTTCTGTTGGTTCTCTTGAAAACAATGCTGCAAACGCACCAATCAACTACCCATCACTACTCTCAGACGAATTAAGGGATGGAATTCAAAACAATACACATTTAAAACTAGCAAATAAAGATCAAGGAGAAGTTCGCATAGAAGGTGTAATTACAAATTATTCAATAAATCCAATAGCACTTCAATTGGGAGATAATGCAGCAAAAAACAGATTAACTATAAATACAGATTTTAAAATTATTATATCGTCCCCTAAAGAAGAAGAAATGACTATAAGCTGTGCGCGATTTGCAGATTACAACTCTTCAAGTGATATCTCTGCTATAGAATCAAATTTATTAAAAGAAATAAATAAACAAATCGTTCAAGATCTAATCAACAAACTTCTTTCGAACTGGTAATGAATACACAAGAACTTTTAAAGCTAATAACAATTGGAGGAGAAATCTCTCTCAGCGAAAGTCAACACTTGAAGAAATTAAGTGAAAAGTATCCCTATTCACAACTATTTTCAATTCTCTATTTAAAAGCAATATCAACTCAAGATAAAGAACTTTTTTCAGAAGAAATCGAAAAGTACGCCTATAAAGTTTCAGATCGAACAAAGCTATTTGATTTAATACAACAACAAACGATTGTCACTAAAATTGAGACGGAAGAAACACATGATAAAGAGATCCCATTTACTATTGAAACAAATAAACTAATTACCGAAGATAAAATAGATTCAACCCATGAATCCGAAATAAAAGAGCAAGAAATCAATCTAAAGAATACAAACAAAACTGAAATTAAAATAGACAAATCAAAAGACAAAATTGAATTAGATCAAAAAATAATTGAAACGGAAATTCCAATTACGATTTCAACTAAACAAGATGAAATTCCACTAGAAGTAGAAATATTATCTAATGTATTAACCTCCGCATTTAGTTTTGATTTTACTGAATCAGACGAATTAACACAAGAGAAAAAATATAACCGTGCTGAAGAACCTATACAAACAAAAAAAGAGATCCTTGTAAAACCGAAAAAATTTAGTGATTGGTTAAAAATAGACCGTAAAGAAGAAACTGATAAAATTCAACCATTAAAAAAAATAAACGACGATCGTATCATAAAATTCATACAAGAAGAGCCTAGCATACAAAAACCAACAAAAGAATTTTACTCTCCAATCAAACAAGCTCAGCGAAGTTTAGATGATGAAAACGTTCAATATTCTGAAACACTAGCAACAATTTTAGCAATGCAGGGAAATTTTCCAAAGGCAATTAAAGCGTTTGAACAATTATGCTTGACATTTCCAGAAAAAAAGACTTACTTTGTACAAAAAATTGAAGAATTAAAAAATAAAGCAAACTCATGACAACACTTTTATCTATCATCATCATCATTGCAAGTATCTTACTTATCGCAGTAATTTTTGTTCAAAACCCAAAAGGTGGAGGACTATCTTCTGATTTTGGAGCTTCAAGTCAAATTGGTGGTGTTCAAAAAACAAATGAAGTAATCGATAAAACAACATGGATTTTAATGGGTATTATTGTAGTTTTTAGTATCGTACTAACTATTAAATCTACTCCAAAAAGAGTAGTGATGCCTCAACAAGCTACAGAGCAAAACCAACCTGTTAAAAATTAATCATTTGTCCAATCACATTAAAATGTCAGTATGTCACATACTGACATTTTTTTTTATCCCAAAAATTGCAATTCTGTCTATTTTACAAACATGGTACGGTATTCGTGAAAGGAATTGTGAACATTTAAATATTTAACACATGTCTATATCATTTAAACCTTTAGCTGACCGAGTTCTTATTGAGCCAGCTCCAGCAGAATTAAAAACAGCTAGTGGAATTATCATTCCTGATACTGCAAAAGAAAAACCTTTATACGGAACCGTTGTTGCTGTTGGAAATGGAAAAAAAGACGAGCCAATGTCCCTATTATCCGGAAATAAAGTAATGTACGGACAGTATTCAGGTACTGAAATTAAAGTAGATGGAAAAAACTACTTAATCATGAAAGAAGCAGATGTTTACGGAATCATTGAATCATAAAAATCAATAAAAAATGGCAAAAGAAATAGTTTTTGAAGTAGAAGCAAGGGATAAACTTAAAAGCGGTGTTGATAAATTAGCAAACGCTGTAAAAGTAACTTTAGGACCGAAAGGAAGAAACGTAGTTATTGGAAAAAAATTTGGTGCTCCTCACGTAACAAAAGATGGTGTTACAGTAGCAAAAGAAATTGAGTTAAAGGATCCGATCGAAAATATGGGTGCTCAAATGGTAAAAGAAGTAGCTTCTAAAACTGCAGATATAGCAGGTGATGGAACAACAACAGCAACTGTACTAGCACAAGCAATCATAACAGCTGGTATGAAAAATGTTGCTTCTGGAGCAAATCCAATGGATTTAAAAAGAGGTATTGACAAAGCTGTAATTTCTGTTGTAAATACACTTAAAAGTATCTCAAGAGAAGTAGGTTCAGACAACGATAAAATCAAACAAATCGCATCAGTTTCTGCAAATAACGATGAAACAATCGGTTCATTGATTGCAGAAGCAATGAAAGTAGTTGGTAATGATGGTGTAATTACAGTGGAAGAAGCTAAAGGAACTGAAACTGAAGTTAAAACAGTTGAAGGAATGCAGTTTGATCGCGGATACCTATCCCCGTACTTCGTAACCAACGCTGAAAAAATGATTGTGGATATGGAAAATCCGTTGGTTTTAATCTGCGAGAAAAAAATATCTAATATGAAAGACCTACTTCCAATCTTGGAACCAGTAGTTCAAGCAGGTAAATCATTATTAATTATTGCTGAGGACCTCGATGGAGATGCACTTGCTACACTAGTAGTAAATCGTATTCGTGGATCTTTAAAAATTGCGGCTGTTAAAGCTCCAGGATTTGGAGATAGAAGAAAGGCAATGTTAGAAGACCTTGCTATACTTACAGGTGGTCAAGTTATTTCTGAAGAAAGAGGTTTTACGCTTGAAGGTGCTACAATGGAAATGTTAGGTACTGCAGAAAAAATCGAAATAGACAAAGACAATACAACAATTATCAACGGTGCAGGAGACAAAGACGCAATCGCATCAAGAGTTGGTCAAATAAGATCACAAATAGAATCAACTACATCTGAGTACGATAAAGAAAAGTTACAAGAACGCTTAGCTAAATTAGCAGGTGGTGTAGCTGTACTTTACGTTGGAGCTGCTACAGAAGTAGAAATGAAAGAGAAAAAAGACCGTGTAGACGATGCATTAGCAGCTACAAGAGCAGCTGTTGAAGAAGGTATTATACCAGGTGGTGGTGTAGGTTTTATCCGAGCAATTAATGCTTTGGAAACTTTAAAAGGAATAAACGAAGACGAAAATACAGGTATTGCAATTGTAAAACGTGCTATTGAAGAGCCACTTCGTCAAATTGTTTCAAATGCTGGTGGAGAAGGTGCTGTTATCGTTCAGAAAGTAAAAGAAGGCAAAGATGACTTCGGTTATAATGCACGTACTGACGTTTACGAAAACTTATATGCTGCAGGTGTAATCGATCCAACAAAAGTTGCTCGAATTGCGATTGAAAACGCTTCTTCCATTGCTGCAATGTTGTTAACTACTGAGTGTGTTATCGCAGATGAAATAGAAGAAAATGCACCAATGATGGGTGGTGGTGGAATGCCTGGAGGAATGGGCGGAATGATGTAAAATTAGGAACTAAAGGTTTGAGTTAAACTCAAACCTTATTCGTCTTTTCTTCCCTACTCGATTAGGATAGAAAATGACGCCTATATATAAAACTCTCTTGGGTAACCAAGGGAGTTTTTTTTGTACACAATAATAAAAAACGATTGAGGGGAACTCATAGTTAATGAATTTAGGCCTGAATTTATGCTAAACACATATACTATATAGGACAAATTTTATTACAAAACCATTACTATATCTACAGATACTCATTAAACCTTATTTTTCAATATCATTCTTTCTATTCATAAAAAAAAGAAAAGTGGAAACAGGAACACTAATGATCGTATTTCGTATAAAACGAAACTCCTTTTCGATCATATAATCAATTAAAGTAAAAATCAAAAAACTTACACATATTTGAAATAACAATTGTACATACTTATTTTTCTTCATCTCTCTATCAATTTTAACAATTATAAATTGTTATTTGCTACATTTTACATTGAAAAATTACTACATTAATCTCCCTTCAACCGCATGTTTCACCGTATCTTCTAAACTTCTAAATTCAAAATCTAACACATTTTTCAATTTCGAACTATCGTAGTTTACTTTCGCTTGTGCGCTACTTGCAGATTCTTTCGTTACCGTTTGATGTCCTGTCACTAAACTCAATAACCAGGAAACTCGCCAAGCTAATCCACTCAACAAGGACTTAGCAAGCAAAAACGGCGCTTTTCGATTCATTTGCTTCGCTGTAACATCAAAAAGTTGTTTGAAGCTGACATTTGTTCCTGTACACAAATAACGCTGATTAAACGATTCTGGCCGTTCCATAAGATTAGTCATCGCAAAAACAACATCACGAACATCCACAAAGGCATTCGCTCCCAAGGTATAGAATTTTAGTCCATTTGCCAGCGTTCTAAAAATCGACAAGGAACTTTCATTCCAATCTCCAGGCCCGATAATTACGCTCGGATTAATAATTACCGCATTTAACCCTTCTTCAATACCTCTCCAAACTTCATTTTCAGAGAGGTATTTCGAAATCGCATATCCTGAATGACGATCAGCATCCACCCATTTATTAGTTTCAACAACCGATTGATAACCATTCTGATTAAGTGAAGTTTTACCAACCGCAGCAGTCGAGGATACATGCAAAAATCGTTTTACACCTATGTCCATCGCTACATTGACGACGTTTGCTGTTCCATATTTATTAATCCGTAGCATGGTTTGGTAATCCTTTTTTTGAAAAGAAACCATCGCAGCACAATGATACACTTCATCACAACCTGTCATAACCTCTTGCAAGGTAACTACATCCAAGACATCACATTCCACCCATTCTATGGTGTCAAATACTTCTAAAGGTGTTTTATAGAAAGAAAACAATACTTTCACCTTCTCGATACGCTTCTTGTCACGATAAATAGCGCGAACACTTTTTCCAGCAGAAGCCACATTGTGAATTAAATGACTTCCTAAAAGTCCGGTACCACCTGTTACAAGTATCATGCAACGAATTTAAGAATTACAATTCTAATTCGATAGAAGGATCCCAAAACAAATGTTTAAAATTAACAACACAGTCATCCTTAACAATTATTCCTTCCTGGAATAATAATCGCTCCATTTCATCCGGTGAAGTAAAATGCATTTTACCAGTTAAGTAACCTAAGCGGTTTAGAACACGATGGGCTGGAATTCCAGGGATTTTGTGTGAGGCATTCATAGCGTAACCAACAACACGACTTGATTTTTTGGCGCCTAAATAAGAAGCAATTGCTCCATAAGTGGTAACTCTACCCGAAGGTATTAACTGTACTACTTGAAATACTGACACGAAAAAATCAGAATGTGGCATGTCATACATTTTAATAAAATTACTAAGCATCAAATTACATTGAAAAACGCAACGAATTATATGGAGCTAATACTATGTTTTATTCAGGCTTGAAAGAATTATTGAATTCAAGAAATAATTTTTTTTAAAGTCAACCACATGATTTTCAAATCATTAAATACAGTTGGATGTGCCAAATACTTTTGATTCAACACCAATTTTTTAGGCATGATTTCTTGAATGTAAGTTTGCTCAGGATTTTCAGACGCTCCTAATAAGGTGCTTTCATCAAAGTACTCAATAGAAGCATAATCGGTAATTCCAGGCTTTACGTTTAAGATTTTACGTTGTTCAAGTGTATATAAATCAACGTATTTCTTGACTTCTGGACGTGGCCCTATGATACTCATATCTCCTTTTAAAACGTTAATAAATTGAGGGAATTCATCCAATTTATATTTACGTACAAATAATCCCATAGCGGTTACCCTTGGATCGCTTACACCAACAGTCAGTTGTCCTAATTGATCGGAATTTGGGCGCATCGAACGAAACTTTAACAATCCAAAGGGTTTCCCGAACAAACCGATGCGTTGTTGCACATAAAAAACACCACCTTTAGATTCTATAACTATCAAAAATGCGATGATAACTCCAAACGGAAGAAAAATAAAAAGTACAAGTAAAGCAATAAAAACATCAAGTATCCGCTTCATTTATCCTAAAATAGTGTTAACTGAAATCGTAAGAGCTTCAATCACACGCTTAACCATTTCATCATTCAAGTCAAAATAAACTGGTAAAGAGATCTCATTGTGGTATTTGTTCCATGTTTCAGGGTAATCTTCCATCTTGTATCCTCGCTTTTTATAGGCAGTTAACGTTGGTAAAGGTAAAAAATGAACATTCACCGATACGCCTTGGTCAAAAACCCCTTGCATAATGGCATCGCGTTGTTGCTCCGTGACATTTGCAATTCTTAATTGATAAAGATGGTATGAAGAAATTTTGTTTTCTGTGGTGTGTAGCGGTAAAATCGCCCATTCAAATTCAGAAAATGCGGAGTCGTAGGCCTCAAAAATTTGCTTCCTACGGTCCAGATTTTCTTGGTATCTTCTCAACTCTACAAGTCCTATTGCCGCCTGAATATCCGTCATGTTACATTTGAAACCTGGCTCTTCTACGTCGTATCTCCAATTCCCTTTTTGCGTTTTGGCCAATGCATCTTTGTTTTGACCGTGTAATATCATCGTGCAAAAATCCCTGTAGATGATATCGTGATCAAAATTTTCTGGTAAATCAAAACACAATGCACCACCTTCAGCCGTTGTTAAATTTTTTACTGCATGAAATGAAAATGTGGAAATATCTGTCAAAGAACCAGCTCTTTTTCCTTTGTAAATAGCTCCAAAGCTATGTGCAGCATCAGAAATGATCAAAATCCGATTCAATTTTTCCTGATTTTCACCCTGAGGATTGAATTGTTTTAGAATGGACTCTTCATTTATCAAATCCATTATCGCATCGTAATCGCATGGAAAACCAGCTAAATCAACCGCAATAATCGCTTTTGTTCTGGGTGTAATTGCCTTGCGAATCGCATCGATAGAAATATTAAAATCTGCTTCATTTATGTCAACCATCACCGGTTTTGCTCCAGAATGCACTATAACATTAGCACTCGCACAATAAGTATAGGCCGGCAAAACAACTTCATCGCCAGGACCTATCCCCCACCAATGCAACAACACTTGCATACCCATTGTCCATGAATTTACAGCTACAGTAGAAGTGCAACCACAATAAGCTGAAACTTCTTTTTCAAACGTTTTTGTTCGTGGTCCAGTGGTAATCCAGCCACTTTTTAAAGCAGCAGTTACTTCATTGATAACAGCATCGTCGATACGGGGTGGTGAGAAAGGAATCATTCTTGATATTTTTACAAAAATAATACAACTAACGAGATAATCTCATTTGATTTTTAGAGGGTTTTCTTTTTAAAATGATAAAATTTAAAATACCGTGAAGGTAGCCCGAGCCATAGCTAAAATGTAATATTATGAATGTGCGAATAAATGCAAATACGCTCGTTGATTTTTTAGCACATCTTAAACTTACAAAAACAAGTAATATCAAATATAAAATGAAAGGTAAAGAATAAAATAAGGTAAAAAGAAAAGGTAAAAACGGAAGAAAAACAATTGAAAATACATACAAAACAAATACAGGCGGTATTAATTGTCTCCATGTTGTAACTGTTTTATGTTTTGTATTCACAAAAACCTTCCAGTAACCATATTGATAAAATTGCTTCATTAGACCTGAATAATTACTTCTCACATAATAATCTAAAGCTATTTCACTTTCAAACCATATTTTCCCCCCTGCCTTGTTTACTCTAAAATTAAAATCATCATCTTGATTTCTTACCAATTGCTCATCAAAATAACCGATTTTTTCAAATACAAACTTTGGATACATAGGACTTGTAACAGTGTCAGTAAAGGATGATTCATTCAATGTCCTAAAATTCCCTAACCCCATACCAAAAGAAGTGGACATAGCTTCTGAAATAACTTGACTATCTTCAGTGGTAAATACATTCTTGATTTTTCCACCAACACACCAAATTTCGGGCTTATTAATTAAGATATCTATAGATTTGGATATATAATTAGCAGTAATAATATGTCTTGCTCCAATAATCTGTAAAAAATCAAAGTCACAATAATGAATGCCCAAATTGAAAGCAATAGGCGTTAATTGTTGAATATTATCAACTACATTCAATGAAGTATAAATTGTTTGTAACCGATCAAGCTCTTCTCTTGTACCATCATTACTCATCCCATCAACTACAATCACCTTAATATGAACATGCTCTGGTAGTTCTGAATTATAAATAGCCTCAATACATCTGCCAACAAATGCCTTTTCATTTCTACAAGGAATTACAACGGATACCTTCATGTTGTTTTTTTTATTGAAGAATAAAATAAACAAATAAAAAAAATATAAAAGACAACACCACTTTGCCTTTGAAGCATAGATTCAAACAATGAATTGAAAAATAAATTAGTTACCAATAACAACAATATCCAATTTCTAGTTCTCCAAGCGATATATGAAATATGAGCCATAAAACCTAGTAATAACAAGAAACCGATGAAACCAATCTCAAGAGTAGTTTGTAGAAACTGATTATGTGGGTTATAGTTATATTTAATCATATGGGATTGCTTGTATCTTTTTAAACTCTTGGCTAAATGAATATCTACATTTCCAGTACCTACTCCCCATGGATTTTTTATTATTTCAATACCAGATAGAGTCCACATTACTAGTCTAGTTTCTGATCCAGTCATTCCCGGTTTTCGTGATTCAACAAATTTTGTTGGTGATTCAACATATGCTTTAACAAATTTAAACGCACCATTAAATTCTCCTCTAAATTGAGGAATAGATAAAAAGATAAATGATGCTATAATTGGAATAAAAACCGATGAAATCGTAAAATACCTTAATCCAAATCTCTTCTTAACAAAACACAAAACAAGAATGACACCAAGAATAAATAAATATAAAAGTCCTGCTAATGAGAGAGCTAAAGATTGAGTCACAATAGAAAAAAGTGTAAATGGAATAACCCAATTTAATCGATAAAATCGCCATTTATCAAAATATCCTTTCCAAACAAATGCCAAAGTGAGTACATGAAAGACAACAAAATAACTTGGATGGTGAACTGGAGAAATAGAAACTGTTAAAAAACATCCAATACCACCAGTATCAAAAAAGCAAAATAAGGCATTTACATATCCAATTAAACTCAAAACAAGTAACCCAAATACTAAACTTGTAGCAATTATAGGCAGTCTAATCACTTTTACGCAATTTAAACTAAGGATAAAAGGGAACAATAAAAAAGGGATCTTATACTCCAAGCATTTAATAGCCAAAGAACTATCTTGAGTAAAAATACACCCAATTAAATAAGCTAAATACAAACCAAGTAACCAAAAGCCAGGGTGATTCCATTGAAAATCCAACTTTCTGCTTACCCATCCGTAAATAACGGAAATAGAAAAAATAATAAGACAAAGAGAAGATAATTTAGGCGCAACACAAAAAACTACCAGAAATACACCAAGAAGTACATTCAATAAAAGATAAAAGTTTTTATTATTCATAGCTTAATACATTTAGAGTATAACTCAAAAAAAAGAGCATTAGACGCTTTTCTTGTTGCTTTTTTGTTCACTAATTTCAAATTAATGACTGCAACATCAGGTTGAGATAACTTCACAGCATCAAAAAAAGGATTTGAAGTTGACGAACAAATTACACCATTAACACCATTATTAATCCATTCCTTAGAAACAGCTAAATCAGCTACAATAGGAATACATCCTGCAGACATAGCTTCTAGAACACTCACCGACATACCATCACTTTTAGGTAGAGTAATGTAAATTTCTGCCCTAGAATAAAAATCGTAATTTGCCTCCTTATTTAACCATCCAACAAAACTAACCTTATCTTCAATACCATAATCAATAACTAACTGCTTTAAATGGTCTGTTTCAGATCCATGTCCAGCAATCACCAATCTCCAAGTGCTATAATACTTAACAAATTCAGAAAAATAATCAATAATCTTATCAATTTGATATAAAGACTTATGTAATCGGTTTGAGAATATCAATTGTTCTTTATCGCTTTGTGGCACTATATCGATTCCATACTGTAATAACTTGTACTTAGTTGAATCTGGAGAAATACCACGCATCGTTTTAATCATTTCACTTGAATCTGCAGTAACAAATACTGCTTCCTTCAAAACATATCTAACCATTTCAAAATAAAGTCTATTTTTCTTTGGAATAGTTAAAACATCACTTCCCCAAGCCGTTACAATAAAAGGCAACTTTAATCTAACAGCTACTAAAGAAACAAAAAAAGCTAAACGATTTACTTGGTGAATATGAATTAAATCTGGTTTTAAAATCCTTATAAGTCGCTTTAATCTTATTAAATTAAAGATTAAAAAGAATGGATTTAAACTCCTAAAACTAACAGCGTATTCCCTATTTGAATCAACAAAAGAACACGACTCCTCTGCCAACAACAACAACTCATTTTTATCATTTTCAATAGATGCAATAAACGATGATACATGAACTGAATTAGAACCAACAATTAATAGTTTCATACTAAACGTCTAATTAAATTTTCTAACTTTTCAATCTGAGATTTGCGGTTTAATTTATCTATTTCTGTTTTTTTAGCAGATTTATTAACATTCGATAACCAATCAAAATAAAATAATTCAAGTTGAGCAAAAATTTCATCTACAGAATAAAAATCTGCAACATAACCACATTCCAACTTCATAATCAATTCTGCTGCAACATCCTCTATATCAACACATGCAAAAACTGGCTTATGAACTGATATATAGTCAAAAATTTTTCCCGAATAAACCCCCTTTCCAACTCCACTTGGTAAAACCAATAAATTTACATCCATTTTAGACATTTCTACAATAGCATCGGAGTATGATAAACTATCTTCGATTGAAACATAATCAACCAATTCAGTAGGGATTGTAAAATTATGATGAACTCCATACAACATAATTTTAAATTGTACAGCTGAATATTTTTTCTTAAAAGCACATAAGCCCTCAAAAAAAAAGCAGGGTTTTCGAGCACCGTAAAACGTGCCAAAATATCCTATTGAAAAATAAGAATTTTTTAACCTATGTATTGGCTGAAATGTATGATCGAAACCATTTCTTATTTCTTCGAAAAAATTAACCTTAGGACATATAGAACGAAAATCATCCAAGATAGGACCACTAACAGAAGTTATCGCACTTGCATGTTTATTTACTTTAACTTCAATGTCAGCCAATTTTTTTTTTTGAGATAATGAAATCCCTGGATTTAAACTCATTTCATCTCTCATATCAGCAATCCATGGTATTCTTCTGATCTTTTCTATAAATTCAATCGCTAATAAATGTGCATCCTCAGGAGAGTAAGAACTAATGATACAATCAAATGGAGTTAATTTATCAACCTCAATTAAATTTTTTATACTTTTTATTCTCCAATTCTCAAAAGGACTTCCGGCAACCTTGATGTATAATATACGAAAAGCAGTTTTAATTTTGTGTAAATAAATATTATCAGTAGTCTTACTAATTAATATTTTAGAGATTCTAGATGATGGTATCGCAAAAACATCAATTGATTTACTTTCGTTCATATAAGGTACCTCACCCATAGTAAACACAGACACATGGATATCCTCCTTTGCAGACAAATATTTAGCAAATGCATGCATCCGATTAACCGCAATACTTTTAGTAGGTGGATACCATACGGTTATTAATGCTATTCGAATTTTATCTATTGACATATTTATTACCTGTTAAATTATAAAAAAATGATAATAAATTGGATAAAATAAAGTTTGAATTAAAATGTTCGGAAATATAATTCATTCCTTCTAAGTTTATCAACGATTGTTTCGCTAACCATTTTGTTTGAAATTCCTTTAATTTTGAATCAATATCATGAATATCATTCAGTTGAAATACGTTAGGGTATTGATACTTGTATATCACTTGTTTTCCCCTTGCTAATCCTTCTAAAACAAATGTTGATAATCCATCATGCTCTGGTATTCTTATACAAACTTGTACTTTAAGATATAAATCATTCATGTCTGATACCCAACCTAAAGGAAGAATATTTACAGGTAGTACATACTCATTAGCCATGCATCCTGCAATGTAAAAGTGTATCGTTGGATTAAGTTTGGCTAGTTCTATATATAGGTCTATCCCATAAAATGATTTTCTATCTTCAGGAATATAATTTAATACCGCAAAATGATTTTTAAATGATTCATCCGTTTTAAAAACTTTATCAAAACAAGCAAAATTTAAAATTTTTGCATCGATTCCAATTTCAAAAAGCTCTTCCTTAATCCAATCTACCTCGCATAAATGAATAGCGTAATTCACGTAATCTTGTCGAATTTTCTTATTATTAAATTGTTTTTTGGCAAATATCACATCAGTACCAACCCAATTCATAACAAGCGGTTTACCCAATTTAAGTGTGTAATCAAATATTTTACTGGTTTCTAAAGAACCATTGATTGAAAAAACAATATCAGCTTTTCGAATCCACCAAAGTGCTAAAATTTTATCTCTTTTAGAATAGTAGGTATCTAATGCAATATATTTTCCTTCAGGTTTATAAGCAGAAAGTTGTTTTGCTAAACGTTTAGCAAACAATGGCAACCCAATAATTACAACTGTTAATTTTGTGTCCATTTGTTATAATGAAATCTTAATTCAGAATTATTGTCGAGAAATGTTTTATCTAAATTTCTAGTATCTCCAATTATTTTTGCAGGTATCCCTCCAATGATTGAAAAGTCAGGAAAATCACCTTTAACCAAACTATGAGATGCTATAATACACCCTATACCAATATTTGTTCCTGCTTGAATCGTTGAGTGAGGTCCAATAAACGTATATTTTCCAATTGAAACTTTTCCTTTAATATATCCATCCATTTCACCACTAAAATTAACATAATGCTCTCCGTATAGACGAATAGAAATATGACTGCTATGAGTTAAAATAGAAATATAATTTGTCATTTGTACCCCTTCGTCTATAAAAATACCATTCGACGATTCAATAAAGTTATAGTGACCAATAAATACATTTTTTTTTATAGATAGGTTTTTTTCATCCGTTATGACAGTCGAATTACTTATGCGTACGTTATCTAAAATTACTCCATTTAAAATATAGTTACCGATCATTTTAGGTGAATGATTTTTTAATTTTCTCACTCTAAAAGGATGTCTCAAACTACTTATAAAAACTCTAAATTTCAAAAATATACTCATTCTATTTTCATTTTGTTCATTTTAATAAATTAAAAATGTATTTAAAGTTTAATCTTATTTATAAACTGATGTTTTCAAAAGCTACTACCTGTATTTACTATTTCTATCGAATTTGCTTATTGTCTTTTTTTACAATAAAAACCATCCAAAGCAATACAAATAACATAAATGCAAACTGAGTCCAATTTATCCATTTTAAAACAGTATTAAAATTCATTTGATGCCCTATAAAGAAAGGTAAATTTAAAACCGAAATTAATAGTATCGAGCCAACTAATCCTATCCAGAAAAAAAATTTAAGCTTACCCAAAACCATCGGTAATTGGGAGATAGGGGAGACAATTAAATTTAACATTAACCATGGTGCCATAATCTGTGAATACTCCCCTGCTTGCCTCCAATTTTCACCAAAAACAAAAGCAAATAAGTCATCTCCTATAAAAAACAATAATCCAAAGGGTACAATTGAAAATAAAAATAAATTACGCATTGTTGTAAAAGTAATATACATTAATGATTCTCCATTATTATGCTTTTTCGCTATGTTTTGAAAATAAACTTGACCAATAGCAGCACCTAAAACGGACAATGGCAACTTTAGCATTTTAAATGAAAAATCATATGAGCCTAATGTGTTTTTATCAAAATAAAGAAGAATAAAAAAAACAATAAGCATTTCCCTGGAAATATCGATTAAAGCATGGGGTAACATAACCTTTGGAAACTCAAGGTATTTTCTTCCGATAACGTACTTTCTTTTTGGATTAGAAAAATCAATAAACTTTGATGACAAGAATCTGAATTTTCGAGTAAACCAAATACTCGGTAAAGCAACACTAATTATATACCCAAAAATGAGTCCCTTAAATGCTAACCCAGCCCAACCAAATAAAATGTTAGCACAATTCATTGAAATGGAATTGAGCATACGTATCCTACTAATTTCTTTAAATTCGCCAAAACGAATTGCCAAATTGTTCCCAATATTCATAATCGCAAGAAGAAGAAAACCAAAAGGAACCGATACTATAACGAAGTCTATATTAGAAGATAACTCAAAAAAGAAAACAATTAAAAAAGAAATTGGCAATGATATTATAAAACCATATTTAATCAATAGAATTAAGAGCAGGTATAAAGAAAAAGCATGTTCATCTTTTTTAGGTAAGACAAGAGCCGATTCAAAACGAGCAGTCACGATGGTAGAAATAAAAATGACTATGCGAATAAAAATAGCAAAATCAGCATTGTCTTCTGGAGTATATAACCTTGAGATAATGGGGGATAATAAAAAAACTACAAGTTGTGACAAAATGGTTCCTGTAACTAAAATAGTAACAGATTTAACAAAATCATTTTTAAATAAAATTCGAATACGTTTCATCAAAAATTGAGCAAAAAAAAGAACTCAATTAAAAAAAAGAGTTCTTTTAAATAGATAATTAAATGCTTTTATTTTGCATAATTAACAGATCTTTTTTCACGAATTACAGTTACTTTCACCTGGCCAGGATAAGTCATTTCTGTTTGAATTCGTTGTGAAATCGCAAATGATAATTCATCCGCTTTTAAATCAGTTACTTTTTCACTTTCGACTAAAACCCTCAATTCCCTTCCTGCTTGGATTGCATAAGCACTTGTTACACCATCATAAGAAAGAGCAAGATTTTCTAACTCCTTAATTCTTTTTATATAAGACTCTACAATCTCTCTTCTCGCGCCAGGACGAGCGCCAGAAACAGCATCACAAACCTGAACAATAGGTGAGATCAATGTAGTCATTTCTATTTCATCGTGGTGAGCTCCAATTGCATTGCAAACATCCGGCTTTTCCCCATATTTTTCAGCCAATTTCATTCCTAAAATTGCATGTGGTAATTCTGGTTCTTCATCAGGAACTTTACCAATATCATGTAATAAACCTGCTCTTTTCGCTATTTTAACATTTAACCCTAATTCAGCTGCCATGATAGCACATAGATTTGCAACTTCACGGGAGTGTTGTAAAAGGTTTTGACCATAAGATGAACGGTATTTCATTCTACCAACCATTCGTGTCAATTCTGGATGCAACCCATGAATCCCTAAATCAATACAAGTTCTTCTACCTGTTTCTGCAATTTCTTCTTCGAGTGATTTTTTTGTTTTAGCAACAACTTCTTCAATACGTGCCGGATGAATTCTTCCGTCTGATACCAATTGATGTAAGGAAAGTCTAGCAATTTCTCTACGTACAGGGTCAAAACAAGAAAGTATAATCGCTTCTGGTGTATCATCAACAATAATTTCTACCCCTGTAGCCGCTTCAATTGCACGAATATTTCTACCCTCTCGTCCAATAATACGACCTTTAACTTCATCAGATTCGATATTAAAAACAGATACTGCATTTTCAACCGCTTGTTCAGTTGCAACCCTTTGTATTGTCTGAATAACGATCTTTTTGGCCTCACGATTAGCGTTTAATTTAGCTTCTTCTGTAACCTCTTTAATTAAAGCCATAGCACCAGTTCTAGCTTCATCAACCAATGCTTCCATCATATGATTCTTAGCGTCTTCAACAGACATACCACTTATTCGGGAAAGTTCTGCAACTCTTTTTTGTTGGGTTTTATCTAGTTCTTGATGCTTTACCTCAACAGTAGCGATTTTATGATCTAAATCCAATTGAGTTTTATCAAGTTCTTTTTCTTTTCTAGCAACTTCTTCTGTTTTTTGAGATAAGGCCTTTTCTTTAGCTTTAATTTTATCTTCGTTTGATTGCGTTTTTCGTTCTCTGTCTTTGATTACCTCCTCATGCTCTTCTTTTAATTTCAAAAAACGTTCCTTTGCTTGAAATATCTTATCTTTTTTAATTGCTTCTCCGTCATGTTCGGCATCTAACAATGTTTTTTCAACACGTTTTTTCAATAAAAAACTTTGTATAAGAAAAGACAAAATAGCCCCTACAATAGTTCCTATTAATATACCAATTACTGTGTACATATGTATTATTTTAATCCAAAAGGATGGTTATTTTATATTATTCAAGTCCTCTAATAAAATCTCTAATGAGATTTCTAATTCATCAATTTCTTGCTGACTGGTATTTGGACCTGGGTTTGAAGACTTCGTTGCCAATTGAAGCGCAGTCATTGCCAATAAATCTTGCATGTCTTTAACAGCATAATTTTCTTGCAAAAGTTTAATTGCTCTATTAATGTCTTCAGCTGCTTTCAAAATCTTACTTTCTTCTCCTTCATTAACTGTTAAAGGATAGGTTCTACCAGCAACTACAATCTTCAAGGGGATTTTACTCATAATTAATTTTTGAGAAGGCTAATACAATCATCAATTTCTTTAACTAACTCATTTATCAATTGATCATTTTCATTCGTAGAATCATCTTTTTGAGTTAACAAAAGAGTCAATTCATTGTTTTGAGATTTCAAACCAATTAACTCAGCATTTACTTGATCAAACGCACTCCTTTTTAGTTCTAATTCTTCAGACAAACGTGAATTATCAACTTTTAAAAGTTGATTTTCAGAACGTAAATCTAAAATTGTTTCTTGAATCGTTTGAAACTTTAAACGAATATCATTTATAAATTGTGTGGATTTTTCAGACATATATTTTTTTTTTACAAAAGTAGTATTGATAATCTAATATTTTCACATATTAAAAAAATACTTCTTAACAAATAATAAATTCTATATACTTGAAATGATTATTATATCACCTAAGTTAAGCTTGTGTTTTCGGTGTCCCAAAATTCATAGGCGGTGTTGGAACATCATCCTCATGTATTAGTCCAAATGATTGCTCATATTTCTGAACATTATCCATCAATGCACGCATCAATCGCTTTGCATTAAAGGGAGTCATAATGATTCGAGATTTCACTTGCGCTTTTGGCATACCAGGCAATAACTGAACAAAATCACTTATAAATTCTGATTGAGAATGCGTGATAATTGCTAAATTAGAATAAATTCCTGTTGCAATTTCTTCATTTAGCTCAATGCTAATTTGATTTTCATTATTTTCTTCCATAATTAATTAAAATAAAAATGGGGATACACAAATGTACCCCCATCTATAAAAAACAAAAATTAATTTTCTTGTAATTCAGCTAAAGTTTCCTTCGATGAAACTAATACATTTTGAAATCTTCTTGTACCAGTCCCTGCAGGAATTAAATGTCCAACAATTACATTTTCTTTTAGTCCTAATAAATGATCTACTTTTCCAGAAATAGCCGCTTCGTTAAGCACCTTTGTCGTTTCTTGAAAAGAAGCTGCCGAAATAAACGATTGAGTCTGTAAAGACGCCCTTGTAATCCCTTGAAGCAAAGGAGTCGAAGTAGCAGGAACTGCTTCTCTCGCTTGAACAATTTTCTTATCTGCACGTTTCAGTTGAGAATTAACATCTCTTAGTTTACGTGAAGAAATAATTTGTCCCGCATTCAACTCATCTGAATCTCCAGCATCTTCAATAACGATCATTCCAAAAAGCGCATCATTTTCTTCCATAAAATCAGCTTTATGAACTGACTGACCTTCTAAGAATTTAGTATCGCCTCCATCAATTATTTCAACTTTAAGCATCATTTGACGAACAATTACTTCGAAATGCTTATCATTTATCTTAACCCCTTGCAAACGATACACCTCTTGAATCTCATTCACAATGTATTCTTGCACCTTCGTTGGACCCTCAATATTAAGAATATCATTTGGAGTTATCGCACCATCAGATAATGGTTGACCTGCTCTAACAAAATCATTTTCTTGTACTAAGATATGTTTAGAAAGTGGAACTAAGTATTTTCTTTCCTCTCCTGTTTTTGAAGTAATTACAACCTCTCTATTACCTCTTTTAATTTTTGTACCATAATTAGCGATACCATCAATTTCAGAAACAACAGCAGGATTAGAAGGATTTCTAG
Organism: Chryseobacterium gleum; assembly: GCA_945897755.1. Classification (GTDB taxonomy): domain Bacteria; phylum Bacteroidota; class Bacteroidia; order Flavobacteriales_D; family Crocinitomicaceae; genus CANHVK01. Next base: position 32,919 of record CAMDGH010000001.1, on the reverse strand, counting down.
CTTCAAACAACTCTGTAACTCTAGGAAGTCCTCCAGTGATATCTCCAGTCTTGCCAGACAATCTCGGGATTTTAACCAAGGTAACACCTGCTTCAACTTTATCACCTTCATTTACAGAAATATGCGCATCTACAGGTAAGCTATATTCGCGAAGAACTTCTTTTGTTTTAGGATTAATGATATGAATAGCAGGATTTTTCTTTTTATCACGTGATTCGATAATAACAATTTCCTTGTATCCTGTTTGTTCATCAATTTCCTCTCGGTAAGTTATTCCTTCATGAATATTATCATAAACTACTTTTCCAGAAACTTCAGAAACAATTACAGCATTATATGGATCCCATTTACAGATTACATCACCACGCTTAATTGAAATATTATTACCAATTAACAATTCAGATCCATAAGGAACATTCGCTGTCATAATAACGATACCTGTATTTTCATCTGTGATTTTTAATTCAGCAGCACGACCAACAACAATTTTCTTAACACCATCATTCGTTTTAATATCAATCGTTCTTAATTCGTCGATTTCAAGAATACCATTTGCTTTAGCTTTCATGTCAGAGATGTCAGTTGTATTAGATGCTGTACCACCAACGTGGAAAGTACGAAGCGTTAACTGAGTTCCTGGTTCACCAATAGACTGAGCAGCAACAACACCAACAGTATCTCCTTCTTGAGCTAACCTGTGATTTGAAAGATTTATACCATAACATTTAGCACAAACACCTCTTCTCATTTCGCATGTTAACACAGATCTAATTTCAACTTCCTCTATACCAGCAGCTTCAATCGCTTCACCAATAAATTCAGAAATTAATTCACCCGAATTAGCTATTAACTCATTCGTATCTGGGTTATAAATATTATGCACCGAAGTACGACCAACAATACGATCAATTAATGGTTCAACGATATCATCATTTTTCTTAAGTGAAGTAGCAACTAAACCACGAAGAGTACCGCAATCTTGTGAATTAATAATCACATCCTGAGATACATCAACCAAACGCCTTGTTAAATAACCAGCATCTGCAGTTTTTAATGCCGTATCAGCAAGTCCTTTTCGAGCACCATGTGTAGAAATAAAGTATTCAAGAATAGACAAACCTTCTTTAAAGTTAGCTAAAATTGGATTTTCAATGATTTCCTGAGCAGAAGCACCTGATTTTTGTGGTTTAGCCATTAATCCCCTCATTCCAGATAACTGACGTATTTGTTCTCTAGATCCACGAGCACCAGAATCGAACATCATGTAAATAGAGTTGAAACCCTGATTATCATTTTTCAACTGATCCATTAGTGTTTCAGTTAATCGAGAATTTGTATGCGTCCAAATATCAATAATTTGGTTATAACGTTCATTATTAGTGATTAGTCCAATATTGTAGTTACTCATCACCTCTAAAACATCAGCTTCAGCCTTAGATACCAAGACCGACTTTTCAGCAGGAATGATAATATCATCTAAATTGAATGATAATCCACCTTTGAAAGCCATATTGTAACCTAACTCTTTAATATCATCAAGAAATTGAGCGGTCCTTGCAGTACCAGATACTTTTAATACGCGTCCAATGATATCACGAAGTGCTTTCTTAGTTAATATGTCATTAATAAATCCAACTTCACGAGGAACTTGTTCATTAAAAAGGACTCTACCACACGTAGTTTCAATCATCATTAAAGCAGGAAGACCCGAAGCATCTAAATCATAAGATTTAACTTTGATCGGGGCATGTAATTCTAATTTACCTTCATTATAAGCGATAATCACTTCTTCCGGAGAATAGAAAATACCACCTTCCCCTTTTACTTTTCTTTCAGGAGTTGAAGTTCTTGGCTTCGTAATATAATACAAACCAAGAACCATGTCTTGAGAAGGTACAGCAATTGGAGCACCATTAGCAGGATTTAAAATATTATGAGAAGCAAGCATCAACAATTGAGCTTCTAAAATAGCTGCATTACCAAGTGGTAAGTGAACAGCCATTTGATCCCCATCAAAATCCGCATTGAAGGCAGTCGTAACTAAAGGATGTAATCGAATTGCTTTTCCTTCAATTAATTTAGGTTGAAAAGCTTGAATACCCAATCGGTGAAGAGTAGGAGCACGATTTAATAATACAGGGTGACCTTTTAAAATACTTTCTAAAATATCCCAAACAACAGGGTCTTTTTTATCAACAATTTTTTTAGCAGACTTAACTGTTTTTACGATACCACGCTCTATCATTTTACGGATAATGAATGGTTTATAAAGTTCAGCAGCCATGTCTTTCGGAAGACCACATTCGTGCAATTTCAAATCTGGACCAACAACAATAACAGAACGTGCAGAATAGTCAACACGTTTACCTAATAAATTTTGACGGAAACGTCCTTGTTTGCCTTTTAAAGAATCAGATAATGATTTTAAAGGTCGATTTGATTCAGTTTTAACCGCACTTGCTTTTCTAGAATTATCGAATAAAGAATCTACAGATTCTTGTAACATCCGTTTTTCATTTCTTAAAATTACTTCAGGTGCTTTAATTTCGATCAAACGTTTCAAACGATTATTTCGAATAATAACACGACGATAAAGGTCATTTAAATCAGAAGTAGCAAAACGACCACCATCCAAAGGAACCAATGGGCGCAATTCAGGTGGAATAACAGGCACAACTTTAACAATCATCCACTCAGGACGGTTCGAAATACGCGTTTGCGATTCACGCATTGATTCAACAACTTGTAAACGTTTTAATGCTTCATTTTTACGTTGAACTGAAGTTTCTGTGTTTGCACTATGACGAAGACCAAAAGATAATTCATCTAGGTTTAATCCTTTAAGCAAATCATGAAGTGCTTCAGCACCCATTTTAGCAATAAATTTATTCGGATCTGAATCATCTAAATGATGATTTTCTTTAGATACAGAATCAGATTCTAAAATATCAAGGTATTCCTCTTCCGTTAAAAAATCTAATCTCTTAATAGGAGAAGCATCTAAATGAGTAGCAGTTCCTGTTTGAATTACAACATAACGTTCGTAATAAATAATCTGATCTAGTTTTTTAGTAGGAAGTCCTAATAAATAACCGATTTTGTTAGGTAAAGAACGGAAATACCAAATGTGTGCAACTGGAACAACTAAAGAAATATGCCCCATTCTTTCACGACGCACCTTCTTTTCTGTTACCTCAACTCCACAACGGTCACAAACGATTCCTTTATATCGAATACGTTTATACTTACCACAATGGCATTCATAATCTTTAACTGGACCAAAAATTCTTTCACAAAATAAACCATCTCTTTCTGGTTTATATGTTCTATAATTAATTGTCTCTGGTTTTAATACTTCACCACTTGACTGCTCCAGAATTACTTCTGGAGATGCCAATGATATTGTGATTTTACTAAAACTACTTTGTTTTTTTGGTGTTTCTTTTCTAAAAGCCATCTACTTGCTTATTTTAAAATTCAACAACGTGATAATTAATCCATTGATATGTTAAGACCTAAACCTCTTAGCTCATGTAATAATACATTAAAGGATTCTGGAATTCCAGGTTCTGGAATATTGTCCCCTTTAACAATTGCTTCATATGCCTTAGCCCTTCCGATTACATCATCAGACTTGACAGTTAAGATTTCTTGAAGGATATTAGCAGCCCCAAAAGCTTCCAATGCCCAAACTTCCATCTCACCGAAACGCTGACCACCAAACTGAGCCTTACCACCTAATGGTTGCTGAGTAATTAATGAATATGGTCCGATTGAACGTGCATGCATTTTATCATCAACCATGTGTGATAATTTAAGCATGTAAATCACACCCACGGTAGCAGTTTGATCAAAACGATCTCCTGTTCCACCATCATATAAATAGGTCTTACCTGATCTTGGTACTCCTGCTTTATCAGTCCAATCATTTATTTCATCTGGAGTAGCTCCGTCAAAAATAGGAGTTGCAAACTTAACACCTAGTTTTTCACCAGCCCACCCTAGAACAGTTTCATAAATCTGACCTAAATTCATACGAGAAGGAACGCCTAGTGGATTTAAAACGATATCTACCGGAGTACCATCCGCTAAGAAAGGCATGTCTTCCTCACGAACAATATTAGCAACAATCCCTTTATTACCGTGACGACCAGCCATTTTATCACCTACTTTCAACTTACGTTTTTTAGCGATATAAACTTTTGCCATTTTTACTATTCCAGCTGGTAGTTCATCACCAACAGAAATATGGAATTTTTTACGTTTGTAAGCACCTAATAAATCGTTTGCTTTAATCGTAAAATTATGGATTACACGACCAATAAGAGAATTAATTTCAGATTCGGAAGTCCAATTAGTAGGATTAACAATAGAATAATCAATCGCAATTAAAGCTTTTTGAGAGAATTTACTTCCCTTTTTTATGATTTCTTCTTTAAAGTTATTGAAAACACCACTTGCTTTCGTTTCCCCTAAAATTTGAACTAATTTATCAACTAACCTCTCTTTTAAAGAAGAAAAATCTTTTTCATAATCAGAATCCAAAGACTCTAATATTGGTTTATCTTGCGATTTAGACTTTCTATCCTTAACAGATCGTGAGAATAATTTTTTGTCAATCACAACACCTCTTAAAGATGGTCCAGCTTTTAAAGATGCATCTTTAACATCTCCCGCTTTATCACCAAAAATTGCACGAAGTAATTTTTCTTCAGGAGACGGATCAGTTTCACCTTTCGGTGTAATTTTACCAATTAAAATATCTCCTTCTTTAATTTCAGCACCGATACGAATAAGACCATTCTCATCTAAATCTTTAGTAGCTTCTTCACTCACATTTGGAATATCAGAAGTTAATTCTTCCATTCCGCGTTTTGTTTCTCTTACTTCTAAGGTATACTCATCGATGTGAATCGAAGTGAAGATATCATCACGAACCACTTTTTCAGATATAACAATAGCATCCTCAAAATTATACCCTTTCCAAGGCATAAATGCAACCTTAAGATTTTGACCTAAAGCTAATTCTCCTTGTTGAGTTGCATATCCTTCACAAAGCACTTGACCTTTTTCAACACGATCCCCTTTTTTGACAATCGGCTTAAGATTGATTGTAGTACTTTGATTCGTTTTTTGAAATTTAGTTAATGAATATTGTTTTGTTTCTATATCAAAACTAACAAGCTTATCATCTTCATTCCAATCATACTTAATTATGATTTCGTTTGCATCAACATATTCAACAACACCAGAACCTTCAGAATTAATTAATACGCGAGAATCTCGGGCAACTAATCGTTCAATACCTGTTCCAACAATTGGTGAATTTGGTTTTAATAAAGGAACCGCTTGACGTTGCATATTGGACCCCATCAAAGCACGATTGGCATCATCATGTTCCAAGAAAGGAATAGATGAGGCAGCAATAGAAGCAATTTGATTCGCACCGACATCAATTAAATGAATATCATTTGGAGTAACAACAGGAAAATCACCTTCGTACCTAGCTTTAACAAACTCACTTGAAATGTTACCATTGTCATCAACAACAACATTCGCTTGTGCAATCATTTTAGCATCCTCTTCTTCAGCAGTTAAGTATACAGGAGCATTTTCAACAACCACTCTACCTTTATCAACTGAACGATATGGAGTTTCAATAAAACCTAATTTATTCACTTTAGCATAAACACAAAGAGAAGAAATTAAACCAATATTAGGTCCTTCCGGAGTTTCAATGGTACATAAACGACCATAATGTGTATAATGAACATCACGAACCTCGAAACCAGCTCTTTCTCTAGATAATCCACCTGGCCCTAGTGCAGATAAACGTCGTTTATGAGTAACTTCTGATAAGGGATTCGTTTGATCCATAAATTGAGACAATTGATTAGTCCCAAAAAATGAATTAATAACAGAAGATAAGGTTTTAGCATTAATAAGATCAATAGGAGTAAAAACTTCATTATCCCTTACATTCATTCTCTCTCTAATCGTTCTTGCCATACGAGCAAGACCAACACCGAATTGAGAATATAATTGTTCCCCTACAGTACGAACACGACGATTTGATAAGTGGTCAATATCATCAACATCAGCTTTTGAATTAATTAATTCAATTAAATATTTGATGATAGAAATGATATCATTTTTAGTTAATACACGAGAAGCTTCAGAATCATCTAAACGCAACTTTTTATTTAACCTAAAACGACCAACCTCACCTAAGTCATATCTTGTATCTGAAAAGAATAACTTTTCAAAAACATTCTTCGCGGTCTCATAATCTGGTGGTTCAGCATTACGCAATTGTCTATAGATATGTTCAACCGCCTCTTTTTCAGAATTGGAAATATCTTTTTGTAAGGTATTATAAATGATCGTGAATTCAGCTGAATTAACATCCTCTTTATGAAGGATAATTGTTTTAACACCTGCTTCTAAAATAAGATCAATATGATGATCTTCAATAACAGTATCACGATCTAAGATCACTTCATTTCTTTCAATAGAAACGACTTCTCCTGTATCTTCATCACCAAAATCTTCGATCCAAGTTTTCAATACACGAGCAGCCAGTTTTCTGCCAACAAGTTTTTTAAGAACAGATTTAGAAACCTTTATTTCATCCGCAAGACCAAAAATCTCAAGGATATCCTTATCTGTTTCATATCCAATCGCTCTAAAAAGAGTGGTTACAGGAAGTTTTTTCTTACGATCAATATATGCATACATGACATTATTAATATCAGTCGCAAATTCAATCCAAGAACCTTTAAAAGGAATTACTCTTGCAGAGTATAGTTTAGTACCATTTGCATGACGGCTTTGTCCAAAGAAAACACCTGGAGATCTATGTAACTGAGAAACGATAACACGTTCAGCACCGTTAATCACAAATGAACCTTTTGGTGTCATATAAGGTATCGTTCCCAAATATACATCTTGAACTATAGTTTCAAAATCTTCGTGTTCGGGATCAGTACAATATAACTTTAGCTTAGCCTTAAGAGGCACACTATAAGTTAACCCTCTATCGATACACTCTTCGATAGTATACCTTGGAGGATCAATAAAATAATCTAAAAATTCAAGTACAAACTGATTTCGTGTATCAGTAATTGGGAAATTTTCAGAAAAAACTTTAAATAGACCTTCACTATTTCTATTTTCAGGAGTTGTTTCTAATTGAAAAAACTCTTGGAAGGATTTTAATTGAATATCTAGAAAATCAGGATATTCAATTGCATTTTTGCTTGAAGCAAAATTGATTCTTGTCGATATATTTGTTGATGTTGCCAAGGATAAAAGAATTTATTAAAAAAAATGTACTCTTATGCACTTAATATAAAAATAGGAATAGGCACATGCTTTTCAGCAGTGCCTAACCTATAATAAAAGTAGAATAATTACTTGATTTCAACTTCAGCACCAGCTTCTTCTAAAGCTTTCTTAAGTGCTTCGGCTTCGTCTTTAGCAATACCTTCCTTCAATACAGAAGGAACATTATCAACTAAATCTTTTGATTCTTTCAAACCATTTCCAGTTAATTCTTTCACTAACTTAACAACTGCAAGTTTGCTAGGACCACCCGCTTTTAAGATCACATCAAACTCAGTTTTCTCTTCAGCAACTTCAGCACCAGCACCACCACCAGCAACCATTACAGCAGCAGCTGCAGCAGGTTCGATACCATATTCGTCTTTTAGGATAGCAGCAAGTTCATTTACTTCTTTAACCGTTAAGTTTACAAGCGTTTCCGCGATTTGCTTTAAATCAGCCATGTTATTTTTGTTTTTGAATTATTATTTATAAAATTAATTAAGCTCTTTCTTCGAGCGTTTTAAGGATACCTACAATTTTACCACCTTGACCTTTAAGGGCAGAAATAACGTTCTTAGCAGGACTTTGAAGTAAACCAACAATGTCACCAATAAGCTCATTCTTACTCTTAATATTAGATAATGCTTCTAATTGATTGTCTCCAATAAAAATAGCTTCTTCAATAAATGCTCCCTTTAATAAAGGTTTAGCGCTTTTTTTACGAAACTCTTGAATAATTTTTGCAGGTACATTACCTACTTCTGCAAATAAAATTGATGTAGGACCAGCCAAAACATCTTTTAACTGTCCATAATCAATGCCCTCAACACGATCCATTGCCTTAGACAATAATGTGTTTTTTACTACTTTCAATCTAACATCTGATTGAAAACACTTTCTTCTAAGGTTATTAATTACATCAACAGTTAATTCTGAAGTATCTGCCAAGTAAAAAATACGGGCATCTACTAATTCAGCAGTCAGATCATCAATGTATTTAGCTTTTTCTTCTTTAGTCATTTTCTTAAGTTTTTAAGCTAACAAAGATTTAGCGTCAATTTGAATACTTGGACTCATAGTAGAACTTAGGTATACACTTTTAATGTAGGTACCTTTCGCTGCAGATGGTTTTAATTTATTTAAAGCACTGATCATTTCAGCAGCATTTTCACGCAATTTATCTCCTTCGAAACTTGCCTTACCAATACCAGCATGAATATTACCATACTTATCAACTTTAAAATCAATCTTACCAGCTTTAACTTCTAATACAGCTTTACCAACCTCCATAGTCACAGTTCCTGTTTTTGGGTTAGGCATCAAACTTCTAGGTCCTAGAATCCTTCCTAACGCACCAACTTTACCCATAACAGAAGGCATCGTAATAATAACGTCAACATCAGTCCAACCACCTTTGATTTTCTCAATGTAGTCATCTAACCCAACGAAATCTGCACCTGCAGCAATCGCCTCAGCTTCTTTATCAGGAGTACAAAGTACTAATACTTTTACATCCTTTCCAGTACCATGAGGTAATGCAACAGTTCCCCTAACCATTTGATTCGCTTTTCTTGGATCAACACCAAGTCTAACGCTAATGTCAACGGAAGCATCAAATTTTGCTGTAGTTATCACCTTCACTAAATCACACGCTTCAACTAAGGTGTAAGTTTTCACTAAATCATATTTAGCTAAAACTTCTTTTCTCTTTTTAGATACTCTTCCCATGTCTGCGATTATTTAGTTACTGGTGCTTGACCACCTTTAACGGTTACACCCATACTTCTTGCCGTTCCAGCAACCATCTTCATTGCTGAATCAACTGTAAAACAGTTCATATCAGTCATTTTATCTTCAGCTATAGCTCTAATTTGATCCCAAGATATAGAACCAACTTTTGTTTTGTTCGGCATAGACGAACCTTTTTTGAGTTTTGCTGCTTCAAAAATTTGAATTGCTGCCGGAGGCGTTTTTATTACAAAATCAAACGATTTATCACTGTATACAGTGATAACACATGGTAACACTTTTCCAGGTTTATCTTGTGTTCTAGCATTGTACTGCTTACAGAACTCCATGATATTCACGCCTTTAGCACCAAGAGCTGGTCCTACTGGAGGAGCTGGATTAGCTGCACCACCTTTGATCTGTAATTTGATCAATGCTGCTACTTCTTTAGCCATTTATTATAATTTATGTAGTTAAACGTGGGTTATCAAAAGGGAAGCTTTCAAACAATTGCCCACTCCTACGGGTTAAAAATACAAATTTACAATTCTTTTTCGACTTGCATGTAACTTAATTCAAGCAAATTTTTTCTGCCAAAAATTTTGACCATAACCTTTAATTTTTTCTTATCTTCATTGATCTCATCAACAATACCAGAAAAATTATTGAAAGGTCCATCTATTACTTTAACTGGCTCTCCAACAACAAAAGGAATTTTCATTTCTTCTTCAGACTCTGATAACTCATCAACCTTACCTAATATACGATTAACTTCAGAGATTCGCATAGGTACAGGATCGCCTCCTTTTTCAGTTCCTAAAAAGCCAATCACATTAGGTATCCCTTTAATAACGTGCTCAACTTCACCAACTAAAGATGCTTCAATTAACACATATCCAGGCAAATAGGACTTTTCTTTACTTATTTTTTTACCGTTTCTAATCTGAAAAACTTTTTCAGTAGGAATAAGAACTTGCTCTACAAAATCAGTAAGTTTGTGACGAGAAATTTCTAATTCAAGGTATTCCTTTACTTTTTTTTCTTTCCCACTAACTGCACGTACTACGTACCATTTCTTTTTTATTTCACTCATAACAACCCTACCTAAAGAAATGATAAATAAACCCAACTAAACCTTTCCAAGCAGCTTTTTCATCCGAGGAGATACCAAATGAATAATCCATTATAAAAATCAATAATGCAAAAATTAGCGAAGCAATAACAACGATAATTGTATTACTTTGCAATTCTTTCCACGTAGGCCAAGAAACATTCGTTGTCATTTCAACAACAGTTTCATTTATATAAGTCTTAAATTTTGACACTTTATAAAGTTTAAGTTTGCACGGGCGGTAGGGTTCGAACCCACGACCAATGGTTTTGGAGACCACTACTCTACCAGCTGAGCTACGCCCGTAAAAAAGAGGAGGATAAATCCCCCTCTAAATTAAATTGTTAAAAAACTAATTAAGCGATTACTTCAGTAACTTGACCAGCACCAACTGTTTTACCACCTTCACGGATTGCAAAACGTAAGCCTTTGTCCATTACTACAGGCACAATTAATTTAACAGTAATTGATACGTTATCACCTGGCATAACCATTTCACGACCATCAGTTAAGAAAATCTCACCAGTAACATCCGTAGTACGGAAGTAAAACTGAGGACGGTATTTGTTATGGAATGGAGTATGACGACCACCTTCTTCTTTTTTCAATACATAAATCTCAGCTTTGAAATCAGTATGAGGCTTAACAGTACCCGTTTTAGCGATAACCATTCCTCTTTTGATTTGAGACTTTTCAATACCACGTAATAATAAACCTACGTTATCTCCAGCTTCACCTCTATCCAAAATTTTACGGAACATCTCAACACCAGTAACAGTCGAAGTCAATTTAACATCACCCATTCCTAAAATATCAACACCATCTCCTGTATTAATAACACCTGCTTCAATTCTACCTGTTGCAACAGTTCCACGACCAGTGATCGTAAAAACATCTTCAACTGGCATCAAGAAAGGCTTATCAACATCACGAGGAGGTAACTCAATATAAGTATCAACAGCATCCATTAATTCTTCTACTTTAGCCACCCAACTAGCTTCACCGTTTAAAGCACCTAATGCAGAACCTTGTATTACTGGAGCGTTATCACCATCGTATTTGTAAAACGATAATAATTCACGTATTTCCATTTCTACTAATTCAAGTAATTCTTCATCGTCAACCATATCCACTTTATTCATGAATACAACCATTCTTGGAACACCAACTTGGCGACCCAAAAGGATATGCTCACGAGTTTGAGGCATTGGTCCGTCAGTTGCAGCAACCACAAGAATAGCACCATCCATTTGAGCAGCACCTGTAACCATGTTTTTCACGTAATCCGCGTGACCTGGACAGTCAACGTGAGCATAGTGACGAACTAAAGTTTCATACTCAATATGAGAAGTGTTAATTGTAATACCACGTTCTTTTTCTTCAGGAGCATTATCAATAGAAGAGAAATCACGTACAGCAGCAAGTCCTTTAGAAGCTAAAACGCTAGAGATTGCAGCAGTTAATGTAGTTTTACCGTGGTCAACGTGACCGATAGTCCCGATGTTAACGTGTGGTTTAGAACGGTTAAAATTTTCCTTAGCCATTTTTTTTCTTTTTTTTTGTTATTAATTAATTGATATTTTACAAATATACAAAAATTCATCCAATAATTGAATGAAAATCTGCAAGAGCCAATGACGAGAATTGAACTCGTGACCTCTTCCTTACCAAGGAAGCGCTCTACCCCTGAGCTACACCGGCAAAGGTCGTTAAAATAGAGCGGGAGACGAGATTCGAACTCGCGACCCTCAGCTTGGAAGGCTGACGCTCTACCAACTGAGCTACTCCCGCTTATAAGTTCAATGTTGTGGGGGTAGATGGACTCGAACCAACGATACCGTGAGGTGACAGATTTACAGTCTGGTGCAATAGCCACTATGCGATACCCCCATTGAGAGCCGGTGGAGGGACTTGAACCCCCGACCTGCTGATTACAAATCAGCTGCTCTAGCCAACTGAGCTACACCGGCGCATTGAAATTATATTATTTTAAAGAACGTTTTAAACCTGCTAGCCTTAGAGGTGTGCAAATATACATATTTATATTTTAATAGCAAGTTGTTTCTAAAAAAAAAATTAAAAAAAGAGCATCTATCAAATAAATGCTCTTTTTTTTAATGAGTGATAAACTAAATCAATCTTCAAATTAACAATTAAGAAACTTTTTCTTTTTCTTTGAGTACTTGTTTTCTTAATGCTTCATTAGCATTATCTATAGCCTCCTCGAAAGACTTAGCTTGCTTTTTGGCAAAAAGCTCTTTACCTGGGAGAAATATCCTTACCTCACCAATTTTATTATCAACATCAGTTGTGTTTTCAAGTCTTAAGAAAACTTCCGCACTTAAAATTTGATCATTAAACAAATTTAACTTTGCTATTTTCTCTTCGATATAATCAATTAATTTTTTATCTGCTGAAAAATGAACTGCTTGAATTTTGATATCCATGATTTATGTTTTATTATGCCCACGAGGATGGGCGGATGAATAAATAGAATTTAATTGCGCAAACGAACTATGAGTATAAACCTGAGTAGCAGCCAAACTAGCATGACCTAATATATTTTTTAAGGTTTCCAGACCGGCACCATTATTCAACATATGAGTTGCAAAAGAATGTCTAAGAACGTGTGGGCTTTTTTTCTCAATTGTAGTTATGAGACCAAGATAATAATTAATTTTTCTATAAACAAACTTTGGATATAATTTATCTCCATTCTTTAGAGCAAAAAGAAAAGGAGATTTTGATTCATCTTCAGTTTTACATGTCAAATAAACCTTAATTAACATTGATAAGTTATCTGAAATAGGGATTAAGCGCTCTTTGTTCCGTTTTCCCAACACCTTAATCATTGTCGCTGTCACACTTGATGTCTTTAATGAAATGAGCTCACTCAAACGAATGCCTGTTTGATAAAACAACTCAATGAATAGACGATCTCTTAATCCTTCATTATTGTTAGGGAAAATATCAGAAAGTGCGTCTAGTGATAATTCGGATTGCTTTATAAAAGTAGGAAGTCTTTTTTCTGTTTTTGGTCCTTTCAGCCTTGTAGTAGGATCTGTTAAAATATATTTGTTCTTTACCAACCATTTAAAATACATCCGAACAGAAGAAATTTTTCGGTTTATTGTTCTATTTGACAATCCTGATTCAACAAGTTCAACCAACCAAGAACGTAGTACTTGAAAAGACACTTCATTCATTTCATTTTGGTTAGTCAAGGAAAAGGAATGAATAAAATCTCTTGTATCCTTTAAGTAAGCAACAAGCGTGTGATTAGAAACTCTTTTTTCGGAGTTTAAATAAATTTCAAAATCATTTAGCAAAAAAAAAGGATCCATAGGATCCTTTACGTAATTCAACACTAAAAAGTTACTATAACTCTTGAGAATTCATTTTTAATTTATAAGCAGCACGAATGTTACCTTGTCGATTAATTATAGATGGTTTAGTAAACTCTTTACGAGCTCTTAATTGTAACATCACTTTCGTTTTGTCAAATTTTTTCTTGTATTTTTTTAGCGCTCTCTCAATATTTTCGCCTTCTTTAACTGGGATTATTAACATATTATTGTGTATTAATTTCTTTATTTTTTACAAATTTAAATTATTTATCTAAATATACAACGTTATTTTAAAATTTCTCTTGAAATAACCAATTTCTGTATTTCAGATGTTCCTTCTCCAATGGTACATAATTTTGCATCTCTATAAAATTTCTCGACAGGAAAATCCTTTGTATATCCATAACCTCCGAAAATTTGAACCGATTCATTTGCAACACGACAAGCAACTTCAGAAGCGAAATACTTGGCAATTGCTGACTCCTTCGTTAACTTTTGCTTCTTGTTTTTTAAGTCTGCTGCTTTATATAGCAATAATTCTGCCGCTTCAATTTCTGTTGCCATATCTGCTAATTTAAAAGCAATTGCTTGAAAACTAGCTATTGGCTGACCAAACTGCTCTCTTTCTTTTGAATACTTTAATGCAGCATCAAAAGCACCTTTAGCGATACCTAATGATAAGGCCCCAATTGAAATACGACCACCATCTAAAACTTGCATTGCTTGTTTAAAACCTTCTCCTACCTGGCCAATTAAATTACCTTTAGGAATTCTACAATTATCAAAAATCAATTCACACGTTTCGGAAGCACGCATTCCTAATTTATTTTCTTTTTTACCTGCAGAAAAACCGGGAGTACCTTGTTCAATAATGAAAGCAGATGTTCCATTTGATGCACCTTTATCTCCAGTCCGAGCAATGATTACAGATACATTTCCTGATTTACCATGCGTAATAAAATTTTTAGAGCCATTTAACACCCATTCTTCGCCTTCTAATACAGCAACAGTATTCATTCCTCCAGCATCAGATCCAGTGCCTGTTTCCGTTAAACCCCATGCACCAATCCACTCACCAGAAGCAAGTTTGGGCAAATATTTTCTTTTTTGCTCCTCTGAAGCATGATAATAAATATGGCCTGTACAGAGAGAGTTATGCGCCGCAACAGATAAGCCGATTGAACCGCACACTTTTGATATTTCTGAAACAACCGTAATGTACTCAAAATAAGATAAGCCAGAACCTCCATATTCCTGAGGAATAAAGACACCCATTAAACCCAACTCACCAAGTTTTTTAAACACATGGATAGGGAATTCTTGAGATTCATCCCATTCCATTACATAAGGTCTAATTTCTTTTTCAGCGAAATCCCTTACCATTTGGGTAATCATTTCCTGATTTTCGTTTAATTCAAAATCCATAATTAAAAATTTTAATCCAATGAATAAGGTGCTAAAGTAACAATATTTTTACTGTATTTGTTCAATACTTTTTCACCATTTAAAAAATTTAATCCAACTAGAAAATTAAATCCAGCGATGTTACCGCCACATTGAAGGATTAATTCTGCCGCAGCAGAAGCAGAACCACCCGTAGCTAATAAATCATCGTGAATTAAAACATTATCAAAGTGATCAACAGCATCTGTATGAATCTCAATTGTAGCACTCCCATATTCTAAATCGTAACTGTATGAAATTTTATCATACGGCAACTTACCTTTTTTTCTAATCATAATAAATGGCAATCCTAAGCGAATTGCTAAAGCATATCCTATTAAAAAACCCCTGCTTTCGATTCCTGCTATTTTAGTAATCCCTTTATCTTTATAAACTGTTACCAAGTGCTCAATTATTTCGTTGGACAGTAATGGATCAAGCATAATTGTACTAATGTCCTTAAAAACAATTCCTTTTTTAGGGAAATCAGGTACATCTCGGATAATTGATTTAATTTTTTTCTCGATCATAATGATAAATAAATTTTAATTTTTTGAAACCATTCTTCAGTCACCAATACAGATTCCTTTAATTCATTCAGTGAATTAAATCTTCCTTTCTGTGCGCGCATTTTAATTAAAGAATTAGCAATATTCCAAGTAAAGTACGGGTGATTTTTCAATTCTTCACTTGATACTGAATTTATATTTAATGGAACAATCAGTTGTTTAGAAATACTAATTTGATTTGATATCTCCTTAAGTTTTTCAGGTGTAAATTGCCAAACCTCCAATAATTGATTTTCATCATAAAAACCACCTAGTTTGTCTCTTAGTTTAATTATGTTTTTAGCAAAAAATGGACCTATCCCTTTCAAACTTTCTAGTTCTGAAAGCGATGCAGAATTCAATTCAACAATACTATTTGAAGTTGCTTTAGATTCAGCAAATGACTTTTTATCATAATCTAAAATCTTGTTAGATGGCGAATTTAAAGGAGTATACAAACAAGAATCTTTAATTAGATCAAATAATTTTTTTGGTAGCACAAACGCTTTTTCCAACGCTTTTTCAGAATGGATTCCGAAATGGGAGAAACGCACCATTGCACTTGCTTGTTTTTGAGATAATCCTAAATAAACCCATTGATTGATAGAATACTTAGATGGGTCGAACTTTACAGGCGGTTTTTTAAACCTTTCATATTCTCTAGAATAAGTATGTCTACTATTTTCAGAATACACTTTTTTGACATAGTGAAATGGTTCATAATCTTCATATAAAACAAGTGGAGCACTTTTTGCTTGAAACAAAAAAAGTACCCTTGGAACAATTGCTAAAATACAGAACAGAAAAGTAAAAATAACAATTGCTCTTCGCGATTTTTTTGAAAAATCAAAAGAATCTTGCATTGATTAATCTATCTTATCAGATAAAGAATCTTCCTCCGTTTTTGGTGGAGTTTTTAATACCCTCCAAAAGAAATAAATTGTAATTACCGTAATTAATACCTCAGTAATTATCATCATACACATTGCTGAATTACTCATAACCTTCCTGCTTTTAATCTTTTTTTATACGCAATATAAACAAAAAACGCAATAATAACCCATAATAAAAGAAGCAAAGCTCTACTCCAATTTTTAAACAAGATTGATTTTTCAATTTTCTCTACCTCCGCTTTTACATCTGTTTTAGGAGAAGAAATTCTATCCCATTCCATTTTTGTTTGTTGGTACTTTTTTATGTTTAACTTGGTTGCCTCAGAAATTTTCGTAAATGAATCTAAGGACTTAGCATTAATAATGGATGAATCAATTCCGTTTAATGCGACCGAATCTTTTATAAGCTGGGCTTTCAATAAATTAGGATGATTTAACTGATTTATCTTTTCTTTACTTTCCTTATGATTTAAATTATCATAAACACCAGGTAAACTTGCAAAAAACACCCAGGCTAACAAAAATGGTGTAATCCATTTAATAATAAAACGAAAAATAATTGGAATTTTAATATCGGATCCCTCTGTAATTTCAGCCCATCCTTTATCCATTCCAAAAACCCAAGCAAACAATATAATTTCAATAAACGCAAACGTAACTAGAGATACCGTACCAGCCCAATAATCAAACTCATCAAAAACACCCTCATTAAAGAACAACACAGTAGGTAATCCTAAAATGAAAACCAATCCACCAAACAACCATGCAGCATTTTTAGGCTTCCAGTCAAACTCATCCTCCATGAAACCCATAACAGGAGTACCCATTGCAAGAGAAGATGTAATGCCCGCAAAAAACAATAAACCGAACCAGGCAACGCCAGCAAAAACTCCCATTAGTCCTCCCCACTGTACGAATAAATATGGTAAGGTTTTAAATCCAAGTCCAAGTCCACCGTTTTTAGTCATTTCAACCACTTGATCAATACCTAAATAACCGACAGCGATAGGGATAAGAATAGCAGATCCCAAGACAACTTCAACAAAACCATTCATCCAACCAGCAGACATTGCATTGAGGGCAATATCTTCATTTTTATTTACATACGAAGCATAACATTGAATAGAGCCCATCCCAATAGATAAGGTGAAAAATATTTGTCCT
The DNA here is from genome assembly GCA_945897755.1 of Chryseobacterium gleum. Classification (GTDB taxonomy): domain Bacteria; phylum Bacteroidota; class Bacteroidia; order Flavobacteriales_D; family Crocinitomicaceae; genus CANHVK01. The sequence goes on along the minus strand of CAMDGH010000001.1, from coordinate 15,359 downwards.
GCTGCAGCCAACCAAACTTTCGGCTCCCAAATTGAATCGAATTGAGGAGTCCACAAAAAATTTAACCCTTTAAGTCCATCGTATATTGCGCCTTCACTCCCAGCCTGTATTGTAATCGCTTTATAAGCTAAAAACGCACCAAAAATCAACAACAAAGGCATCCCGATTTTTGCCGCCTTTTCTACACCTCCACTTAATCCTTTAGAAAGAATCCATGTATTTAATAAAAGGCAAATCATCCAAAAAATAATAGGCTCCCAACTGGATAAAGAAACATAATCGCCAAAAACAGCAGCAATATCCGACTGAGTTTTTCCATCAAAAGTACCCACAATAGAATGCCAAACATAAGAAAGCGTCCATGACTCAAGGTAGCAATAGTAAGCCGCAACGGCAAGATTTGTAAATATCCCAAATACACCTATGTATTTCCATATTTTACGCTTATCGAGCGAATTAAGAATAAATGGTGTAGAATGATTGGCTGTTTTACCTCCAAATCTACCGATAGACCACTCAATAAATAAAAAAGGAATACCCAATAATAAAAAACAAACAAGGTATGGTATCATAAAAGCCCCTCCTCCATTTTGAATCGCTTGAACTGGAAATCGCAAAAAATTACCTAATCCAACAGCATTTCCTGCCATTGCTAAAATTAACCCAACCCTAGAGCCCCATCCTGCTTTTTGTTTCGACATAACCTAATCTTTATTTATTTTACTTAAAATTTCGATTGTTTCCTCAATCGTTTTTGGAGAGTACCCTAATTCTTTTGTCGATTTTGTTAAATCAAACCCTGTTCTTGGTGGCCTTTTAGCTGGTTGACTCAAGGTAGAAGAAGATATAACTTCAATATTACGTGTTGATTTTCCTAAAAATTTGGCAATTCTAAAAACAATTTCGTGAATAGCCATTAATTCTGGCCCACACAAATGGAAAATACCATTTTTATTTCTCAAACAGATTTCAATACATCCCCAAGCGAGATCGTCAGCCCAAGTAGGCATACGAAACTGATCATCTATGATTTTCATAGGTTCCCCTTTGGTTAAGGCATCAATTGACCAAAGTACAATATTTGTTCGAGAAAGATTGTTAGCCGTACCATAAACGATGATTGTTCGCGCTATAGACCAATTTTGATTAGAACTAGCAATTAATCTATTTTCAGCAGCTACTTTTGATTGACCATAAACGCTAATTGCATTAGTATCATCTGTTTCCTTGTAATTTCCTTTTAATCCATCAAATACAAAATCGGTGGATAATAATTGAAAATGCGCATTTATTTTTTGGCACTCCTCCCATAAAATTTGTGTCGAAAACACATTAACATTATTACATTCTTCTGAATTTAACTCGCAATAATCAACATTCGTCAATGCTGCAGTATGAATTATGTGTGAAGGATTGAACCGTTTAAAAACAGATTTAATATCTTCTCTATCTAAAATGTTTAAGGTTTCATAAAAATCAGCTGGGCAATCACTATTTCGATTAATCCCTTTTGATGTTGCACAAAAATCAATTGATTTGGCTAAACACAACTTCACTAATTTTTGGCCTAACAAACCATTTGATCCAGTGATAAGAATTTTCATGTGTAAAATTTAACACCCAAAAGTAATACTAATCAACTAACTAATGAACTAATTAACAATGAAAAAAAAATAAAAAAATCAACAATCTCTAACATAAAATTTTTCGATTCTGTAGAAAAAATAGATTATGGTTAAACAAAATGTCTTCAAATACGTTACTATTTAAACTAAAAATATAAACATTAACTAAGTACTTAAACAAAAAAACATTCCTATGTGCTGATTTTAAAAAAAAACAAAAAACTGATAACCAATACATTAAAACAAAATAATAAAGAAAATTAAAATAATAAAATGCTAAATGAACAAAGTAAACTTAATCTTGTTAATTTTGTTTTTAAACGCATGTTTAAACTATTTTTAACATGATGCAAAAAGATATATCTACTGAGATTAAAATAAAAGAGGCTGCTACCCGTGTATTCGTCGCTAAAGGCTTCAATGGGTGTACTTCTCGTGAAATTGCAAAAGAATCTGGTATGAACGTTGCATTGGTAAACTATTACTTTAAAAGCAAAGGACAATTATTTGAGATTGTAATTTCAACCATAATAGAAAATTTTTCTAAGTCAATGTTTGAGATATTTAAAAGTGATTTATCAATAGAAAGTAAAATTCGTATTTTCATTGAAAAGGAATATGAATTCTTAGACAAACATCCTGAAATTCCTAATTTTATAATAAGTGAACTTAATAAAAAAGAAGAACTTATCTTGGAAAACTTTCATTTTTCAGAGGCAATGCTTGACGCAAAAGTACCTAGTCAAGTAATTGATGCGCAAAATAACGGATCAATGCGTAGAATAAATTTAGTCAATATCATTATGATTTTGATTTCAAATACGCACTTTCCATTTATGGGGAAAGCACTCATAAAGTCAATTCACACTATTGAAGGGAATGAATACAAAAACCATCTTTTAATTCATAAACAACATGTAACTGAGATGATTATGTCTTATTTGTTTCCACTCAACAATAAAGGTTAAATCAGATAAAACACGTTAAATTAAATGCGAAAAAAAATCACATACGCACTTTTACTATTATGTTATAGCTCAACTTATAGTCAGATATTAGACTTGAACTTATGCCTAAAAATGGCAGACACATCGAATCATTTACTTAAAATAGCACGATTGGATATCGCAATAAATCAGAATCAAATCGAAGCCTACAAATCATCACTTTTACCTAAGCTAGGGTTTACAGCAGATTATAAATACAATGCAATTATTCCAGGACAAGTTGTACCTGCTTTTTTTGGCGGAGGTTTACCCGGCACATACACAACCGTTCAATTTGGCGTTCCGTGGAACTTTAGCAACACCATACAATTAACCCAAGTGCTATACAATCCCAGACTAAAACCCGCGCTTAACTCACTAAAAATAAACCAAGAAATCGTTGAATTGCAGTCGGAATTAACAGTTCAAGGCGTGAAATACGAAATCATGAATACATACTTTTCAATTCAAGCTTTAAAAAAGCAACATGAGTTTATATCAGAAAGCACCACACGCACTTTAAAATTAATCTCAAATATCAGAAAGCTAAAAGAACAAAAACTAGTTGTTTCTAATGAAGAAGATAAACTAGAAATCAGTAAATTAAATCTTTTAAATCAAGAACAAACAGTTCGAAACACATTGGAAAAATCTAAAAATTATTTAAAAATACTCATCGGAAAAACAATAAGTGACAGTATAAATATTCCCAATGATGAGTTAATACAAAGGACTATATTGACAGATAAAACATCCGAATCAACAATTGAATTACAAATCATTGAAGCGCAAAAGAGGTTAAATCTGGAAGAAAAAACGATGTTTCAACTGGCTTATATACCCACATTAACGTTTTACTCTGCCTACAATTACAACTATAATTTGTTGCCAAAACATGATTATGCAAAAGGAATAAATGGAGCATTTATTGGGGTTAGATTAGATTGGACTTTATTTGATGGACTTGAAACACACTTCAAAGCCAATGTAAACAAACTACAATCGGACAAACTAAAAAGTTACTCAATCAATGCGAAAAATCAAGTAAAACTAAGTATTATAAATGCAGAAAAACAAGTCGAAATTCAACGAAACTCATTGACAATTGCAAAAGAACAACTGACTCTAGCAGAAAAAATAGCTACTCAATCCCAAACATCAATTTCACAAGGAGTAATAAATGCGAATGATCTAATTAAAAGTGAAACTGATTTACAACAAGCACAAACAAATCTTATAATTGCATATATACAACTTAGACAGTCAGAATTAGAATTATTAAAAACAACTGGAAATATAAAATAAAATGAATAAAAGAATAACCATCATTTCAAGTATTGCACTATTTATTATTATCATAGGCGCAATAAAATTAAAATCTAACAAAGATACAGTTGCACAAAAAATATACATTCACGACAGTTCAATTCCAATACTTGTATCAGTAGAGTCCCCTAGAGAACACACCTTTGAGAATTCATTTTCCTACCTAGGTGTATTTGAGCCAATTAGAGTAAATACAATCACTTCAGACGCATCAGGAAAAGTTATCAAACTTTATTTTAAGGAAAGCGACCACATAGGAAATGGAAATGTTATTGTAAAGTTAGATGATCAATTATTGAAACTCCAATTAGAAAATGCAGCATTAAATGTTGAAGCACTAAAGAATGACGACCAACGCAACACTGAATTAATAAAAGACAATATAATAACGGGAGTACAACAAGAAAAAACTAAAATAGCCTTAAAAGTAGCACTAAGTCAATTGAAACAACTTCAAATACAACTAAACAACACTGCCCTTAAAGCGCCTTTCTCAGGAGTCGTTACAAAAAAAATGATAGACCTAGGGAGTATGATCGGAACTGGGAGTCAAATCCTAGAATTAACAGACATATCTTCTGTTAAGCTTAGCATTTCTGTACCTGAAAGAGATGTACTTAAGTTCAAGCTGGGTCAAACTGTTACTTTAAGAGCAGATGTACATTTAAATAAAGAATATAAAGGGAAAGTAACAAACATATCCATAAAAGGAGATGCAAATCATAACTTTAAAATAGAAATCACAACAAAAAATTCAGATGAAAATCAGATCATGTCTGGAATGTATGGTTCTGTCGAATTACAGAATTCAAAAAGTATCACTGCACTTTCAATTCCAAGAAAAGCATTAATCGGATCTACAAAAAAACCGAGAGTTTATATTGTTAAAAAAGGAAAAGCAAAACTAATCTCTTTTATCGCTGGGACTAGCGACGGAGAGTACATTGAAGTTATAGATGGAATGAGTCAAAGCGATCGAGTGGTTATCAAAGGTCAAATTAACATACAAGAAAACTCGAACGTAACAATCAAATAGATATACAATATGACATTAACCGAAATATCGATAAAAAGACCATCTCTAATTATAGTAATATTCACGATATTAATTGGAGGAGGACTTTTGTGTTACAATCAATTAAGTTATCAATTATTACCCGATTTTTCTCCACCCCTATTAACCGTAACAACACTCTATCCTGGAGCATCTCCATCTATTGTTGAATCACAAATTTCTGAAAAACTTGAAGACGCCCTTAGCGGATTAGAAAACATAAAAGAAGTTACTGCTTTTTCCTTAGAAAATGTTTCCGTGGTTCTTTTAGAATTTAAAAATGGAGTTGACTTAAAATCGGTCATGCAAGATGCACAACGAAAAATAGAAGCAACGAAAAAAAAATTACCTAATGGATCAGAGAATCCTGTTCTTGCTAAAATAGAACCAAATGCATCTCCTGTTCTTCAAGTAAGTGTAACAAGTAAAAACTTAGATGAAAGAGCCTTTTATGAATTAATGAAAGAAGACGTAATACCCTTACTAAAACAGACCCAAGGTGTTTCAGAGATCGATGTTTTAGGAGGTGAAAAACGAGAAGTTAGGGTAAATATTGATAAAGATAAAGTAAGACTACAAGGATTATCATTAGCAACAATAAATCAATCAATTGCTGCTGCAAACATAGAATTTCCAACAGGCAAAGTAAAAGATTTAAATGAACAAATGACAGTTCGATTAGCGGGTAAATACGAATCTATATCAGACTTAGAAAATTTAGTTTTGAGTTCTAATGGAACGTCTACAGTTCGCCTTAAGGATATCGGAGAAATACACGATGGGATTTCTGAGCAATTAACGGTTAGCAGATACAACGGAATAAATGGTATCGGATTGAGAATCAAAAAACAATCCGACGCAAATGCAGTTGAAATGTCTAAACAATCGAAAGAAAAATTCAAACTATTAGAACTAAAGTACAAAAAAGAGGGATTAAAATTCATTGTTGCAACAGACACATCTATTCCCACGATACAAGCAGTAAACGCTGTGTTTCATGACCTAGAACTAGCCGTATTTCTGGTTGCATTGGTAATGATATTATTTCTTCATAGTTTGAGGAATGCACTGATTGTGTTGGTATCTATTCCCGCATCATTGATTAGTACATTTATTGCCATGTATCTCTTTGGATATACCCTCAACCTGATGACTCTTTTAGCAATGTCATTGGTAATCGGAATACTCGTAGATGACTCTATCGTGGTCTTAGAAAATATCTATAGGCATCTTAAAATGGGGAAAGATAGTCGAACGGCTGCGCTTGATGGAAGAAATGAAATTGGTTTTACCGCTTTAGCAATTACACTTGTAGACGTAGTAGTATTCCTTCCAGTAGTATTTGTAGAAGGAACTATCTCGGACATACTGCATCAATTTTCAATCGTAGTAGTAGTTTCAACCCTTATGTCACTATTTGTTTGTTTTACTTTGACGCCATGGTTGGCATCTAGATTTGCAAAAGAAACTCAGTTAAACGAAGGTAAAATTTACCATCGATTTTTAATCTGGTTTGAGAAGCGAATAACACTATTTACCGACCAATATGTATTATTGGTTGCGTGGGTATTAAAACACAAACTAATTACTGGAATAGCAATATTAATCTTATTTTTTGGATCTATAGCGGTCATGGGATTAGGCATTGTAGGACAAGAATTTGTATCTCAAGGAGATCAAGGTAAGTTTATGATAAAAATAAAGTATGACAAAAGCACTCCATTTTCAGAAAACAATTCCAACACGTTAGCGATTGAACAATTTATTTTAAATCAACCTGACGTAAAAATGGTTTTTGCAAATGTAGGAGGACCGAGTTCAGGAATGGGAGCAAGCACTTTTGGAAACGAATCAAAATCTGAATTAACCATAAAACTAAAGGAAGGAGTTCAAGATATAATTCCAACTACAAGCTACATGAATTTAATTAGAGAAAAAATAGAAGAGAAATTTTCTGGACTTGAAGTAAAAGCAATTAATATTGGAATGGTAGAATCTGAAGAAGCGCCAATAGAGCTGTTTTTAGCATCCAATGACAGCGAACTTCTCATGGACGAAGCAAGAAGACTGAAAAAAGCAATGACTGAAATGCCAGGAGCTAAAGATCCAATAATTTCAACAGATGATGTTACCCCTGAAATTAGAATTGAATTAAATCGTGAAAAAATGGGGCAACTAGGTATTCCAATTGCCGTTGTTGGAGTACAACTCCAAAATGCACTAACTGGAAATTCTGAATCCAGCTTTACGGAAAAAGACAACGAATACAACATTCGAATCATGCTTGATCAAGGTGACCGAAAAAATGTAGATGACATTAAGAAAATAAGTTTTACATCAACAAGAGGGAATATTATTGAATTGGAAGAATTTGCAGATATCACTTTAGGGAATGGATTTGCTTCACTAGAACGTAAAAATAGATTAAATTCAACCACAATTAGATGTTATGTACTTGGAACTGCAGCAGGAACCTTGGCTCAAAAAATAAATCAATATTTGACTGAAAACCCCTTAAATGAAAATGTAAAAATGACTTGGGGAGGCGAAGTAAAAAGACAAAATGAAGGGTTTGGAGCAATGGGAACAGCCATGTTAGTGGGATTAATTCTTGTTTATTTAATTATGGTAGCCCTTTACGATAATTTCATTTACCCGTTTGTGGTATTATTTTCTATTCCTGTTGCATTGATAGGGGCATTATTAGCTTTAAATTTATCGTCTTCGAATATTGGAATATTTACCATGCTTGGTATGTTAATGTTACTTGGTTTAGTTGCGAAAAATGCAATCTTACTTGTTGATTTTACAAATCAATTAAAAACACAAGGAAAAGATACTATCGAAGCTTTATTAGAAGCTGTAAAAGAGCGTATGCGTCCTATTTTAATGACTACTATAGCAATGGTTATTGGAATGATTCCTATTGCTATTGCAAAAGGATCAGGAGCTGAATGGAAAAATGGATTAGCATGGGTATTAATTGGTGGACTTATTAGCTCCATGTTTCTGACCATTATATTAGTACCATTAATGTATTATTTAGTAGATGCTACAAAATTTAAACTAAATATAAGACGCACTAAAAAAATTGCTTAAACGTTTATCAATAATTATAAGCAACTAACCCCATCGCTAATGTGATGGGGTTTTAGTTTAATAAAATAGTAAGACCGTTGCAAAACCCCTAACTCATCGTTGAATCAAAAATTTAACATCCTCATTTACAACAGTAAACTCCGGTATTGAATTTTTAATCCGCCTCCATTTATAACTTTTGCAACGGTCTTATAGTGTGTGAAAATAGCCCTAAAATCAATTTACTTTTGAGATCGGTTCTTTCAATCCTTTATAAGTATCTAATTCCATTCTAACAGAGCCAACCATTAATTTAGCTTCAATCAACAAGGGGATTTTATTTTGATCACAGGTAATATAAAAATTACAATCATCTTCATGCTTAAACACACGACCAGTTTGGACTACTGGATTAAACAAATAACATCTGTATTTTCCATTTCTAATTTCGATTGTTTCAATCCCCTTGAATTTAATTTTGATTGGAAATAATTTATCATCTACATAAGAATTAATCACAAATACATCGCCTTTTTTAGCGTTTTTATAATCTAATGTTCTAGCATAATAAAAAGAAGATAACATGTCTTGTACGTAAACAGGTACTGAATGTGATTCGTTTTTTTGATTAAAAACCATGTTTTTTTCCTGATTAAATCGATAATCTTGATTTATTTTATACCCTCCTTCATTTACATTACGAACAAATCGAAGGGGGAAAACACCATCCTGATCAATAAATGTTTCATACCGATCACGCACTTTAAAAAACCAATCAAATGCTCCAAGACTTTTTGCAGTACCTATGCTATGCAATACATTTCTTCCATAAAAAGAAGATTTGGATTGTTTTAATTCAATTTTTGCGGTCCCAGCATCTACAAATCCATAGTGGATAACATATTCCAAAACTTCACCATCTTTAAATACATCATGATTTATGGAGCGATACACATTGTCTAATGGTGGATTAATCTGTTTATTAGAAAATTGAAAAAAAATCAGGGCTAAAAAACACATAGAAACACAAAAGAATACACTTGTCCTTTTCATACAAAATTAGATTAAAAACATTCTTTTAATCTAATCAAAAAATATGCCACATCTTAAATTTAAGAAGAATAAAAACAAGGTTATAAGACAATAACTATATTAAACATCTCATTCGCATACAACGTTATGAAAAAGGAGTGAAAAATGCTCTTTTCATAACATCGCATACCCTAATCTCTGGATTTTTAATCCTGAGACACTATCAATTTAAACTTTAATAGAAATTGCTATGAATTCAGCAGTGATTCCTTTTTCGTGGTCAAATAACAAAAAAAGGACTATTTAACCATTTTCAATTGATCTAGAGCCATCATTTTATTCATTGATTTTTCCATCCCATCTGTAGAACCATCCAGGAAAATAACATTTCCTTTTCCTTTTTCGGCAAATTCTTTGATTGATTCCGTCCACATCGAAAAAAGAATAAGTGAAGTGTCCAAATTAGCGGCCCTCATTTTATCTGCTGCTTCTGTCATACCAGTTGCGACTTCTTCCCGAAATAAAGCAATTCCCTGTCCTTTTAATTGCGAAGCAAAACGTTCTGCTTCTGCTGCAATTCTAATCGCATTACCTTCTGCTTCTGCTGCTTTTGTTTTAGTAATTAACAATGCTTGTCCCTCATTTTCAGCAGCAGCTTTTAAATTATTTGAAGCCACTACTTTTGCCATAGATGCTGTAATTTCGGCATCAAATAAAATATCATTTAATTGTAAATCAATCAAATGAAACCCCCATGTTTCAAGTGTTTGATCCAAGGTTTCTTTTACATCGTCAACAATTTCTCTTCTAAGCAATAAAATTTCAGCTTGTTTTTTAGTTGCTACAAAACCACGAACAGACCCTTCTATGGTTCTGATTAAAGCTTGAGAAAAATTTCTGTCGTCCATAAATTTAAAGGCAACATTTTTGATCGTATCTTCATTTGCGTCAAGAACTGAATATACCAACATTGCTTTAAAATAGACATTCGCTTGATCTTGCGTAATTGCTTGAAATTCCATTTCAAGAGCTCTATTTTGGATTGAAACACGTTTAAAAATGGATTCGAAAAATGGAATTTTAAAATTTAAACCTGGGTGTAATATTCTTCGGTACTTACCAAACAGAGTTATTACAGCAATATTCCCTTGGGGAATAGCTACAAATGATGTAATTATAACTAGTAGAAGAAGTCCTACCGTAATTAAAAAAGGTAAATTCATAATTTTAAATTTTATGTAATATTAATCTTTTATCATTAATAAAGATTGTTAAAATCTCTTAAAAAACTATTTATTGAGTTCGCTATTCATTAAATTACTTCCAATCTTACATGTAAGACATCTTTTCTTTTCACAAAAAGAATGAAACTGTTGTAAAATTCCTTGTGACTCTTTCGCAGATTTAATCTTAAAGGAATGATTTTGCCAAGCCGAAACAATATGATTGGACTCAAAGGGGATATTTTCACTAAATTCAATTAAAGCTGATTTGGAAATTGTATAGTTCGAATAATTCGAAAACCACCACTGTACAGGAATTACAACATTTATTAAAAATAAGTGAAGCATCTTTGTTGTAAATTGAGTTGTATGCGGTTTTGACTTTTTATGCAATTGGTAATGAGTCTGCCAAAAAGAAGATAACGAAACACTACTTTTTAAATCCCAATTAGTTAAATTATGTAAAATTTCAGTTAATTCAAAAGAGGAAAGCAATCTAGCACATTGCGCAATTCGAAATGGTGGGTATGCAGCAGGCCTTGACCCAAAACACTTCCAACTGGTAGCATTCATTGAAATTAAATCATATTTACACTTATAAAAAAACCACTCTTTTTTCATGCGAGAGAGATAAAGATCATCTGATTTAATCTCTAAAAGCCCTGCTGCACCCAACAGAACAGCCTCCCATGAATCAGTTGGAATTTGCTTAATAATTTGGTACGGAATTCTCGAACTCAGTTCTATAAATGGAAGTTCATTATTTTTGAGTCCGAAAAAACGCAGCACTTGCTCGTATAAAAGTTGCTTAAGGTCTTTATTATGATGAGCATACCGTTCATTTAAAAACAGAGACTTATCTTCCATTCGGTCCATAAAAACAGCGTCTAATTGGGAATATATGACAATTGAAGGAACATTCTTCAATTGATCCGAACAAGGAATAAACAAGCGACTTCGGGATATTTTTTTATAGGAATCTAAAAAATCCAGTTCAATATAAGGTTTCAGTTCAAGGGTTGGAATTGACTCATTTTTAATGAAAACAGCTTGATCAAAACAATAAACAACATGTAAAATAACGGTGTCGTAAGCTTCATCATTTTGGTGCTTGTGCTTATACCAATCTGAAGAATTAATATGAATTTCTACATTTCCAATCCACCTAATTCCATCAATCAAAATGGAAGCATTAAAAAAATCAGGACCACTGGTATGATTATGAATACCCACAGAAAGTAAGGAAATATGTCTACCATCTACCAATGATAAGTCTGTAGATTCAAATCGCTTCATTTTCCAAATATGATGTAAAAGTTCTTCCTTCATAACCATTATTAACTAATTACTTAAGCCTAAAAAATGCTATTTTCTATTTAAGATAGTTAAAAATGTGAATAAATCGATTTTATATTAGCACAAAAAAACCCCTGAATATAACTCCAGAGGTAATTAAAATGAAATAAGTTTAGCTAACTAAATTCTGGAAACAATCTCAATAATCCTTCTTCTGAAGCATCACAAACTCCTCTTTCTGTAATAATTTTAGTCACTAAACGTGCTGGGGTAACATCGAATCCATAATTACTTGCTGGGGTAGTTTCTGGGCAAATCAATACAGACTCTATATTCCCCGAAGTTCCTTTCCCAATCATATATCTTACCTCGTCTTGATTTCGTTCTTCTATTGGGATTTCAGTTAGACCGTCATTGATGGACATATCTAAAGTCGTTGAAGGCAATGCAACATAAAATGGAATTTTATTGTCAAAAGCTGCCAATGCTTTTAAATACGTCCCAATTTTATTGGCAACATCTCCTTGCCTTGTTGTTCGATCAGTTCCTACAATAACCATGTCTACCATTCCATGTTGCATTAAATGTCCACCAGCATTATCCACAATCAAAGTGTGAGGCACATTGTGTCTTGTCAATTCATAAGCGGTTAGATTCGATCCTTGATTTCTTGGCCTAGTTTCATCTACCCATACATGTACATCTATCCCTTTTTGAATCGCTTGATAAATCGGTGAAGTTATTGTACCCCATTCTACACAGCCTAACATCCCTGCATTGCAATGTGTTAACACATTAACAACCCCACCATTTTTCCTTTGCGAAATTTCCTCAATCAACGGAAGTCCATGTACACCAATCATACGGCATATTTCAATATCTTCATCCACAATAGCTGCTGCTGTACCCCAAGAAGTTGTTAGAAGATCATCAGAATCATCCATTGCAGCCCTCATTTTATCTAGCGCCCAAAAAAGATTTACAGCAGTTGGTCGAGAAGCGCGTAAATCTAAAAATGCTTGATTTAGAAATGAAATATCCAATTCTTTTTCAATCATTTCTCTAACAGCAAGGTAAATTCCATATGCAGCAGTAGCGCCAATTAGAGGAGCACCCCTTACAATCATTTCCTTAATTGCTACTTCGGCATCTTTATAGGTAATTAATTTCTCCGTAACAAATTCATGTGGGAGTTTTCGCTGATCAATTACTTCAACGTATTTATCTTCTGTAGGCCAAATAGTTCTAAATTTCGTCATTTTTTTTATTGTTAACTAAGATTATGTGCTTAGACCGTAATTGTATCGAAAGACAGGGCTGTGGTATTCCAATTAGAAATGGTTCCTGGGCGAACTAATTGAATTGTTTGGTAATCCGCTTTTTTAGCAGCTTCTAATTCTTCCACAATATCCGATAAAAATAGGATTTGTTTTGGTTGTATTTCAATCAAGCGCGCTATTTTTTTATACGTTTCGACATCTCTTTTTCCTCCTGTATTTGTATCAAAATAATGTGAGAATAATGGTGTTAAATCTCCTGACTCACTATAGCCAAATATTAATTTTTGAGCAGCTACAGAACCAGAGGAAAAAACGCCAATCTTACATCCTTCACTTTTCCATTTTTTTAATGCCGGAGCAACATCTGGAAACACATTTCCTTTGAGTTCTCCTGAAACATATCCGTTTTTCCAAAGAATCCCTTGTAATGTTTTTAATGGTGTTATTTTTTTATCCTCTAAGCTCCATTCAAGTAAGACATCGATCACTTCTTCTATCGATGTGAGCTCTTTTTTGTCCATGATTTTCGCGATAGATTTTGTGTCTTCAATGATCGTGATGATTTCAGGATCCTCTTGCATTGAAATTATTTTTGGAATTTCTTTTCGAAAATAAGGGAACAAAACATCGTAAACAAAAGAAATAGAGGTCGTTGTCCCTTCTATATCAGTTAAAACATATTGAATGGATGGTGCTAAAGACATAGGATAAATTTAGAGACTTATTTTAACTGAATCAACAGTAATATCAGAAAAAAGAGTTTCTATTTCTGAACCAGTATATTCAGGTATCCAACCGGACATATCAATAAAAATTCTGATTGCTTTAACAAAGGGATTATTTTCACCTGCGTCAAACCAATGTTTGGTTCCCGCTGGAATAGAAATTAAATCCCCTCGCTCACATAATAAATTGAAAACGGGTGTTGATTCTAAATGAAACCAAAACAAACCTTGACCATCTACAAAAAATCTAATTTCATCTTCGGAATGAATATGTTCTGCTAAAAATTTATTCCGAATTGTTTCGTAATTTTCAGTTAATGCATTTATAGAGATTACATCTGCAGTTTCATATCCTCCGGCTTCCATGAATGGTTTTAAATCTTTCTCATATGCTTTTAAAATTTCATCCTGAGATGCAGTATTGTCAAATACAACTTCACAATTCCATTGATCAAAGAAAATGTTTCTCTGGTTAAAAAATAGCTTAATGTCCGATGGATTCGTTATCTTAATATTTTTTTCTGGTATTGATAAAATAGCCATAATACGATTTGTTTTTTAGTGAACTTTAGAAAATAAAATGTGCTCTTTATAAATACCATCACCCAATAGGCTAATACTATAAACTCCATCTGCAAGTAATGAAATAGGGAAAACTAATGTATTTCCAAGAATTGAGCCTGTGTCAATAACCTTGCCAATACAGTCCATAATCACATAAGTGTCGTAAAAATGTTTATCCGGTAAAACAACATTTAGCATATCTGAAGTAGGATTAGGATACACTGAAATAAGTGTTTCTTGCGGTTTCGAAATACCCAAACATCCATCCACACTTACCTCAAAAGCAGTTAAATTTGAACAATTATTATTAGAAGTCGTATAAGTGACCGTACTCTTACCAATGGATATGCCTTTCATTGATCCATTATTATCAATCATAAGTACAGCTGGATTTGAACTACTCCAAGTTCCACCAGCAACATTAGAGAATATTAAACCTCCCTTCCCTGTACACAATTTACTTACCCCCGAGATATCGCCTGTTTCTGGAAGTTCTAAAATAATAACTGTTGTTTTCACAGAAATAGCACACTGATTTGAGACTGGTGTAAATGTATATTCTGTTGTTTTATTCGGAACAAAGGATGGATACCATGTACCATTAATACCATTGACCGATTTGCTTTTTAAAGGAGAAATTGAATTTGAGCACGTAGGAGAAATTGGATCAAAAATAGGAGTTATTAAAGAAAATGCATTTACAAGCACAGCACTCGATGCAGCTGAACTACAACCCGATAAGGTGGATACAATCGTGTATGATCCTTCCGGTGCAGTAACTGTGGATCCTGAGATAACAACTCCTGCTGATGGACTAGCCGTATACGTATGCGTTGCATTGTAATTACTGATTGTAAACGTTCCTGTTGCTTTTGAGCAGCTTGGTTGAGTGACAGCACTTAAGCTTGGTGTTGCAGGTAGAGCTGGTTGTGCATTTACAAGCACAGTACTCGATGCAGCTGAACTACAACCCGATAAGGTGGATACGATCGTGTATGATCCTGCTGGTGCAGTAACTGTGGATCCTGAGATAATAACTCCTGCTGATGGACTAGCCGTATACGTATGCGTTGCATTGTAATTACTTATTGTAAACGTTCCTGTTGCTATTGAGCAGCTTGGTTGAGTGACAGCACTTAAGCTTGGTGTTGCAGGTAGAGCTGGTTGTGC